>NZ_VCKW01000171.1 GCF_005889715.1 Actinomadura soli
GGCGGGGGGCTCGGCCTCCCGGTCGACCTTCGGGCCGATGCCGAGCTTCTCCTTGATCTTCTTCTCGATGCCGTCGGCCAGGTCGGGGTTGGTCTTGAGGAAGTTGCGGGCGTTCTCCTTGCCCTGGCCGAGCTGGTCGCCGTCGTAGGTGTACCAGGCGCCGGACTTGCGGACGAAGCCGTGCTCCACGCCGAGGTCGATCAGGCCGCCCTCGCGGCTGATGCCCAGGCCGTAGAGCAGGTCGAAGTCGGCGACGCGGAACGGCGGGGCCATCTTGTTCTTGACGACCTTGACGCGGACGCGGTTGCCGACCGCCTCGGTGCCGTCCTTGAGGGTCTCGATGCGGCGGACGTCCAGCCGGACGGAGGCGTAGAACTTCAGCGCCCGGCCGCCGGTGGTGGTCTCCGGGGAGCCGAACATGACGCCGACCTTCTCGCGGAGCTGGTTGATGAAGATGACGGTGGTCCTGGTCTGGTTGATCGCGCCGGTGAGCTTGCGCAGGGCCTGCGACATGAGGCGGGCCTGGAGGCCGACGTGGCTGTCGCCCATCTCGCCCTCGATCTCGGCGCGGGGCACGAGCGCGGCGACGGAGTCGATGACGACGATGTCGATCGCGCCGGAGCGGATCAGCATGTCGGTGATCTCCAGGGCCTGCTCGCCGGTGTCGGGCTGGGAGACGAGCAGGGCGTCGATGTCGACGCCGAGCTTGGTGGCGTACTCGGGGTCGAGGGCGTGCTCGGCGTCGACGAACGCGGCGATGCCGCCCCGTTTCTGGACGCTGGCCACGGCGTGGAGCGCGATGGAGGTCTTGCCGGAGCCTTCGGGGCCGTACACCTCGACGACGCGGCCGCGGGGCAGGCCGCCGATGCCGAGCGCGATGTCGAGCGCGATCGCCCCCGTGGGGATCACCTCGACGGGCGCCCGGGCCTCCTCGCCCATCCGCATGACCGATCCCTTGCCGAACTGCCGCTCGATCTGGGCGAGTGCGGTCTCGAGAGCCTTCTCCCGGTCGTTCGCTGCCATGTGAGATGTCCTTCTCGTCGTGACTGTCGGCTCTCGGCCGCTGCTTGCGATGTCGACGGCGACGTTACGGCGGGCCTCCGACACTTTCGAGACTCCGGTGGAATTGTGGATGACGCCGCGTGCCCGCACTACCTTACCGAACATTAGTTCGATCATCGTCCAGTGTGCCGATTCGGGCGGAATCTCCGTGCGCTCCCTGCTTCTGACCCCGTACGCTGGCGCCGTCCACGGAGGGTTCCCATCATGACGCTGACCGTTCTCTTCTGCGTCGATCCGCTCCACCCTCGGCGCGTTGACCCCCATTTCTCCCGCGAGGCCGCGGCCGTCCGCGACCACTACGGCGAGATCGCCCTGATCGACCATGACGCATTGCGGCGCGGCGATGTGGACGACGCGGTGCGCGCGGTGCCGTCCGATCTGGGTCCCGTCTGGTATCGCGGCTGGATGCTCACGGGCGACGAGTACGCCGCGGTGTCCGCGATGCTGAAGCGGCGGGGCACGATCCTGCTCACGCATCCGGACGACTACCGGCGGGCGCATGAACTGCCCGGCTGGCACGACACGTTCGCCGGGCTGACCCCGCACAGTGTGTGGCGGCCCCTCGGCGTGGGTCAAGACCCTGGCGATCTGAGCGAACTGGGTGAGCTCGTCAAGCCGTTGAAGGGCGGGCCCGGCATCGTCAAGGACTACGTGAAGTCGTGCAAGCACGAGTGGGAGGAAGCGTGCTTCGTCCCCGATGTGAAGAACCTCGCCCAGCTCCACGACGTCGCGTCCAAGATGGTGGCGTTGCGGGACGACCATCTGGCGGGCGGTCTCGTCGTGCGCGAGTTCGAGGAGTACGACGGCGGGGGTGAGGCACGCGTGTGGTGGGTGGACGGCGAGCCCGCCCTGGTGGGGCCGCACCCAGACAGCCCCGGCATGGAGCCCGACCCCATGCTGGACGCCGTCGCCCCGGCCGTGCGCGCGCTGGGCTGCCGGTTCATCACGACCGACCTCGCCCGGCGGACGGACGGCGCGTGGCGTGTCGTGGAGGTCGGCGACGGCCAGGTCAGCGACCTGCCGTCGTCCGTGGACGCGATGGACCTCTACGCGCATCTGCCCGTCCCCGACTAGACCGGACGCCGGGCGGGCGGAGCGGCTATTGCAGTTTCGAGGGGACGCTGAACGTGGCGACCACCGCCTGCCAGACCCGCTTGGCGGGTTCGCCGTCGGCGAGGGCCTGCTCGATGGTGCGGCCGTCCAGTTCGGCCATCACGTAGTCCTTGGCGACGCTTTCGGCGTAGGTCTCGCCGAACTGCTGTCTCATCCGATCCCAGAAGACTGTGAGCCGCACCCGTCCACGCTATCCGACGGAGCGGTCCTGCAAGGACCGCCTGACCTCGCCGGGGACCGCGGGGTGGACGCCCTGGCGGTACTGGCGGTGAAGTCCTGTCAGGTAACGCTCGACCGCTTCGATGACGCGGGCCGTCCGGTAGGAGGGGAAGACGTCGAACGCGTGCTGCGCGCCCTTCATCTCGGCGTAGATGACGGGTGCCGCGGAGACGTCCCGTAGCCGTTCCACGAATCGGCGTGCCTCCGCGACGGGGATGAGCGAGTCGCGGCTTCCGTGGACGACGAAGAACGGCGGCGCGTCCTCGCGCAGGTACGTGACCGGGGACGCCTTGGCGTACGCGTCATGGTTCTCTGCGAACGGCAGCTTGACGACCATTCGCTCCAGGAGGGGTGTCGCGCCCATGGGGCGAGGCCAGGGGCCGGCTTCCAAAAGGTTGTACACCCCGTAGAAGGGCACTGCGCCCTGCACGGTGGTGTCGACGTCTTCAAAGCCGGGCTGGAATCCGGGCTCGTTCGCTGTCAACGCGACCATCGCCGTGAGGTGCCCGCCCGCCGAGCCGCCGGTCACGCACAGGAAATCGGGGTCGGCGCCGTACTCCTCGGCGTGCTCCTTGTACCAGGCGACGAAGTGTTTCAGGTCGATGAGGTGTTCCGGCCAGGTGGCACGCGGGCTGAGCCGGTAGTTGACGTTGAAGCCGACCCATCCCTGGACGGCCATGTGGTTGAGAAGCGGTAGTCCCTGCTCGCGTTTGTCGCCGATGACCCAGCCGCCGCCGTGGATCTGCATGAGTCCTGGGCGCAGTTCGTCGCCGGAGCGTTCGCGTGCGTAGACGTCCAGTTTCAGGCGGAGCCGTCCGTCCTGCCGGTACACGACGTTGCGTTCGACGTGCACGCCCCTGCGCGGGATCAGGCACAGCGGCGGGACGAACAAGTGCGGCAGCGGGTAGCGGGGCGCGCCCTCCGGATCCAGGTCGAGGGGCGCTCCGCACTCGCGCAGGGTGACGACGGTGCGGCGTGTGGCGAGGAGCGTTGCGGCGATGCCCGCCATGCCGGGGATCGTCAGCGCGAGGCCCGTCCAGCCGGCCCAGCCGTCCAGTCCGCCGAAGGTCGCGGTGAGCGCGGTCGCGGCGGCCCATACGACGAGCACCTGCGGCGCCAGTTCGATGGTCAGCCAGCCGTAGAAGAAGCTCGGCGCGACCAGGACGGCGCCGCGCCGGGGTGCGTGGGCGTTCGCGGCCAGAAGCGCGATCAGCAGGCCGAGAGCGAGGAGGACGTAGGGCATCGGGGCTCCCTGCGAGGCGGGTGTCCTACCCGTAGACCTTGCCCCGGACAAGTGCTTGCTTACAACGTGACGCACGCCACTCCGCGTCATTCTGTCGGACCCGCGAGGCAGTATGGCCGCATGGGCGGTGACGTGCTCGAACGATTCTCTCCGGCGACCCGGGCCTGGTTCTCCGGGGCCTTCGCCGCGCCCACTCCCGCCCAGGCCGGTGCGTGGGAGTCGATTTCGAGCGGCGACAGCACGCTGGTCGTGGCGCCGACCGGGTCCGGCAAGACCCTGGCGGCGTTCCTGTGGTCCCTCGACCGGCTCGCCACGGCGCCCGCCGGCGACGATCCGCTGCGGCGCTGCCGCGTCCTGTACGTGTCGCCGCTGAAGGCGCTCGCCGTCGACGTGGAGCGCAACCTGCGCGCCCCGCTGACGGGCATCCGGCACGCGGCGCGCAGGCTCGGCCTGCCCGAACCCGGCGTCCGCGTCGGGATGCGGTCCGGCGACACCCCGGCCGACGAGCGCCGCCGCCTCGCCGTCAAGCCGCCCGACATCCTGATCACGACGCCCGAGTCGCTGTTCCTGATCCTCACCTCGCGGGCGCGCGAGTCGCTGCGCGGCGTCGAGACGGTCATCGTCGACGAGGTGCACGCCGTGGCGGGCACCAAGCGCGGCGCGCACCTGGCGCTGTCCCTCGAACGCCTCGACGCGCTCCTCGAACGTCCCGCTCAGCGGATCGGCCTGTCCGCGACCGTCCGCCCGGCCGACGAGGTCGCGGCGTTCCTCGGCGGGGCGAGGCCCGCGACGGTCGTCCAGCCGCGCTCCGACAAGGTCTTCGAACTCGACATCGTCGTCCCCGTCGAGGACATGGGCGAGGTGAGCCAGTTCGTCGACGGCTCCGGCGCGGCCGACCCGCGCCAGCGCAGCATCTGGCCCCATGTCGAAGACCGCCTGCTCGACCTCATCGAGGCGCACCGTTCGACGCTGGTGTTCGCAAATTCGCGAAGGTTGGCCGAAAGGCTCTGCGGGCGGCTGAACGAACTCGCCTACGAACGCGCCACAGGGGCTCCTCTCCCCGAGAACCACTCTCCTGCGGAATTGATGGCGGAGGCGGGGTCGTCCAGAGGCGCGCCACAGGAAATCGCCCGCGCGCACCACGGGTCCGTCTCCAAGGAGGAGCGGGCCGGTATCGAGAACGCGCTGAAGGAGGGGCGCCTTCCAGCGGTCGTGGCGACGTCCAGCCTGGAACTGGGCATCGACATGGGCGCCGTCGATCTGGTCGTCCAGGTGGAGTCGCCGCCGTCGGTGGCCAACGGGCTCCAACGGGTCGGGCGTGCGGGCCACCAGGTCGGCGCCGTGTCCAAGGGCGTCATCTTCCCCAAGTACAGGGGCGACCTCGTGCAGACGGCCGTCGTGGCCGAACGCATGCGCGGCGGTGAGATCGAGGAGATGCGCTACCCGCGCAACCCCCTGGACGTCCTCGCCCAGCAGATCGTCGCGATGGTCTCCATGGACGAGTGGACCGTCGACGACCTGGAATCGACGGTCAAACGCGCCGCCCCCTACGCCACGCTCCCCCGTTCCGCGCTTGAGGCGACCCTCGACATGCTCGCCGGACGCTATCCCAGCGACGAGTTCGGCGAACTGCGTCCACGCCTCGTCTGGGACCGCGTGACCGGCATCCTGCGCGAACGTCCAGGGGCGCAGCGCCTCGCGGTGACCAGCGGCGGGACGATCCCAGACCGCGGCCTGTTCGGCGTCTTCCTCGTCGGCGAAAAGGCTTCGCGGGTGGGTGAACTCGACGAGGAGATGGTGTACGAGTCGCGCGTCGGCGACGTGTTCGTGCTCGGCGCCAGCTCGTGGCGAATCGAGGACATCACGCCCGACCGTGTGCTCGTCTCGCCCGCGCCGGGCCAGCCGGGCAAGCTGCCGTTCTGGCACGGCGACATGCTCGGGCGTCCCGCCGAGCTGGGCCGGGCGCTCGGAACGTTCACCCGCGAGCTGGCCGGCCTGTCCGCCGACGACGCCCGCGAACGCGTCTCCGCCGCCGGGCTGGACGCCTGGGCGTCCGCCAACCTCGTCTCGTACGTGAACGAGCAGCGTGAGGCCACCGGCCACATCCCCGATGACCGCACCATGGTCGTCGAACGGTTCCGCGACGAACTCGGTGACTGGCGCATGGTCGTCCACTCGCCGCTGGGCGCGCGCGTGCACGCGCCGTGGGCACTCGCCATAGCGGGCCGTCTGCGCGAACGGTACGGCGTCGATGCGCAGGCCATGCACGCCGACGACGGCATCGTCATCCGCATCCCCGACATGGATGAGTCCCCCGGTCTCGACCTGGCCGTCTTCGACGCCGACGACATCGAACGCGTCGTCGTGGACGAGCTGGGCGGTTCGGCGCTGTTCGCGGCCAGGTTCCGTGAATGCGCGGCGCGTTCACTGCTCCTCCCCCGCCGCCGTCCCGACAAGCGGATGCCGCTCTGGCAGCAGCGCCAGCGCGCCGCGCAGCTCCTCGCCGTCGCCAGCAAGTACCCGTCGTTCCCGATCGTGCTGGAGACGATGCGGGAGTGCCTGCAGGACGTGTTCGACGTCCCCGGCCTGGTGCAGCTGATGCGCGACATGTCGGGACGCAAGGTCCGCATGGTCGAGGTGGAGACGCCCGAGCCGTCCCCCTACGCGCGGTCCCTGCTGTTCCACTACATCGGCGCGTTCATGTACGAGGGCGATTCGCCCCTTGCCGAACGCCGCGCCCAAGCGCTCGCGCTCGATTCCGCACTTCTCGCCGAACTGCTCGGGCAGGCCGATCTCCGCGAGCTGCTCGATCCCGAAGCGGTCGCCGAAATCGAAAGCGAGCTCCAGCGCCTCGCCACCGATCGCCGCGCCCGCGACCTGGAGGGCGTGGCCGACCTCCTCCGCGCCCTAGGCCCGCTCACCACGGCCGAGGCCGCCGAACGAACGCTCCCAGCGGGCGGGCCGGAGGCGTCCGCCGCCGACGACGTGCTCGTGCAGGTGTCGCGGTGGCTGGCGGAACTGGAGGCCGCACGGCGCGCGATCCGCGTGCGGATCGCCGGCGAGGAGCGCTGGGCCGCCATCGAGGATGCCGGACGGCTCCGCGACGCGCTCGGCGCGCCGCTGCCCGTGGGCATCCCGGAGGCGTTCCTCGAACCGGTCGACGATCCGCTCGGCGATCTGATCTCCCGGTACGCGCGCACGCACGGCCCGTTCCGGCCGGGCGCTCCCGCCGCGCGCTTCGGCCTCGGCACGGCCGTGGTCGTGGAGACGCTGCGGCGGCTGGCGGGCGCGGGACGGGTCGTCGAGGGCGAGTTCCTGCCCGTCGAGGCCGTGACGGGCCCGCTCACCAGCGAATGGTGCGACACCGGCGTGCTGCGGACGCTGCGGCGCCGCTCGCTGGCCCGGCTGCGCGCCGAGGTCGAGCCGTCGCCGCCGGAGTCGCTCGGCCGCTTCCTGCCGGTCTGGCACGGGATCTCCGGCGGGTCCCGGCTGCGCGGCGTCGACGCGCTCGTCCAGTCGGTCGAGCAGCTCCAGGGCGCGGCGGTGCCCGCGTCCGCGCTGGAGTCGCTGATCCTGCCGTCCCGGGTGCCCGGCTACAGCCCGGCGATGCTGGACGAGCTGACGTCCGCGGGCGAGGTCGTGTGGGCGGGGCAGGGCGGGCTGCCGGGCGGCGACGGCTGGGTGGCGCTGTACCTGGCCGACACAGCGCCGCTCCTCATGCCGGAACCCGCCGAGATCACGCTGACGCCCGCGCATCAGGCCGTCCTGGACGCGCTCGGCGACGGCGGCGCGCTGTTCTTCCGGACGCTGTCCGACCGGGTGAACCAGCACCTCGCCGCCAACGACGCCGACCTCGTCACCGCCGTGTGGGACCTGGTCTGGGCGGGGCATCTCACCAACGACACCATGGCGCCGCTGCGCGCGGCGCTCGGCAGTGGCCGTCCCACGCATCGTTCTAGGACGACCCGTCGTGGGCGTCCCGTCCTGCCGTCCAGGACGGGTCCGCCCACGGTCGCCGGACGCTGGTGGCCGCTCCCCGAACGCGAGTCCGGCGCGACACTGCGTTCGCACGCTCTCGCCGAGGCGCTGCTGGAGCGGTACGGCATCGTCATCCGCGGCGCGGTCGCCGCGGAACGCATCCTTGGCGGGTTCTCCGCCGTCTACCCGGTGCTGCGCGCGTTCGAGGAGACCGGACGCTGCCGCCGCGGCTATTTCGTGGAGGGCCTGGGCGCGGCCCAGTTCGCGCTCCCGGGCGCCGTCGACCGGCTCCGCGCGCTGCGTCCGGCGGCGGCCGCTCCCCCGGACGACATCTCGGCGCTCTGGGAGACGCCCCGCAACCCCGGCAACCGGGCCCTGGTCCTGGCGGCCGCCGACCCCGCCAACCCGTACGGCGCGGCGCTGCCCTGGCCGGAACGGGATGACGAGGTCGCCAGCGGCCACAAGCCGGGCCGCAAGGCCGGCGCGCTGGTCGCGCTGGTCGAGGGGCGGCTCGTCCTCTACGTCGAGCGCGGCGGCCGGACGCTCCTCACCTGGGACGACGACCCCGGCGTGCTGCAACCGGCGGTCGACGCACTCGCGCTCGCCGTCCGGGAGGGGGCGCTCGGCAAGCTCACCGTCGAACGCGCCGACGGCGCCGCGATCACCGATTCGCCGCTGGCCGCCGCGCTGGAGTCCGCCGGCTTCCATCCGACGCCCCGCGGCCTCCGCCTCCGCGCCTGACGAATCCCGTTCGCGACCGACCCTGCCGTTCGCGGACGACCGTCTTGGATCACGTCCGGGGAGCCCGGCCACGCCTGATCGTCCGGGAGACGGTCGGCCGTTCTGTCAGCGGCGGCGTTTGAACATGTTGATCATGCCGCGGAGGGCGCGCTCGTCCAGGGAGCCGAACGGGTTGTCGTGGACGAGGTACGTCCACGTCGCCGACGGGCGCTTCAGCTCGGCGGCGTCCAGGTCGATGCCGTCCTCGGACGCGGTGAGCGCCTCGAAGGCCGCGATCGACCGTGCCCGCGCGTCCGCGAGGAGGCGCTTGCCCGCCGGGACGGCCTCGCGGTTGAACTCGACGAGCGGGTCGAGCCCGCGGCCGAGCGAGCGCAGATGGATCCCTTCGCGCAGGTCGGCGAGGTAGGCGAGGTGCTCGGACCAGCAGCGGTCCAGCTGGTACAGGACGATCTGCCGCGCGGCCGCCGCCACCGCGTCCGCGCCGGCGAGCTTGGTGAGCGCGGCGTGCCGGGCGGGGGCGTCCGCGGCCATGGTCCGGTCGGCGGCGTCGCCGCGCAGCACGGCGTCGCGTTCGGCGAGGACCTCCCGCCGCTGCAGCCCGATCAGCTGGTTGTAGCGCCAGGTGTTGCGGTGCAGTTCGAGGTCGACGCCCTCCGCGACGCGCTGCGCGTGGCCGACGATCCAGTGCGCGCCCTTGTCGGTGATGAGCCCGTCGTCGTCCGAGGACGCCTTCGTCTTCTCGTCGGGCGCGAACCGGGTGACGAGGTCGTCCTGGAGGCTGGTGAAGAACACCGATCCGCCGGGGTCGCCCTGCCGCCCGGCGCGGCCGCGGAGCTGGTCGTCCAGGCGGCTGCTGTGGTAGCGGCCCGTCCCGATGACGAGGAGGCCGCCCGCCTCGGCGACCCGGTCGTGGTCGGAGCCCGCCACGTCGGCGGGGGCCGTGCCAGGCGGCACGGACGGGCTGCCGCCGAGCCGGATGTCGGTGCCGCGCCCCGCCATCTGCGTGGAGACGGTGATCGCCCCGTGCGCCCCGGCCTCCGCGATGATCGCGGCCTCCTCGGCGTCGTTCTTGGCGTTGAGGACGACCCGGTCGAGCCCGGCCCGGGTGAGGCGGCGCGCGAGCCGTTCGGATTCGGCGACGTCGCCGGTCCCGACCAGGACCGGGCGCCCGGCCGCGTGCGCCCTGGCGATCTCCTCGACGATCGCGACCTCCTTGTCGGCGGCGGTCGCGTAGAGGCGGTCGGGCTCGTCGTCGCGGACGCAGGCCCGGTTCGGCGGGACGACGGCGATCTGCAGCGCGTAGAACTCCGTGAGCTGCCCCGCCACCGCCATCGCCGTGCCGGTCATGCCGCACCGCACCGGGTAGCGTCCGACCAGCTCCTGGACGGTGATCGAGTCGAGGATCTCGCCGCTCGGGGACGCCTCCAGCGCCTCCTTCGCCTCCACCGCGGCCTGGAGGCCGTCCGGCCAGCGCTGCAGCAGCGCCACCCGGCCGCGCGACTCGCTGATCAGCTTCACCTCGCCGTCGCGGACGAGGTAGTCCACGTCGCGGTGCAGCAGCACCTCGGCGTGCAGGGCGACGTTCACGGCGGTCAGGGTGTCGAGGTGCTCGGACGCGTAGAGGTCCAGGCCGAGGACGCGTTCCACCTCGTGCGCCCCCGCCGGGGTGAGCTGGACGTTGCGGGCCTCGTCGTCGGTGGCGTAGTGCAGGCCGGGCCGCAGCCGGCGGACCAGGTCGGCGTAGCGGGGGTCGGCGGAGTCGAGGTCGGCGGCGCCCGCGAGGACGAGCGGCACCATCGCCTCGTCGACCAGCACCGAGTCGGCCTCGTCGATCAGCGCGACGGACGGCTCCGGCTGGACGACGTCGCCGGCGCCCGTGGCGAGCCGGTCCCGCAGCAGGTCGAAGCCGATCTCGCTGACCGGCGCGTACGTCACGTCGGCCCGGTAGGCCGCCCGCCGCTCGTCCGGCGTGGACGACTGCCCGACCCAGCCGACCGACACGCCGAGCATCGCGTACAGGGGCCCCATCCATTCGGCGTCGCGGCGCGCGAGGTAGTCGTTGACCGACATGACGTGGACCTGGCGGCCGCGGAGCGCGTACCCGGCGGCGGCCATGGCGCCCGAGAGGGTCTTGCCCTCGCCGGTGGCCATCTCCGCGACATGCCCGGACAGCAGCGCGAGCGTCCCGACGAGCTGCACGTCGAACGGCCGCTCGCCCAGCGTCCGGCGCGCCGCCTCCCGGCCGAGGGCGCACAGCTCCGCGAGGTCCTCCTTCCGGCGGAGGGCGGAGGCGGCGGCGGTCAGCTCGTCGTCGGACAGGTCCCGGACGCGCGCCTCCCGCTCGCCCGCCTCGTCCACCAGGGCGCGGAACGGCGCGAGGTCGACGCTGCCGGGCTTCTGGACGAGCCGCCGCAACCGCTCACGCAGCGCCATGATGTCCCCTCGGTTCAACGATCACGGTTCCCCCAACGGGCCGGTACGGGAGTGCGTTCCCGACCATGATCCCAGGGGAACCCCCACCCGTCCCAGGGGTCTTCTCCCCACTTGGTCTGACCTCGAATTCATTCCTTGGACGGATCCCGTGGACCGCTCCGCTCTGGGAGGATGAGGGCATCACGGGGTAGCGGGGGCGGGGGGAACGCCGCCGCGGAACAGGGTTCGCCATGACACCTACGGCACGCAAGGCGGCGGCGCTCCGGCGCAAGCGCCAGATCATCAGTCAGACCGTCATCGACCGGGCACTGAACGACCCGCGGCGCCATCGGGAGCAGGCCGCCGCGAGCACCGCCAAGTAAGAACGCTCACGAGCGCCTCCGCCGCCCATCGGGGGCGCTCATTGTTTCCCCGCCGCAGAGTCGCCCCTAGGAGACCCCGCCCTAGGACACTCCGGCCGCGGAGAAGACGTCGTCGCGGGCCTTCACCAGGGCCGCGTGCAGGGCGCCGCGCAGGACGGCGTTGCCGTCCACCCCCGTCATGGCCACGGTGGGACGGGTCGGGCTGATGCGCCCGACGATCTCCTCGATGCGGGTGGCCAGCGGCCGGCCGCCGGCGCGGCCGAGGTTGCCCGACAGCACCACGAGCCCCGGGTCCAGGACGATGTTCACCGAGGTCACGCCGTAGGAGATGCGGCGGGCGAGATCGTCGAGGAACGGGCCGCCGCGGGCCTCGTCGGCGGCGGCCGCGCGGACGCAGTCCACCGCCGTGGCCTCCTTGACGCCGTACTCGTGCGCGAGGGCGCGGACCGCGTCCGCGCCGACGAGCGCGCCGTAGCCGCCGGCGAGAGTCGGGATGCCCCAGGTCGTCGACTCGGTGACGCCCTCGTCCGCCGGGACCCGGCGGGCGGTGCCGAGCGGCAGCGGCGCGCCGGGGACGGGCAGGTAGCCGATCTCCCCGGCGCCGCCCGACCGGCCGCGGTGCAGCCGGCCCCCCAGCATCACCGACAGGCCCATGCCGCGGTCGAGCCACATGAGCGCGAAGTCGTCGGCGCCGCGCGCGGCGCCGTAGGCCCGCTCGGCGATGGCGGCGAGGTTGACGTCGTTCTCGATCGTCACGGGACGGCGCAGATCGGTCCGCAGCGCGGCGAGGACGCCCTCGTGCCAGGAGGGCAGGTCGAAGGAGAACTGCACGTCGCCGGACTGCGGGTCGACGACGCCGGGCGTGCCGATCACGAACGCGCTCAGCCTCGACAGCGCGACCTTGGCCGAGCGGCACGCCTTCACGACGGCGGCGTGCACCATGCGGACGGGCTCGTCCGCGCCGTTCGGGTCCACCGTGACCTGGGCGACGATGTGCCCGGTGATGTCGGCGACCCCGGCCGTGACGCCGTCCGGCCCGACCTCCAGGCCCGCCACGTAGGCACTGGACGGGACGACCGCGTACAGCGCGGCGTTGGGCCCCCTCCCCCCGGCCTGCGACCCGACGACCGCGACCAGCCCGCGGTCCTCCAGTCTCGACAACAGCTGGGACGCGGTTACCTTGGACAGCCCGGTGTGCTCACCGATCTGTGCACGGGTCAGCGGGCCCTGCTGGACGAGCAGGTCAAGCGCCGCGCGATCGTTGAGCTCACGCAGGAGCCTCGGCGTCCCCGGGCGGTTGGCGACCATGCTGATACCCCTCGATGTCTCAAGTGTCTCAATCCGCTAACGGCAGTTTTGTTTAGGAAAGTTTCTTGTTAGTTTACGCCCAAGCGTCGACCGGTCCGGTACCCCGGATCGGGGGCGCGCGCAGAGCGCGGACTGGCGAGCAGGGCGCCCGCGAGCGTTGCGAACGCGAGAGGGGCATGGCTGGGACCCTAAAGGGTCCCCATCTCCCCTCGCACCGCAGGCCACAAGGCCGCGCGAGGCGATGCCGGAAAGGATCCCCAGTGAAGTACATCAAGGTTGCGGCCGTCGCAGCCGCGATCGCCCTGGCCGCCACGGCCTGCGGCGACGACGGCGGCGGCGAAGAGAAGGGCGCGAGCAAGGACCCCGCCCAGCTCAAAGTGTGGATGATGGGCGAAGGAACCACGGAGCAGACGAAGTTCCTTGACGCCGTCGAGGCCGAGTTCAAGACCAAGCACCCGAACACGGACGTGCAGATCAAGTACGTTCCCTGGCCTCAGGTGGCTACAACGTTCCAGAAGGCGGCGGCCGGCGGCGAGGGCCCAGACGTCACCGAGCTGGGCAACACCGACGTCCAGTCCCACATCGAGCAGGGCAACCTCGCCGACATCAGCGGCGAGTTCGGGGACTGGGCGGACGGCAAGACGCTGAACAAGACCGCGCTCACCAACGACCAGGCGGACGGCAAGACCTACGCCGTGCCGTGGTACGGCGGCGTCCGCGCCGTCTGGTACCGCACGGACCTGTTCCAGGAGCTGAGCATCCAGCAGCCGAAGACCTGGGCCGAGCTGACCGCGGCGGCGAAGAAGATCCAGGACTCGAACAAGGCGGACGGCATCGCCGTGCCGAGCGACCAGACCAACGCGCTGCTCAGCTTCATCTGGGGCAACGGCGGCGAGGTCGCCACCAAGGAGGGCGACAAGTGGGTCGGCAAGCTCGACCAGCCGCAGGCGGTCGAGGCCGCCAAGTACTGGTCCGGCCTCGTCACCACTGAGAAGGTCGCGCCGGAGAGCTACATCGGCAAGCACGAGCTGCAGGGCCCGCAGCGCGACTTCGCGCTCGGCAAGGTCGGCATGTACTTCGACGGCAGCTGGGCGCTGAAGGAGATGAAGAAGCTCGCCCCGAAGAACGTGGACAAGTGGGGCGTCTTCCCGATCCCGTCCAAGACCGGTGGGAACGCTCCGGTCATGGCGGGCGGCTCCGACCTGGCCGTCTGGAACGACAGCAAGGCCAAGGCGGCGGCCTTCGACTACATCACGGTGCTGAACAACGCCAAGAACGCCAAGGCGTGGGCCGACTACAGCGGCTTCTCGTCCATGCGCTCGGACGTCAAGTTCTCCGACCCCAAGCTCGAGGCCTTCACCTCCATCGCGAGCAACACCAAGTTCCCGCCGATCAGCGCCGGCTGGGGCGAGTTCGAGCAGGCCAAGAAGGTCCTGCCGAACGCGATCAAGGCGATCATGCAGGGCAAGTCCGCCGAAGAGGAGATGAAGAAGGCGAACGAGCAAGCCAACACCCTGCTGAACGCGTCGTAGTACCCGGCTGATCGGAACGTCCATGCTCGACACCGCACCGGCGGTGCGGAAAGCGTCCGGCCGGAGATCCTCCGGCCGGGCGCGCCGCCGCCGCGGGCCCCGCCTCGGGCCCTACCTGCTGATCGCGCCGACCGTGGCCGTGATCGCCATCCTGATGTTCTGGCCGATGATCCAGATCGGCATCATGTCGTTCCAGAAGGTCGGCAACCGCCAGCTGCGCGGCGAGCCGGCCGAGTCGGTCGGCACCGAGAACTTCGACACGATCCTCAACGACCCGTTCTTCTGGCAGACCCTCAAGCAGACCGTGCTGTTCGCCGTCGTCGCGGTGACGCTGACCCTGCTCGTCGGGACGCTGGTCGGGCTGCTGCTCAACAAGCTCGGCAGGAGGATGTCGTCCGTCGTCGCGGGCGGCGTCATGGTCGCCTGGGCCACCCCTCCGGTCACCGCGGCGATCATCTTCACCTGGCTGTTCGGCACGACCGGCGGCGTCGTCAACTGGACCCTCGACCTGCTGCCGAACTTCCTCGTCGGCGGCGGCTGGGCCGACTACAACTGGTTCGCCACGCCGCTGTCCACGTACACCGTCCTCACCGTGTGCGTCGTCTGGCAGGCGTGCCCGTTCGTCGCCGTGTCCGTCCTGGCCGGCCTGAAGAGCATCCCCGGCGAGCTGTACGAGGCCGCCCGGGTGGACGGATCGGGCCCGTGGCGGACGTTCTGGAGCCTCACCTACCCGATGCTCAAACCGATCTTCCTCGTGCTGGTCGTGATGTCGATCATCTGGGACTTCAAGGTCTTCACGCAGCTGTTCATCATGTCCGGGATGGCGAACCGCGACGCGTTCAACCTGTCGCTCTACGGCTACTCCGAGGCGTTCGGCTCGCTGAATCCGAAGCTCGGCATGGGCTCGGCGATCGCGCTGGTGCTCACGGTCATCCTGCTCATCGTCACCGCCTTCTACGTGCGGGTCATGGTGCGCCAGGGGGAGACGAAATGACGACCATGACAACGAGGCGCCCGGCCGGCACGCGGCGCCGTCCCCCTTCCAGGCGCCTGCGCCGGAAGATCATGCTGAACGCGACGGGGGTGCTGGTCTTCTTCCTGGCCATCTTCCCCGTCTTCTGGATGGCGTCCACCGCGTTCAAGCCCAACGACGAGATCTTCAGCACGACGCCGAAGCCGCTGCCCGCGCACCCGACGCTGGACCACTTCGACGTGGTGCTGAACGGCGGCATCGCCGAGGTCAGCTTCTGGGAGTACTTCCGCAACAGCGCGGTCCTCGCGCTGGTCACCGTCGTGGCGTCGAGCCTGCTCGCGCTGCTGGCGGCGGTGGCCGTGGCGCGGTTCCGCTTCCGGTTCCGCACCACCTTCCTGATCATGCTGCTGATCGTGCAGATGGTGCCGCTGGAGGCGCTGGTCATCCCGCTGTTCCTGGACCTGAAGCAGCTCGACCTGCTGAACAGCCTGTCCGGTCTCGTCATCGTCTACATCGGCTTCGCGGTGCCGTTCGCGATCTGGATGCTGCGAAGTTTCGTCGCCGCGGTGCCGCGCGAGCTGGAGGAGGCCGCCGCCATCGACGGCGCCGGGCCGATCCGGACGTTCTTCCGGGTCATGCTCCCGCTCGTCGCACCCGGCCTGGTCGCCACCAGCATCTTCTCGTTCATCACGGCCTGGAACGAGTTCATCTTCGCCTTCACGTTCCTCGACGACCAGAACAAGTACACCCTCCCGATCATGCTGCAGTTCTTCTTCGGCCGCAGCGGTAACGCATGGGGGCCCATCATGGCGGCATCGACGCTGCTGACCATTCCCGTCATCGTGTTCTTCCTGCTCGTCCAGCGCCGCATGGTGTCGGGCCTCACCGCCGGGGCGGTGAAGGGGTGACGACCGACGACATCGCGACCACCGCGGACATCGCCCGGCTGGCGCGCGGCACCCTGCTCCCCTCCTTCCCCGGCCCGACCGCGCCGCGCTGGGTGCTGGACGAACTGGAGGCCGGCCTCGCCGGCGTCACCCTGTTCGCCCTCACCGGCAACGTGCAGAGCCCGGAGTCCCTCGCCGCGCTCACCGCGCAGATGCGCAAGGCCGGCGACCCGTTCGTCACGATCGACGAGGAGGGCGGCGACGTCACCCGCCTCGGCGGCCACCAGACGGGCAGCCCCTACCCGGGCAACGCGGCGCTCGGCGCCGTCGACGACCCGGAGCTGACCCGGCGGATCTACCGGTCCCTCGGCGCCGAGCTCGCCGACGTCGGCGTCAACTTCAACTTCGCGCCGTCGGTGGACGTCAACACCGCCGACGACAACCCGGTGATCGGCACCCGCTCGTTCGGCTCCGACCCCGAGCTCGTCGCGCGGCACGCCGCCGCGTCGGTCATCGGCACGCAGGAGGCGGGCGTCGCGGCCTGCGCGAAGCACTTCCCCGGCCACGGCGCCACCGTGGACGACTCGCACCTGTCCATCCCGCTCGTCGACGCCGACCTGGAACTGCTGGACCGGCGCGAGCTGGTCCCGTTCCGGGCGGCGATCGAGGCCGGCACCCGCGCGGTGATGACCGGGCACCTCAACCTGCCCACCATCACCCGCGGGGTGCCGGCGACCCTCTCCCCCGAGGCGATCACCGGGCTGCTCCGCGAGCACCTCGGATACCAGGGGGTGATCGTCACCGACGCGCTCGACATGGAGGGCGCGAGCGGCGCGATCGGCATCCCCGAGGCGTCCGTGCGGGCGCTGATCGCGGGCGCCGACCTGCTGTGCCTCGGCCCGAAGGAGCACGCCGAGACCGTCGAGGCGACCCTCGCCGCCATCGGCGAGGCCGTCCGGACCGGGCGGCTGTCGCCGGACCGGCTGCAGGACGCCGCCGACCGCACGCGCCGGCTCAAGGAATGGCTCGTCGGGCACTCGTCCGCCGTCGTCGACCGCGCCGCCGGGCTGGAGGCGGCCCGCCGCGCCATCCGCGTGTCGGGCTCGCTGCCCGGCTGGGGCAGCGCGCCGCTCGTCGTCGAGACGGAGTCCACCGGCAACATCGCCATGGGCCCGACGCCCTGGGGCCTGAGCCCGTGGGCGCCCGACGCCTTCCAAGCCGACGGGGCGGACGGGGCGGCGGACCAGGTCCTGGACCGTGCCAAGGGACGCGGCCTCATCGTCGTGCTGCGCGACGCGCACCGGCACGCCGCCCAGCGCGCCCTCACCACGGCTCTGCTGACGGCCCGTCCGGACACCGTCGTGGTGGAGATGGGACTGCCCGTGTGGCGCCCCGGCTCCGCCGTGTACCTCGCGTCCTACGGCGCCGCCGCCGCCAACGCCCAAGCCGTCGCCGAGCTCCTGGGGCTGACCCCCGCCGCCTGACCCACCCGCCGAACGGCAAGACCCGCGACGCGCCCTGCCGGACAACAGCCCGGTTCCGGTTGGGCGCGTCGTGCTGTGTTTATTGCATTTTTCTCCTCTTTCGGGCCTGGCGGCCCTCCATCGTCGAAAAACGCGCGCGATCGCTGCATCGCTCCGGTTCGCCTGGCGGCTCGCTGCGCGATCAGGTTTCTCGCAAGCTCGAAACCTGCCTTCGGTCGCGATCGCAGGCGTTGAGGTCGTTGCGTGGTCGCGGCAATAGCCGAGTTAGGCGCTTCAAGGGGTCGCGGTGCCGGAGCTGTGCGGTGGACAAGCGATAATGGGGGTATGCGATTGTCCGCCCGGGTCGATTATGCGTTGCGCGCCGCCGCGGAGCTGGCGGTCGCCGGGAACCACCCGGTGACCGCGGTGCAGCTCGCGGAGGCGCAGCAGATCCCGCCCAAATTCCTGGAGAACATCCTCGGCCAGCTGCGCCGGTCCGGTCTCGTCCGGAGCCAGCGGGGACCCGAGGGCGGCTACTGGCTGGCACGGCCGGCCGACAAGATCTCCCTCGCCGACATCATCCGCGCCATCGACGGGCCGCTGCTCGGCGTGCGGGGCGAGCGCCCCGAGCACGTCGGGTACGAGGGGCCCGCCCGTTCCCTTCAAGACGTGTGGATCGCGCTGCGCGCCAGCGAGCGCTCCATCCTGGAGCAGGTCATGCTCGCGCACATCGCCGAGGGGAAACTGCCCGAGTCCGTTCGGAAACTGACCGAGGACCCGTCCGCCTGGGAGAGCCCTTCGTTCATCTGAGGGGCCTTCTATGCCGGAGGGTGATGTCGTCTGGCTGACCGCCCGGCGCCTGCGCGAGGCGCTCGCCGGGCGGCCGCTGGTGCGCTCCGACTTCCGCGTCCCCCGGTTCGCGACCGCCGACCTGAGCGGACGCGCCGTCCTGGACGCCGTGTCGCGCGGCAAGCACCTCCTCGTCCGGGTCGAGGGCGGGCTGACCGTCCACACCCATCTGCTGATGGAGGGACGCTGGCAGATCCGCCGGGCCGGGCCCGTGCCGCGCGACCACCGCGTCCGGCTCGTGCTGGCGAACGCGGAGTGGCAGGCGGTCGGCCACTCCCTCGGCCTGGTCGAGCTGCTGCGCACCGCGGAGGAGCACGAGGCCGTCGGCCACCTCGGGCCCGACCTGCTCGATCCCGGCTGGGGGCCGGAGGCGGCCGCGGCGGCCGTCGCGCGGCTGGAGGAGGATCCCGGCCGGACGATCGGGGAGGCGGTGCTCGACCAGACCCGGCTCGCCGGGATCGGCAACGTCTACAAGGCCGAGATCCTGTTCCTGCGGGGCGTCCACCCGTGGACCCTGGTCGGGAACGTTCCCGGGCTGCTCGGGCTTGTGGAACTCTCTCACCGGCTGCTGGACCTCAATAAGGAGCGGCACGGCCACATCACCACCGGCGACCTGGCCCGCGGACGCGAGCACTGGGTGTACGGCCGGGCGGGACGCCCCTGCCGCCGCTGCGGGACGCGCGTCGAACGCGGCGACCAGACGTCCCAGGCCGGCAAGCGCGTCACGTACTGGTGCCCCCACTGCCAACCCGCCCCCGGCTAGGCC
>NZ_VCKW01000172.1 GCF_005889715.1 Actinomadura soli
CCCGTAACCCCGTCGCAAACCCCCCATCGATCTCGGTACCCTTGCAGGACGGGTTGCTAGCTCAATTGGCAGAGCTCCGGACTTTTAATCCGTAGGTTGTGGGTTCGAGTCCCACGCAACCCACCACCTGTGACCAGGGCAAACACCGAAAATGCCCGGTTCGCCGGGCGCCCGGCATGCCCCGCTTCGTCCCCACGGTTGCTCGATGCCTGCTCGGCGGCTCGCTCCGGGCTCGAGATGGCCCCAACTGGTCCGGGCTTCGGCCATTGGCTTCACTTGCCCTGGTAGCACGTCCGAGCGTCCCCGCACTGGTCCCCAGTCCCAGAATTGCGGCCCAGGCCATCGGGGCCGCTCGACGGCTCAGGTGGCGAGTCATTGGAGGGACTCAGCGACGTCGTACCTGAACACGATGCGCCGGTCCACGAGGCGCCGGCCTGCTCGCCGCCATCGGTGGCGCCGTAGCCCCGTTCGGCGCGCCAGTAAGGCGGGGCTTCCACCCTGATCGTGGACACCGGTTGCTATGCGGCGGCTGCCAGCATAGATCTCTGTTCGTACTCGATCGGGCTGAGGTGGTCGAGGGCCGAGTGCCTTCTTCGGGTGTTGTAGAAGTTCAGCCATGTGAAGATGTCGAGCCGGGCCTGGTGGGTGTTCGGCCAGCCGCCGGCGGGCAGGATCTCGCGTTTCAAGCTGGCGAAGAACGACTCGGCCAGGCTGTTGTCGGCACTGGTCCCGACCGCGCCCATGGACTGGCGGACTCCGGCCTTCGCGCATGCCTCGGCGAAGGCCCTGGAGGTGTATTGGGCCCCGTGATCGGAGTTGAAGATCACCCCGGCGACATTCCCGCCACGCGTGGCCACAGCGGCGTTCAGCGCGTCGATGACCAGCTCGGCGCGCATGTGCTCGGCCATGGAGTAACCGAGCAGCCGCCTGGTCCCGATATCGATCACAGTTGCCAGATAGATCCACCTCCCGCCGCGGGACAGGTAGGTCACATCACCGCACCAGCGGGCGTTGGCGGCACCGGGGCTGAAGTCTCGCTTCAGCAGATCCGGCACCGCGGACGCCGCGGGATCGGGGATGGTGGTGCGGCATCGGCGGCGCAGGTGCCGGCCGACGATGGCGTGCTCGCGCATCACCCGCTCGATGCGTTTGCGGTTCACCCGATGACCACGGTCGCGTAGTTCGGCGTGCACCCGTGGCGATCCGTACGTCGCACCGGAGGCAGCGTGGATCGCGGCGATCCGTTCGGCCAGACACTGATCCGCCGCTCGTCGGGCGGGCCCGGGCCGGGGCGGCCTGGCGCCACCGGTAGAACCCTGACCTGGAGATCTTCAAGATCCGACACAGCCGCTTCACGCCAAACGCGCGGTGATGGGCTTCGACGAAGGAAAAGCGGCTCAATCCAGCGTCTCCCGAGCGAAATACGCGGCTGCCTTCCGCAAGATCTCCCGCTCGAGCTTCAGTTCGGCGACCTCCTTACGCAGCCGCGCCAGCTCGGCGTCCTTGGCCGACTCGGCCACCGCCTCGGGCCGCTCGGCCCGCTCCGTCGTGCGCACCCAGGACCGCAGCGTCTCGTGATTCACCCCGAGCTCCTTAGCGACCTGGGCGATCGGTCTGCCCGACGAGCGCACCAACGCCACCGCATCAGCCCGAAACTCCGCCGGATACCTATACGTCCCCAACCAGGACTCCTCTCCCCGGACCACTCATGATCCAGTCATGATCCAGGTCTCGAGGTGTCCACGATCAAGGGGAAGCCCTGCCGTTGTGCCAGCTCTCCCCGAACGAGGGCAAGGCCAGCGGCCAAAGATCGGTTGAACGGTCGTGCCGTCGCGTCGGATGCGGGTGCGGGCCGATCAGGTGGCACAACGAGTTGATGCTCCAGGTGACGTGCTGGAGCAGCGCGACGCGGATCAGTCCGGCCCACACGAACGCGGTGACGCCGCCGTACCAGCTGCCGGCGACCGCCCACCCGACCACGAACGGCAGCGTCAGCGACACCGCGCACAGCGCCGGAAAGGCCCGCCCGATCCGCACCATCGCCGGGTCGGCGCGCAGGTCGGGGGCATAGTGTCCGACCGCCGTGGGGTCGTTGCGGAACATCCACCCCACATGCGCGTGCGCGACACCGCGCAATTGCCCGACAACCCCCGCCCCGTACCGGTACGGCGAGTGCGGATCGCCCGGACGGTCAGTGAAAGCGTGATGGCGGCGATGAGTCGCGACCCAGTCCAGCACGCTGCCCTGGAAGCTCATCGACCCCGCGACGGCCAGCCCCACCTTCAACCATCGGCGCGCGGTGAAACTCCGATGGGTGATCAACCGATGGAATCCCACGGTCACGCCCAGACCCGTCACCACGTACAACGCGAGAGCCAGCGCGACATCGGTGATGTGTGACGGCATACCCCCAGGCCAGCCACGCCCCCGCCACCAGCGCGGCCACCGGCGCCACCACGATCGCCCCGGTCAGGACCGCCTGGACGCGCTGGGCTCCGCTTCGGGGCGGTATGGGGGTGTCGGATGCAGGGAAGGGGGAGAGGCCGTCGTAGTGGTCGCGGCGTTGGTGTTGTGTTGGCCGGGTGGTGGTGGCCTGGGCGCTGGTCATGATGCCTTCATCCGGGGACGGGTCGGCCTGGTGGTCCAGGACCGTCCGGCTCGGTGAGTTGCGGCCCTGTGAGCGGCGGACGGCCCTGGGATATCGACACGGTCACCAGCAGTGGCCGGCCACCTTCTAGGCAAGACCGGCGGAGCGGCAGCGGACACAGGCAATCTGCGCACAGGTCATCACCAGGGCTGATCGCCTCACTGGGACGGCCGCCACGGCCCGAGGCGGTCATCGCCCGAGGCGGTCATCGCCCGTGGGCGAAAGGCCATTCGAGGAGCGGCTGTTTCCCTCGCTGGGCGGTCGGACCACGTGGTGGCCGGGGGCGTTGAGCCCTCGGTCACCGGCGGAAGGCCCTGCGGACCTTCCTCGCCGCATCTTTGGCCGGCTCACCGGCTTGTCTGGTGCCGCCCACGGCGCGGCCTGCCCGGCCCATTGCACGGCCGTTGAGCCGGGCATCGATGAGCATGAGAGTTCCCCAGGTCCGGCCGCCCTCGGTCCGGCTCGGTACGCCGGCGCGCGTGCGGCGCATCACACCTGGTGATGAGCTGTTCTGAGACCGCCTGTGTCCGGTGCGACGCCGGTGCGGTGTGCTGTAAGAGACGGCTCCGCCGCCGCGTCCCTGCGCCTTGACCGCACCGCGGGCCCGCCCCCGATGCCGGACGGGCCGGGCGCGAAGCGCCCCGAAGCACAGGGCCGCCACAATGAAGGGGAGCGAGACGCTCGTGACCATTGACAGGCAGTCGGCCGCCATCGCCGGACGGCTCAGGCTCGGCACCGGCTTCGCCGATTCCGAACGCGATCAGATCGTCGAGTGCTTCACACCGCTCTGGACCCGGCTTCGGTCGTTCGAGCATGGCGCAATCCAGCTCGAACTCAGCGTCAAGGACCGCGGGGGCGCCGGCCCCCTGATGACCCTCACCTGCGAGATCGCCGACCGGCCCGGCCTGGTGGCGACATCGGCCGAACACGACGTCACCGCCGCGCTGTTCGAGGTGCGCGACGGTCTCATGCACCAGGTCCAGGACGCCAAGACCCGCCGCGAGCCCCGGATGAGACCCGGATCCCGTCACCGGCCGGCATGAGCGTCCACGTCCTCGGCCCGCCCTATCCGGGTGACCCCGCGCGGCTCAGCGGCTTCCGTGTCCTCGGACGGTCGTAACGGTCGACTCGGCGAGGCCCACGTTCTCTCGGCCGAAGCGGTGATCTGATCGGCGCTCATGATGCCCTCGCCTGACTCAGCGAGACGATTGCCGGGCCGGGGCCGCCCGCATGTGGACCATCGGGTGGCCCCGGTATATCGGTGCAGCCCCAGCGGATGGCTGCCCATCTGTCAGTCAAGACCAGCGGCGGGGCCCGGGACGCCGACAATCCGCGCAAAGGTCATCACTGAGGCCGATCGCGAGGCTTCCACGGCATGATCTTGTAGGAACCGATGCCATCAGGCGTGAGCTCACCGTAGCGGTGTGGTCCCGGCGATCCAGGTGGGCCGGTGGCAAACCACCTGGTCATCGGCTGCGGTGATGACCTCTTTGCGGATCGGCTGTTTCTTTCCTGACGCGGGTGGGATTGGCTTAGGGGCGAACGAGCAGGTCCCGTTCCCGTGCTCCTGCGGAGCGTACGGGGCCCCTGCCTCGACCGGTTCGGAAGACCGTTGCCTGGCAGCCATCGATTCAAGGCTCGTCCAGGAGTTCGGTCATGGGCATCATCGCCTGGATCATCCTCGGCCTGGTGGCCGGGTTCATCGCCAAAGCACTGATCCCCGGCAGGGACCCCCAAGGTCTGATCGTCACCACGCTGATCGGCGTCGCCGGAGCACTGCTCGGAGGCTTCCTCGCCACCCGATTGTTCGACGTCGACGGCGTCCAGGGATTCTTCGACCTCTCCACCTGGATCACCGCCATCGCAGGATCGGCGGTCCTCCTGCTCGCCTACCACCTCATCACCTCACGCAGCGGCGGCAACGGCCGGCGCTCCGGTCGACGTTCAGGCCACTGGGCAAGCCGCAGATGACATGGCCTAGGAGCGGTGGCGGATCCCCATCGGGGTCACCCGCGAGCTGGCACCGCAGCTCTGCAAAGTGCGGTTCCTGATGCCCGGCGCCGGCAGAATCGCCGTCCTTGGCACCGGTCCGAGGTGTTCCGCGGCGGTACGGCGACGCGGCGTGGCTTGACTGGGAGTGGGACATCATGGAGCCGCTGCGACCCGGCGACCCGGCATCGCTCGGCGGCTTTCGGATCCTCGGGCGGTTGGGCGAGGGCGGCCAGGGCGTGGTCTATCTCGCCGAGACCGGCGATGGGGAGCCGGTCGCCGTCAAGGTGATGCACCGCGGCGATGACGAGCGGGCGCGCGCAAGGTTCGTCCGCGAGGCGGCCACGGCACGGCGCGTGACGAGCCCTTGCACCGCCGCCATGCTGGCCGCCGAGGTGGACGGTGAGCGTCCCTTCATCGTGTGCGAGTACATCGCCGGGCCCTCGCTGCGGGACCTGGTCCGCCGGCAGGGTCCGCGCCGCGGTGATGAGCTGGACCGGCTGGCGCTGGGCGCGGCCACCGCCTTGGCGGCCATTCATCATGCCGGCATCGTGCACCGCGACTTCAAGCCGGCCAACGTGCTGATCGGCCTGGACGGGCCCCGGGTGATCGACTTCGGGATCGCGCGGGCGCTGGAGGCGAGCACGAGCGCCACCAGCCAGGTGATCGGCACACCCTCCTACATGGCCCCTGAGCAGTTCTTCGGCGAGCGCGCCGGCCCGGCGGCCGACATGTTCGCCTGGGCCACCACGATGGCCTACGCGGCCAACGGATCACCCGCGTTCGGCGATGACACGATCCCGGCCGTGATGCAGCGGATCCTGAACGAGGATCCCGAACTCGGAGGGCTGTCGGGACGGCTGCGCACCCTGGCGGCGGCGTGCTTGGCCAAAGATCCGGCCCGGCGGCCCAATGCCGGCCAGGTGATGTGCGACCTGCTGCGCCCGCTTGCCGGTGCACCGCACGCGTTCACGCCCGGGTGAAAGCCGCCGACGATCCCTGCCGTCGCACGTCCCGGTTCGCGGCCCGCCCTTCTGTCCGAGCCAAATGCCGTCCCGGGCAATGGCCTGCCGCTGGGAGAGGGCCACCGGTACGCGGCGTCCCTTCTCAGGTCGCGGGGGTGGGCGGGTCCGTGACCGTGGTCGCGGCGGGCTGCGGGGCGCCGTTGGGCGTGGGCGGAGTGACGGCGGGGAGGCTGGCGGCCTTCTCGCGGGCGAGGAAGGCGCCGAGTCCGGCGATGGTGGTCATCAGCGGTGCGGGGAACACCACGGTGCTGTTCTTGTCCACGCCGAGTTCGACCAGGCTCTGCGGGTTCCGCAGTTGCAGCGCCACAGGGTGGGCCATCGTGTCCGAGGCGTCGCCGAGGGCGGCGGCGGCCATCGACTCGCCCTCCGCACTGATGATCTTGGCGCGCTTCTCCCGCTCGGCCTCGGCCTGCTTGGCCATGGCGCGCTTCATGGTCTCGGGGAGCTGGATGTCCTTCAGTTCCACCAGACTCACCTCCACACCCCATTCGACGGTGGTGACGTCGAGGATCTCGCGGATGTCGGCGTTGATGCGGTCGGTCTCCGACAGCGTCTGGTCCAGGGTGTGCTGCCCGACGACCTTGCGCAGCGTGGTCTGGGCGATCTGGTCGATCGCGGCGCGGACGTTCTCGATCGCCACCACCGACTTCACCGCGTCGGCCACCCGGTTGTAGGCCACCGCCGAAACGTCCACGCTAACGTTGTCGCGAGTGATGATGCCCTGCGACTGGATTGGCATCGTGACGATCCGCAGCGTCACCCGCCGCATCACGTCCACCACCGGAATGATCAACCGCAGCCCCGGCTCCCGGACGCCCCCGGACCCGCCCGAGCCGGAACAACACTCCGCGCTCGTACTGCTTGACGATCCGCACCGCTAGCGCGAGCAGCAACAGCGCCACCAACGCCACGACCACGAGTTGATACGCGTCGAACCGATCACCTCGACCGATCGCCGTGAGCGGGCGGGGGCCGATCGGTGAGGTTCAGCCGGTCGTCTGGTCGGCGGCGGCCAGCCAGCTGAGCCGTTCGGACATGTTCCGGGCGCAGGTGACGACGGCATGTACGTGATCGGAGTCGTCGGCTGCGCGCCACAGGATCGACCAGGGATAAAACGAGACCGGGTCGGTGAGCGGGCGCCAGATCGTCCCCGGCAGCGCGGAGATGCAGGACGAGGGCACGCAGTACAGGCAGCGGCCCTGGGCGACCAGGGCGGACGCGGCGTGGACGCTGTCGACGGTGCCCTCGTGCACCGTCGGGGTGAAGCCGGCGGCCCGGCACATCTCGACGGTGAACTGGTTGAACTCCGGCGCCTTCAACTCCTCGGCCAGCAGCAGCGGTTCACGGGCGAGGGCCTCGACCGGCACCGCGTCCAGGTCGGCGAACCGGTGCCCGCGAGGGACCAGGACCCCGAGACGGTCCAGGCGGAACAGGTGCGAGGCGACCCCGCTCGGCGCCAGTGCGGCACGGCCGATGCCCACGTCCAGACGCCCGTCGACGAGCTGCTGATACTGCTCGGGGACACCGACCTCCACCTGGTGGATCACCAGGTCCGGGTAGAGGGCCTGCGCCTCATGGAGGATCTGCGGCATCGAGTCATAGCTGGCGTCGATGATGCCCACCCGCAACGCCGGCGAGGTGCCCTGCGCGGTACGGGCGACCTGGGCGGCGCGCTCCACGTGGGCGAGGATCTGCCGCGTGTCGACCAGGAATGCCGCCCCCGCCGGGGTCAGGGCGACGTAATGGGTGGTGCGCTCCAGCAGACGCACGCCCAGTTCCCGCTCCAGCCGCTGGATCTGCTGGCTCAGTGCCGACTGGACGATGTGCTCGCGGGCGGCCGCGCGGCCGAAGTTGAGCTCCTCGGAAACGGCGACGAAGTAGCGGAGCTGGCGCAGTTCCACGTCTCCCACCTTCTGAGCTGGAACAGCGAGACCTGCTCGCGGAGCCCACCTCGCGGCGTGCTTTTAGCGGCGTGCTTTTAGAGGGGTTCGCTGATCCAGTGCCAGACGCCCCCCTGGTGCTGTGCGCGGACGAGTTGGGCGCCGCTGGAATCGGCGAGCTCGGCGATCGCCCGGATCAGCTGGCGGTGGAAGTCAATGGGCAGGTGTGAGTCGGACGAGCCTTCCAGGAGGGACACGCTGACCTTGGCGTCGTCGCGGAGCTGCGCGGTCAGCCGTCCGGTCTCGTCCAGGCGGACCATCACGATCGCATCAGCGCGGACGATGTCGTGGCCGCCGCTGGCAGCGACCCAGACCTCGGTCACTGTTCCGCTCATGGACCTCACCTCCCCGGCTCCCGACAATCCGCAGGGCCACTACCCAACATAGGCGGTTCGACATCACGTCCGTCAGAATCGCGACGACGACATGCGGCCCCTGACATGCGGCCCAGACGGGCGGCCGCGGGGTCACGTCCGCCACCGCCGGTTATCGCCCCCACTGATCGAGCTTGCTCGGATCGCCCGTTACGGCGGGCCGGGGATCGAGTTCAACTGGTAGTAGGCGCCAATCACGCGTCCGATTCCGGAGCGGAAGATCACGATCGTGCCCGTCGGCGGTCCATCGCGTCCGGAACTGGAGTACTGATCAAACGGCAGCGCGTCGCGGTGCTCGGAAAGGGGGCTCTCGATGAACCACGAAATGAGAGTCCAAATCATGACCTTGAGCGTGCCGACCAGCCCGAACGGGTCGGCGCCACATTGTGAGCATGTGGACGGGCTGGCGCCCGTCACTCCACGATCGCGCGGCTGCACGGTGTGCGAGGTGCGAGGAGGCGGGTGGACGGCCCTCCGGATCTGTTTGACCTGCGGCTGGGTGGCGTGTTCCGACGACTCACCGAACCGGCACGCACAAGCGCATTACCAGGAGACCGACCATCCGCTCGCCGCCGCGATGGAACCGGGATCCACCTGGAGATGGTGCTACGTCCACGAACGTCTGGTCTGACTCCGGCCAATCCGGCGGTCGACGGCCCGCCAAGCCGAGCCGCTCCCGGTTTCATGCTCGGTGTCCTAGTCCGGCTAGTGGCGTCCAAACTGTCATCTCCCGGGGAGAAGGGACGTTCGGAAAACGGCTGTTTCCCCCGCCGCCGGGGAAGGGTTGAATGAAAGTGAACGGGCATGCCGGCCCGGTGGCCGTATCTTCTGTGGCGCATTGGGGCCGCTGCTTCGACCGGTTCGGAAGACCGATCCTGGCAGTCACCGAATTCATGGCTCGTCGAGGAGTCCGGTCATGAACATCATCATTGCCTGGATCATTCACCTGAGTTCGCCGAAGAGCGGTGTGTGATGCCCATAGCAGGCGGCGTCGCCCTCCTGACGATTGGCGCGATCCTCACTTTCGCCGTCACAGGGTCCATACGCAGTATCGATCTGCACGCGGTGGGCACCATCTTGATGGCCGCCGGTGCGGCCGTGCTGCTGCTTCCGCTGGTCATGCGCGGCATGTCACCCCCGAAGCGATGGTCCGCCCGCAGCCGCCAGGACGCCATCGACGAAGCGGACGACAGGCGGCGGAACTCCGCCGCGCCGCACCACGACAGCCCGCCCTACACTGACGGACCAACCCGCCAAGACCGCGCCCGGCCGCGACGTAGCCGACGCTAGACCAAGGTGCCCGCATGAACATCGCCGGTGAACACCGCCAGGGAGGTCCTGAGGCTGGGCCCCGGCCGCGAAGATTCGTGGAAGCGCCGTCCCTGGGCAGCGGTCCGCCGCACTCGCGGCGCCTGGCTGTCGCTTCGAGTTCGGTGACCGTGACCAGGCCCGACAAGAGGTGCCCGATGACCATGAAAGCTGAATACCTGCGGCTGATGAGGGGGCTCATCGGCGGCATGGCCATTGCGGTGGCCCTCGTCTGCGCGCTCATCGCGGCGGTCGCCATCGTCGTCTCCTGACGCGGCCGAGGGCAGGGAACCACGACGTGAGGACGGCCTGAACACTGGGCTGGTCGCGCGGGCCCTGTTTCCGGTGATGGGTCACCGGTCGCCGATGGCGTACGTAGCAGGCCGCTGCCCGTCTGGTCGGCAACGGTCACCGGCCGGGGCGCAGACGGGGTTGCGCGGCGGCTACGACTCCCGTGCAGATGCGGGGCCCCGATCAGGATCGAGCCCCAACCGGGCGCCCGGCCGTATGGTCGGGCGTCGCGGAACCGGGCGCGGTTCGGCTGGATCGCCTCAGGCTGCAGCCAGCGCGATTCGCCGAGGCTATACAGCGATTTCGGCGTGGATGTCCGGGGTGGAGTGGACGGTGAGGGCGCGACCGAGCGCGGTGAGGCGGAGCTGCGCGGCGACCTGGGGGCCGGGGGCGGCGAGGCGTACGGTGACGCCGAGCCCTGCGGCGCGGCGCTGGATGCCGACCAGTACGGCCAGTCCGGCCGCGTCGGCGGTCGCCACCTCCCTCAGGTCGAGGATCAGCAGGCGGCCGCTGTGGCGCAACGCGCCGATCAGGTGCTCGCGCAGCGCTGGAGCGGCGGCGCCGTCCAGGGCGCCCGACAACGCGACGATGGTGTGGCCGGGACGCCGGTGGGCGGGCATCCTCACCTCGTCGGGGGCCCGCACAAGGCCCGCGGTGGCGGTGGCGGTGGCGGTGAGCGTGGTCATGGTGATCTCCGATCACGGGTGGGTGGGCGCGCCGTCCCGGACGGCCGGATGACGGGCCGGCCGGGCGGTGGAGCGGATCAATGTGCCGCGAGGCGTTCCTGCAGTCGTCCGCCCTCGGACTCCCAGTCGCTCTCGGACTCCCGGTCGCTCTCGGAGACCGTCGGGGCGCCGGCCCGGTCCATCCGGCCGGGTGGCGGGGTGAGGGCGGCCAGCAGGTCGGGCGTGTGCAGGAGGTTGTGCGGGTGGGACGCCAGCTCCATCGACGCCTCGGCCTCGGCCTGGGGGGTGGAGACCGGGACGGTGAACAGGTCCATGCGCCGGCCGTCGGCGTGGATCGCGGTGAGCAGCCCGGAGGGCAGGGAGTCGAACCAGCTCAGCCGCACTACCCGGGTGTCGGCCGGGCCGTCGATGCGCAACCGCCGGGGGCGGCTGTCCCAGTCGTCCACCCGGAGCAGGACGTGGGTGATGGGACGCTGGTCGTCGATGGGGCCGTGGTCCTGTAGCGCCAGGATCAAACCCGGCAGTTCCGCGACCGGGTCGGTCGAGCGGGGCCACCAGGCACCGTCCAGCACGGGCCGCGCCGAGCCGGGAGGGGCCGCGGGACGCAGCCGCAGCCGAGGAGTCGAGGGTGGGGACAGGCTGATCGTGGTGCGGCGTTCGGTGGTGGTCCACATGGCAGGCGCCTTCCTCGGACTTCCGATCGGAGTGGTGGGTCGGATTCTCAGCGGAGGCGCTTGCGGGTCAGCGGGCGCAGTTGCGTGAGGCGGGCCATGCCCAGGAGCAAGGTGACCACTATCCCGGCGGCCATGGCGGCCATGAGCACGACCGCCAGCGGCAGGACGCCGCTCATCCCGGCGAAGGAGATCCGCACATCGCCGGTGTTGCTCACCACTAGAACCATGAAGAGGATCAAGATGGCCGCGACAGCCCACAGCTCGGACCACACCACGCTCGTGCGGACCGCCTTCACCGTTCGTGGTGACGGCAGCGGCTTGTGCCGATCGGGGACTCTGGGGCCAGGTGGTCTGAGCTGGGACACCGAACCGGACTGGCCGTTGGCGCGCTGCTTGTGCGAGGTCTGCATGGCTCCCCCTCTCCGGGGGGCGGGCCGGTGTGACAGATCAGCCCCTCAAAACGGGATGTCGTCGTTTACCGGATAATTTTATTCTACCCGACCAATTGCCCGATATACGGGAAACAGAAATTGTTTCTGGGTGATTCGCTCACGCATCCGGGCCGTCGACACCGGAGCGCGAGAAACCCCGCTCCATTTCAGCCGATTTCCTGTCGAGCCGACGGGTTATCAGTGCGAGTGATGGGTTGTGCATGGATCGGCTGTGTCCATCCTCGGGTCACCGCGCTTGGGTGGACGATGCTGGCCCACACTGCCCGGGGGAAATTGCGCCGAAGGTTCCAGGGCCGACCCTCCTCCCCGAGCCGACGGCTCTGGACCAGCCCACCCGTCGTGAACGAGGGCAGCATGATCTCCGATCGACACGGGTGAACCGGAATAGGCCCACATCCTCGACCTCAGCGTCGAGAGCCACGGTCACCCCGGCAAGCCGCTCTTCAACGGGGTAGCAAGGCACCGCGTGCATACGCGCCGCTCCCAGTCCCCGGCGCGGTCTGTCCGCCGCCTCCCCCATACTCGCCAGGGGCCGGAGTGCTCATGGTCGGACCAATTCCCATCTGCCGCAGTACGTAGTGCGCCCGTCCTCGGCAAGCCTCGATGCGTCATCTCTACGCACTGCGCAAACGGGGGTCATCAACTCTGCGCCGGGATTGGCACCGCCGCCAACGTCGACCCAGTACCCGGGCGGCCTCCCCTCAACCAGGTCGGGCACCACGAACCAGTGGCACAGGTGAAGCAGCAGGCGCGCCGCTGGCGCTCTGAGCTTCCCCCTGTTCCACGGCCACGTTGATGTTGCCCCGGTTTCACGGACTCGCGGGTGAGGAGATCGGGCTCGACGGGTGAGTGGTTTCGAACTGTAACGGGCTCATGTAATCCAGGACGGAGTGGCATCGGTGGTGGTTGTAGAAGCCTTCGATGTACTCGAAGATCGCGTTGGCAAGTTCGACGCGTGCTCGTGCCTGGGACAACACCCGCCGCCCCAAGCGGTGCCTGCTTCAGCGCGACGGCGAGTTGCGTGAGGTGGTTGCCGCCAGGCTGGCCGAGGGCTGGTCGCCCGAGCAGATCTCCGGCTGGTTGAAGGCCGCCTATCCCGAGCGGAAGGAGATGCGGGTGTCGCACGAGACCATTTACCGCAGCCTGTTCATCCAGGCCCGTGGCGTGCTGGCCAAGGAGTTGACCGCTCACCTGCGGCGACGACGTACGATGCGGCGTTCCAAGAAGGCCAGCGCCGCCGGCCTGCAGCGCGGGCAGATCCGCGATGCGGTCTCGATCCGGGAGCGCCCGGCCGATGCCGAGGTTAGATAACGCTCCACATGATCGGCGTAACCGGCCACCGTTGACGCCGCACCCGAATGATTCGCCAACCACCGCCCCAGCCACTCCGCCACCCTCAACGGGCCGCCCGTCGGCCCACGCAACCGCCGCAACTGCTCCTCAGCCGCCTTCCGGGTGGGGAAACCCGAGCTGCCGGACTCGCCGACGGATCCCGCCCAGAGCGCTGCCCAGTTCCAGCCGCAGATACCAGATCCCGTGGCTCCGCTCCATCGCCAGCCGGGGGCATCTGCCGCCCACCGCCCGGCCCGAAACCGGATCTTCACACCCACACCGGCGGCACACGCCACCAGCACCCCGGCCACGTCCCATCCGACCATCGTGCGCTCCACCGGAACACCTCAGAGGAGACAAAACCACCTCAACCAAGCCAGACGTCACCAACGCCAACCCGCTACGTCCACTCCTGCACGACAGCCTTGAACCTCGTCACAGACAACCGGGACGAGTCACCTGCGCCGCCGCCGTTCCCACACGGTGATCCCCGAACCCGCGATCAGCAGGCCAACCGGGCCCGCAAAGGGCAGCCGAGGCGGCCGGCCGCCCACCTGCGACGCCGAGTTGTACAAACACCGCAACGTGGTCGAGCGCTGCTTCGCCAGGCTCAAGCAGTTCCGCGCGATCGCCATCCGTTTCGACAAGCTGGCCAGCCGCTACCGCTCCGGCGTGCTGCTGGCCAGCCTCATCCTGTGGCTCCACCACCAATTGTCAGACACGCCCTAGTGGCCGACCACCCCCAGCCGGGGCACGGGCGGCGTGCCGGACGCGACGGAAGGCGGCGACCCATGCTCGCTGATAGCAAGGGCGCGATCTGGCCCAGGGGCTGCGCCAGGAACTGGCAGGGCGAGGCGGCCCTCCGCTCCCGGAGGTGTCCCCAGGCCCAAAGTAGGAATTGATCTTGGGGTGGGTGGCGCCTTTGCGGGGGTGTCGGGATTGGCGGTTTCCCGTTAGGCCCGGCCGGGCCTAGCTGTGGCTTTGCAGGACGGCCGCAGCCGGTGAGGTGGTTCCGGGCTGGGGCCGTGCGACTGCGGCGATCAGGTGGCCTTGCCGCGGGCGATGTAGGCGTTCATGTTGGTGAAATCGAGGGTGATGTTGTTGGGCTTGTGGAAGGCGTGGTCGAAGCCGGCCAGCTTGTAGAACCCTTCGCCGCCGAGCGTGTTCTTTCCGCCCGCGTAGCAGTAGACGCCCTTGGCGGTGACGTCGCCGAGGCGGACCTCCTTGGGGTAGCAGGGGTAGGCGACGACGGGCTGGCCTCCGGCAAAGGAAGCGAATGGGCGGTCGTAGTCGATGCGGACCCCCAACTGCTTGGCCGTTTCCTCGGAGATGCCCGCGGCTTGTTCGCCGGTTCCGCCGATGTTCAGGGACACCACCCCTGTGTCGGAGGCGGCGTCGGCGACGCTGCCCTCGGTGTACAGCAGGTGGTCATTGGCCAGCCACAGCGGCAGCGGCTTGGCACCTGCGCGTGCGGCGTCAGCACGTGCCTTCTGGGCCGTTTCGGGGGTGCGGCGGCGCAGGATCAGCGACTGGCCCGCGTAGTCGAAGGTGGGCAGCAAGTGGTAGAAGACCCACGTGCCGATCATGCCGTCGTGGGCCTCGGGGGCGATCTCTCCGCCCGACTCCCGCTCCGACCATCCCACCGGGATGTTGCGCAGTTCGATGCCGCCCAGCTTGAAGGATTCCAACACTCCGTAGTACAGCCAGATGATGTCGCCGTAGGCCTCGATCTTTTGCTTGGCCACGGCGCTCAGCCCGGTCTCCTTGGCGAGTTTCGTGGACACACCCAACGCGTCGATATGGGTGTAGAACGTGAAGCTCTTCGGCGGTCCGCCATTGATCGAGGCTTCCACCAGCGGAAAAGGGTCCGTCTGCTGCCATGGCAACCGCGCGATGTCGCCGTGGATCTGATAGGGCGTGCCGTGGATCGCCGCGAACTGTTTGGCGTAGGCTTCCTCGCCGGCTGCTTGCCAGCGGGATGCGGCGAGGGAGAGTTTGTCTTGCCGGGTGTAGCAGTCGGCCAGGAACCGGTTGGTCTGTTTGTCGTCGGGTGCCAGGTTCAGGGCCAGCGTGAGGTATTTTTCGGCGTCGGGGAACTTGTTGCCCAGGAGTGCCACATAGCCGCGCTGGCGCGCGGCGTGCACGTTCTTGGGGTCCTTTTTCAGGATCTCCTCGTACATGCGACCGGCTCGCTCGAATTTTCCGGCCTGGAACAACGTGTCCGCGTCACCACTGCCGGTGTGAGCCGTGGCCGTCTTACCCAGCAGTGGTGCGGCCGCGGCGGCACCGGCCACCACGGCGGCGCCCCGCAGCAGCGAACGCCGGTCCCATTCTCCGTCATCGGCCATGGCCTTCCCCTTTTCGCGGTCGCCTTCGAAGCCGAGGCGCTATGCCTCGGCACGGACCGCTGTGGGTCCATACCTTCACCCAAGACGGAGGACTGTTGCGGTGGCGTATGTGTTTTTCGATACGCCTGCGATACACCTCATCCAACAGTTCCCGGGCCGGAGCTCGTAACGCTAGGGCTTGCGCGAATCCGCCACGACTCGCCCGCGCATGCGGGGCCGACCGCCAGGAAAATCTTGGAGGCGGCCGACCTGTAACCGTCCTCGCGCCGTCGGCGCAGGCCAACCACCGGATTGAGTAGGGAGCGCTGTCCAGAGAAGCTGAGCCATGTGTTGTCCGAGCGTGCGGGCCGGCACGACCTCGCATGGACCACTGACGCGCAATCGCTAGCCGGGCATGTTTGCTCGTTGTCTGCTCGGCGGCTTTGAAACAGACCGACACGGGGCAGGATAGAATGGCATGGGAATAGTGCTGGATGCGGACAGAGCGGCACAGGCCAACCCCGAAAGCGCCACACTGATACGACAATTTCGGACTTTTAATCCGTAGGTTGTGGGTTCGAGTCCCACGCAACCCACCACCCGTGACCAGCACAAACGAAGAAAATGCCCGGTTCGCCGAGCGCCCGGCATGCCCCGCTTCGTCCCCGCGGTTGCTCGATGCCCGCTCGGCGGCTCGATCCGGGCTTTGAGATGGCCCCAACTGGTCCGGTCTTCGGCCATTGGCTTCACTTGCCCTGGTAGCACGTCCGAGCGTCCCCGCACTGGTCCTCAGTCCCAGAATTGCGGCCCAGGCCATCGGGGCCGCTCGATGGCTCAGGTGGCCAGTCATTGGAGGGACTCCAGCGACGTCGTACTGAGCACGATGCGCCGTCCGCGAGGCGTCGGCTTGCTCGACCTGCTCGGCCTGCTCGCCGTCATCGGTGTCGCCGTAGTCCCGTTCGGCGCGCCAGTAAGGCTGTCGGCGACATCGGGGACCGCGGCGGTCAGGCAGACCAGATGCCGTAAGGCACGGCGCATGGCCGGGGCGGCGACCCTGGTGATCACGCTGGCCGTGTGCGAGTGGTCGCGCAGCACGGGCTCGTCCTGACCGTCCAAGAGGTCCCGAACAGCTCACACCTTGGCGCGGGCCGGGCCGGGCCGGACGCCCGCCAGCGACCAGGGGCCGTGCGGCTCCAGACTTCGATTATCTGCGCCCAGACCTATGGCCGAGGGGAGCCGCCGCAGACCGGCACGACGACCGGCGGAAAAGGGGGGAGGCGCTGGCCGCCCGTTCCCGGCGGCGGGGTTGCCCCCTGGTCTGGCCTAGTTTCATCCCCCGGCTCCTGACCACCGAAGGCCCGCGCGCAGAGACTCCAGCCTGGCCAATGCGTTCCGACATCGGCACGACCTCGCTCCCAGTCTAGGCATTGCAAACATGCACGCTTCGCGGCATGAGAGGGCGTTGACCACTGGGGAGACTCTGTGCCCAAACGGATCCCGAATATGGGGCAGTTCTACGCTCCCGACATCTCTCCAGTAGGTGGATCGAGGGCTATTCACAAGATCCATCAACATGGCATGGTCAAGCTCTGACCTGAGTAGATGCGCGCAGATGCCATTATCGATCATGGTCGTGAATAACCTTCATCGATGTCGGTGGCTCTGTGGTATCCGAGATCAATGAGGCGGGTCCGCAGTCGCCGAAAGCTTTCGTCTCCAGACTGGGCGGTGGAGGCGTGGAGGACGTCGAGAGCTTTGGTTGCAGCGTGGTGGCGTTCCCAAGGTTCGCCGCTGTCAACTAGTCGGAGGAGATGGATCGGCTAGTGCGGTGACCACGAACGTTCACCGTGTTGGGTGACACGCCGGATCGGGTCCGGGATGTGGGAGTTGATCGGCTTCACCCTCGATGGCGACAGGTCGTTGTCGAGGAGGGTGGGCTGGTGACAGAACCGGTCAGAGCACGACGGTTGACCGAGGACGAGGGCCGGCGGCTGCAGCAGATCGTGCGGCGGGGCAAGCACGAATCGATCCGGGTCCGCAGGGCGATGATCATCATGGCGTCGGCGTCAGGAACACCGGCCCCAGCGATCGCCCGCCTGGTCGCCGCAGACCCCGACACCGTCCGGGAGGTGATCCATGCCTTCAACGAACGGGGACTGGCCTGCCTGGACCCTAACTGGGCGGGCGGCCGTCCCCGCCTGATCAGCGATGAGGACATCGCGTTCATCATCGAGACGGCCCAAACGCGCCCGACCAAGCTCGGGCGGCCGTTCACCTGCTGGAGCGTCCGCAAACTCGCCAGCCACCTGGCCGACCACGCCGAGCGGAAGATCCGGATCGGACGGGAACGGCTGCGGCAGGTCCTGCACGCCCACCAGATCACCTTCCAGCGCACCCGCACCTGGAAGACCTCCACCGACCCCGATTTCGACGCCAAGCTGGACCGCATCGAAGAGGTCACGACCCGGTTCGCGGACCGATGTTTCGCCTTCGACCAGTTCGGACCGCTGTCGATCCGGCCCTGCCACGGCACCGCCTGGGCACCTGCAGGGCGTCCGGATCGGCTACCGGCCACCTACCGCCGCACCCACGGCGTGCGCTACTTCCACGGCTGCTACTCACTCGGCGACGACACCCTGTGGGGCATCACCCGCCGCGGCAAGAGCGGAGCGAACACCCTGGCGGCAATGAAGTCCATCCGAGCCGCCCGCCCCGACGGAGCCCCCATCTACGTGATCTGCGACAACCTGTCGGCCAACAAGACACCGCAGATCAGAGCGTGGGCGGCTCGCAACAAGGTCGCACTGTGCCTGACCCCCACCTACACCTCGTGGGCCAACCCGATCGAGGCGCAGTTCGGGCCGCTACGCACCTTCGTCATGGGCAACTCCAACCATCCCAACCACACCGTGCTCGCCCGGGAGATCCAGGCCTACCTGCGCTGGCGCAACGCCAACGCCCGCCACCCCGACGTGCTGGCCGCCCAACCCGCGAACGCGCCCGGGTCCGTAGCGAACGACAACAACGCTGGGGACGCCCCCATGCCAAAGCCGCATGACCAAACCCGGTGAACGAAAGGCAGATCGTGTATCGACCCTTCGTGAACGGTGGCGACTTCGGACAGTCGCCGCCGCGCCCACCAGATGTCCCGTAGCTTGACGTACCCGGGCAGCGACCCGCCAGAACGGCTCCCACGAATCGTCGAAGCTCTCGATCTGCCGGCCCAGGTACCCGGCGTCCGGCCCGAGCAGGGTGAGCCGCTCGGCGAACGGCAGCATCGCGAGGGCGGGCTGAAGATCCCGACCCGACACGACGGCGATGCCGTAGTTGCGCGTCATGAACGGGTGGTCCGAGTCCTGGGCGTCCAGGCGGGCCTCCACCCTCTCGAACCAGGCGAAGGCCACCTGCGCCAGGTCCAGCCACGGGCCCATGGGCTTGGGATCGGGCTTATTTCAGTTGAACTCCCGTTCAACGGATTCTCCTTTGTTCGTGACCGCCCGGAGGCGGTCGGGCTGCCTCGCCGCCGCGGCGAGGCGGGAAGGACCGTCCGTCGCCGCCGGGCGCCGGCAACCCATGGTGGTCATCCAAGCGGCGTCGACCGGGCGAATACCCGGTTGTTCGATTTGTCGGAACAGACCCCCGAGGTGTCCTTGTGCGAACATCGCTGATTCGTTCACCCGCCCCCGCCTTTCTCTTATACACATCT
>NZ_VCKW01000173.1 GCF_005889715.1 Actinomadura soli
CCACGCCACCATCACCGCCACAGAGGATTAGAGGGTGGAATCCCCGCCCGCGTCGCGGTCGGGAAGGGGAGTGGCCGAGAACACGCCGTCCGGGTCCACCGCGGATTTGATCGCCAGGAGGCGGGCGGTGTTGGCGCCGTACGCGTACGCGATCTGCTCGGCGTCGTCCGGGCCGAGGATGTTGGGATAGCCGCCCGGAAGCGCATGCGAGGCAAGCGCGGCGGAAACGGACTCGGCCCAGGCCACATGCGCTGCCTCGTCGTCCACGCCGACGTCCGCGCCGCCGGGCCAGATGGCGATGACCTCCGTCATCAGATGCCGCTCCCGCATCGCGAAGGCGGTGTCGGCGACGGGCACGCGGGCGGCGGCGCCGTGGAAGTGGTGCATGGAGAGCGCCGACGTGGCCGACGGCAACGCATCACCGGCCTCGACGAGCGCCGCGCCGACCGGAGCCGTCAGCCCGGGCACCGAGCGGGTGCGCATGATGACATGCCGTCCGGGCGGAAACATGGCGTCGCGCCCCGCGACGACGGTCGCCAGCGGCATCGCGTCCAGTTGTACGGCCAGCGGATCGCCCAGCCGCGTCAGCGCTCCCAGCGGCCCATCGTCGAGCCCTCCGAGCTCAGGAGCACCACACCAGGTGGGGAGCAGCATCACGGCCGGGCCGCCGCCGTCCGGACCGGCGGCCACGGCGGTCTGCACGGTCAACTCGTCCGGGCCGGTGAACAGCATCTCGCGGAGCCCGTCGAACACCTGACCCGCCTGCGCCCACGGGTAGATCACCACGCCCGTCACCACGGACGGGATCGCATGCAACCGGATCCGAGCCGACGTCACCACGCCGAAGTTGCCGCCACCACCGCGCAGTGCCCAGAGGAGGTCCGGGTCGTTCTCGGCGTCGACCTGCGCAACCGACCCGTCAGCGAGCACCACCTCGGCCCCGACCAGATTGTCGGCGGCGAGACCGGCATGTCCGGCCAGCGGCCCGTACCCGCCCCCGAGCGTCAAGCCGACGACGCCGACCGTGCCGATGGTGCCGGTAGCGGCGACCAGCCCGAACGGCTCGGCCGCCGCCAGGAGATCGTTCGCCGCGGCCCCGCCGCCCACCTGGGCGCGGCGCTGCCCGGCATCGATCCGGACGTCGCGCATACCGGTCATGTCCAAGGTCAGCCCGCCGTCGCGCACGGCACGTCCGGCCCAGTCGTGACCGCGTCCTCGCACCGAAACGGGCAGCCCGTACTCGCGTGCCGTCCGGACGCCCGCCTGGACATCACCCGTCCCGGCGCACCGGACCACCACGGCCGGACGATGCGAGACCGCCCCGTTCCACAGCGCCGTCGCCGCCGTGTACCCGGGGCCCTCGGTCACCACCCGCTCGGCGGGGATCTGACGGCGCAACGCATCGGCGGCGTCCGCCGCGGCCGGCCGTCCGGATGTGCTCTGCGTCGTCATGCCGTCATCCCACTTCTCAAGGGGAAACCCAACGCCGTGAACTACGTACCCGCCGGGAAAGCTACTAGCGCACTCATCAGAGTGCAACTCTGATGAGTGAATGCCCAGTCCAGACAGTGGAGGGGCTAGGGTCTCTGGCGTGTCTCCGACATCGACCGGCCGCCGTGCCGAGTACGCCGAGCTGACCCGGCAGGCGATCATCACCGCCGCGCGCGAGCTGTTCGCCGAGAACGGGTACTTCGCGACGACCATCAACCAGATCGCCGGGCGGGCCAGGGTGGCGCCCGCCACCGTCTACGCCGTGACCGGCGGCAAGCACGGCCTCATCGCGATCCTGGTGGAGCAGTGGAGCACCGCCCCGATCGTCGCCGAACGCGGCGCCCGCATCTCCGCCGCCCGTGACCCCCGCGACGTCCTCCGGCTCACCGCCGAGGTCGTCCGCGACATGCGGATCGAGTACGGCGACATCATGCACACCGCCCGAAACGTGGCTCCCCACGACAAGGCCGTCGCCGAGTCCCTGAACGCAGCCAACATCCGCTACCGCTCGGCCCTGGACGGCGTGGCCGAACACCTCAACACCTTGGGCGCCCTCGGCGTCGAGGTCGACGTCGCATGCGACGTCCTGTGGTTCTACTTCGGCTACACCGGCTTCGCCACCCTGGTCAACGAGAACGGCTGGACGTACGACGACGCGGCCACTTGGCTGACCGCCCAAGCCGCCCAAGCCCTGAAGCTGGACGACGCATCACCACCCCACCCCCGCTAAGAACGTGACGGAGTTCGCCGCCCGCCTCTCGTGGGCTATCATCACGATATGACGATTGATTCCGATTGTGGAATGACTTCCCTGGACGGTCTCGCCCCGGCGGCGGCGCTGTTCCATTCCCTCGCCGACCCGGTGCGGCTGTCGATCGTCCAGCGGCTGACCCTGGGCGAGGCGCGGGTGGTGGACCTGACCCGGGAGCTGGAGCTGGCGCAGTCCACGGTGTCCAAGCACCTGGCGTGCCTGCGCGGCTGCAAGCTGGTCGACTATCGCGCCGAAGGCCGCCAGTCGTTCTACTTCATAGCCACGCCCGAACTCCTGGACCTGCTCCGCTCGGCCGAACACCTGCTGACGGCCACCGACCGCGCCGTAGCGCTCTGCCCCACCTACGGACCCGCCGCGGACCAGCCGGTCGGCGCCTGCACTCCCGAAACGCAGGCGCGGCAGACATGACGGCCCTGTCTCTGGGCCCGTCCCCGCGGCGACGGGCGGTCCTGGCGCGCCGGGTGCGGTGGCTGGTGGCCGCCACCATCGCCTACAACGCGATCGAGGCCGCGGTCGCCATCACCGCAGGGACGATCGCGTCCTCGGGGGCGCTGGTCGCGTTCGGGCTGGACTCGGTGATCGAGGTCGCCTCCGCGTCCGCCGTCGCCTGGCAGTTCTCCGCCCGCACCCCGGAACTGGTCGAGCGGCGCGAAAGACGCACGCTGCGCATCATCGCGATCTCCTTCTTCGCGCTGGCCGCCTACGTCACCGCCGACTCGATCCGCGCCCTGACCGGCGACGCCCACGCCGACCACTCCACCCCGGGCCTGGTGCTGGCCGCGCTGTCGCTGGCGATCATGCCGTTCCTGTCGCTCGCCCAACGCCGGACCGGACGGGAACTGGGATCGGCCAGCGCGGTCGCCGACTCCAAACAGACCCTGCTGTGCACCTACCTTTCGGGCGTGCTCCTGGCCGGACTGGCGATCAACAGCCTGTTCGGCTGGTCCTGGGCCGACCCGATCGCCGCACTCGTCATCGCCGCCGCCGCGCTCAAGGAAGGCCGCCAGGCCTGGCGCGGCGACGCCTGCTGCGCCCTGCCCGCCCCGGCCAAGTCCACCACGACCAGCGACGACTGCGCATCCTGCGCCCCTGGCTGCCCCTGCTGCTCCTGACCGCCATGCCCGACCGAACTCGTCCTTGGTGGCCGCCGCCTCGTCCTGCACCCCCGGCCTAGTCTCCTTCCATAGAAAACTGATCGGGAAGGTGGCTGCGTGACCACGGACGAGAGCACCGCCAACGGCGGCGCGGCAGCGCCCGATGCGGTACCGCCTGGGGTGACGCGGTCGAAGCCGCTGGCGTTCGCGGCAGGAGCGGCGGTGGGCCTGCTGGGGGGAATGATCGGCCTGGGTGGCGCGGAATTCCGGTTGCCGCTGCTGATCGGCGTGTTCGGATTCGCCGCCCTGTCGGCGGTGATCGTGAACAAGGCGTTAAGTCTGGTGGTGGTCCTGGTCGCCCTGCCCGCCCGGCTGGCGGAGGTCTCGGTGGCCGAGCTGACCGCGCACTGGAGCGTCGCGGCCGATCTGCTGGCCGGAAGCCTGCTGGGAGCCTGGGCGGGCGCGTCATGGGCGGTGCGGATGCGCGGCGCGACCCTGTACCGGATGCTGGCCGTGCTGCTGGTGGCCATGGCCGCCGCGCTGGTGGCCACCCACACCATCACCGTGGGGCCGACGGACCTCGCCGGGCCGACCCAGACGATCGCCGGGGCCTCCGCCGGGTTCGGCATCGGCGTGGTCGCCGCCATCATGGGAGTGGCCGGCGGCGAGCTGCTGATCCCCACGATCATGCTGCTCTACGCACTCGACATCAAAACCGCGGGCAGCCTGTCGCTGGTGGTGTCGCTGCCCACCATGCTGGTGGCCTTCGCCCGCTACAGCCAGGACAACAGCTTCGCCGTCCTGGGAGCCAACGTCCGCTTCGCCGCGGTCATGGCCGCGGGCTCGGTCACCGGCGCGCTGCTGGGCGGCCTGCTCCTCGGCGTGATCCCCGACCTGGTCCTCATCCCCGTACTCGCCGTCATCCTGCTGATCTCCGCGATCAAACTGGCCCACCACACGACCCCGGACAGCCGCCCCGGCGCCGACCGGCGACCCAGGCGAGCTTGAGAAGGGGAGGGGCAGCCGATCAGCAGCGCGACACCGGCGACGACGCCGGCCACAATGCTCACTCCGCGCATGGAGCTCCGGCGGCGCGTGTCGCTCACCTAAACGTGGCACAACGAAGCCCCCGGGAATGGATTCCCGGGGGCCCAGAGTGCGGAGCCGCTACTGCGTCACACCTTCGGACTTGGCGACCAGCCGGGCCAGAACCCTGCCCATCTCCTCTTGGCGCGCCGCCTGCTTGCCGAGCTCACCCATGAGCAGGTTCACAGCCGAGCCCAACTCCTGCTTGAACTCCTGCCTGGTCAGCGCCAGCTCTTGCTTGAGCTGGTCATGGGTGACCAGGTTCTTGAGGTCGTCCTTGGTGGTCAGGTCAGCGAGGGTGACCTGTTCGGGGGGCTTCGACGCCATGACGGTGATGCTACCTCTCCTTAATCTTCCGGCGCGTTCGCCGGACGGGGGAGTCACATCCTCCCACAGGCTGACACTCTTCGTGTTCGAGTGATCACTTAGAGGGATGGCGCGTGTGGACGATCAGCTCTGCGGTCTCGCGGTTCTCCCGTATCGGGTGAGGACGGCGGCGCCGGCCTGCTCGGTTGCCAGACACTCCAGGTAGACGGATGACCTGCCATCGGGGAAGAGCCTGTCACCGGTGCCCAGGATCGTGGGGAACGTCAGCAGCCGGTATTCGTCGATCAGGTCTTCGGCCATCAGCGCCCGCACGATGCTCAGGCTCCCGACGACGACCACATCGCGGTCCTCGCGTTCGACGGCGTCGACGAGGCCGCCGTCGATGACCTTCGAGTTCGCCCAGGCCGAAGTGTCGGCCAGCGTGCGGGAGGCGACCAGCTTCGACGCGGCGTTCATCCTCGTGGAGAACGGGTCGTCGCGGCCGGGCCAGAGCTGCGAGAACAGCTGCCAGGTCGTACGCCCCAGCAACATGACCCCGTTGTCGAGGACGGGGCCGAGCTGGAACTTGTCCCCGGCGACGGTTTCGGGGCCGTACCGGAACGCCCAGCCACCGTTCGCCGTGCCGCCGGACCCGTCCGGGTCGGACACGATCCCGTCCAGGGTGATGAACTCCACGACGATGACGCTCACGATGATGTCCTTTCGTTCGATGCTCGCCGGTATGTACTGGCGGCACCGGACCGGCTCATCGCGCCCGGCGGAACTCGTCCTAGGAAATCTGCCGGGGCAGATCGAACAGCCCGAGCACCCGCGGATCGGCGAACACGACGTTGTGCGCGACCCGGCCACCGGTGATCGTGAAGACCTGCAGTGTGTGCAGCCGGTGCCCGCCACCGGGCTCCGGCGCGTACGCGGCGAGCGCGGGCTGCCCATTGGCGCTCAGAAGCGTCGTGCTCCAGCCCGCCCCGTGCATGTCGAACACCCGGCGCATGAACAGTCCGTAGTCGCGGCTGCCCTGGTACCACAGCGGCACCGGCGGCATTTCCATGACGGCGTCGTCGGTGAGGAGCCGCACGAGGGCGGGGACGTCCGCCGCCTCGAACGCTCGCGCGTACCGCAGGATCGCCGCGCGCACCTGGGGATCGTCCGGCTCGGCCACCCCGCTCGGATCACCCGCGTCCGCGAGGACGGTGCGCGCCCGCTGCAAGGCGCTGTTGACGGCCGCGACCGTGGTCCCCAGCTGCGTGGCGACCTCGGCGGCGCTGAACTGCAGAACCTCGCGTAGGACGAGTACGGCCCGCTGCCGTGGCGGAAGCAACTGCATCGCCGCCACCAGTGCGAGCCGCAGGTCAGCCCGCATCCCCAGGTCGAACCGCGCGTCGGGAAACGGCTGCAGCCAGGGGACGTCCAACGCCGGTGTGAGCGGTGCCCCGGGATCATCGCTCGGCGCACCCAGCCCGGTCGGCAACGGCCGCCGCGCACGCCCCTCCAGCGCGGTCAAGCAGGCGTTGGTGGCGATCCGGTACAGCCACGTCCGCACCGACGCGCGAGCGCTGTCGTATCGATCGCGGGCTTTCCAAGCCCGCAGCATCGTCTCTTGTGCCAGATCCTCAGCCTCGTGGAACGACCCCAGCATCCGATAGCAGTACGCGACCAGCTCCCCCCGATAAGGCTCAAGCTCCATCACCCCAGCATGACGCACACGCCAGAGCAAAGCCCCGGCCGTTGAGACCGGGGCTCGCGGAGGGGAAGTCAGAGTTTGAGTGCGCCCTGCTTGACGCGGGCCAGGAGGTCGGCGAAGCCCTCAGGAGTAAGGACGAGGTGCCCGAGACCAGGCTCCCTGCTGTCACGAATCCCGATACCGGAGGTCAGCTCAGCGACCTCGACGCAATCACCCTGTTCGGGACCGCTGTGGCTGGACTTGCGCCACGCTGTGCCGCTCACTTGGGGGTTTGCTTCAGGGAGCGGATGAGGCCGGCGAAGGACTCGGAAGTGAGGGTGAGGTGGCCGAGGTCAGGGTCCTTGCTGTCGCGGATGCCGATGCCGGGGATCAGGTCAGCGACCTCGACGCAATCGCCCTGCTGTGTACCGCTGTGGCTGGACTTGCGCCATGACTGGCGGGTCATCGCATCTCCTCCATGATTTTCTGGATCAGGTCGAAGGACGCGCCTTCGTCGAGCGCCTTCGCGCTGATCCGCTCGAACCGTATCCCGTACGATCTCACGTCGGGTGGAGATGACACCAAGCGTCCGCCTCCTGGTGATTCGGTATAGGCGACATCTCCGAACTCGTCGCCGCTCAAGAGCTTGAAGGAACCGTCGAGCCCAGCGTGCGCCCCGGTGGCCCATGTCCTCGGAAGCGCCCGCAGTATGACGTTGTCGCGCTGCGCCTCTTCGAGAAGGCGTGCCAGTTGCCCGTACATGATTTCGGGGGAGCCCACCGGCCAGTCCAGGGCGTTCTGGGAGAGCAGGACGGTGAGATGCGGGGGATTGTCGCGTAGCAGCAGGTCCTGCCGCTGGAGGCGGTCGGCGAGGATACGGTCGGGATTGGCCTCTGTACCCGAGCGCAGCAGCGCTTCCGCATATTCGGGCGTCTGGAGCAGGCCCGGGATGACGTTCGCCTCGTATATCCGCTGCATCTCCGATCGCTGTTCGATGTGCAGGTACTGCGCGAACCACTGGGGGTCGTGGCCGATCGCGGCGTACCAGACGAGCAGGTAGAAGAGCCGTCCGGTGTTCCAGAGCTTGTCGAGCGCGATCGCCTGGTTGGCGTCCAGCCGGTTCCGGCCCGATTCGATGCGGGACACCTGGGCCTTGCTGACGTTGATGACCCGGCCGAGCGCCTCGCCGGACATGCCTCGCTGGATGCGCTGGAACCGCATGTAGTAGGCAGCGAAGTCCCACATGTTGGTCTGCGGTTTGGGGAGCTCCTCGGCTGAGAGTTTTCGGGGCATTGACAGCTCCTTTGTTTCCTCTTGTTGCTCACACTGATCGTATGCGCGACACATAGCCAAGTTTGAGAAAGCCTGTGACCTCATTCACAACGAATTGTGGAAGGCGAGGTCATGGCGCTGCTCGGGAAGAAAACGGGCGTGTCCCGGCAATTCGTGGCATCTCCGGCCGTTTCGGGGTTGGCTCGGGATCAGGTTTCCGGGGCCCTGCGCGGGTGGGGGCTGCCATTCCTCGTATCGGACGCGGTACTCGTCGTGGGGGAACTCGTGGCGAACGCGGTGAAGGTGTCCGGCACGGCGGACGTGATCAAGGTGTACGTCGGGCTCGGGGCCGGCGAGGTCGTGCTCGGGGTGTGGGACGGGTGCGACGGGCGGCCCGTGGCGCGGAAGGTCGAGATCTCGTTGGAGACGCTCGACCTCAGCGAGGAGAACTTCGACGACAACGGCGGACGGGGCCTCGCCATCGTGGAGGCCCTGGCCTGGCGGTGCTGGACCGATCCGACGCCTCCGCAGGGCAAGTGGGTGTGCGCCGCGCTCAATGCGGAGGGCCGCCGGTGATCGGGATCGTCCAGCGGAAGGTGCTGTGGTGGCGGACGCGTCGGCGGCCGGACACGGCAGTGCGGTACCTGGAGGCGCTGGTCGACGCGCTTGAGCCGGAGGGATGGCGGTTCGTCCGCCTGTACCGGCTGGAGGAGTTTCCGATACCGATCCCGTTGCTGTGGGTGTACGTCCGGCACGTCGGGATCGCGGTGAGCGTGCTCGCCGTCCCCGGAGGATCGTGGGCCTACTACGAGGCGCACCGGGGCCGGGCGGGCTACCTCGCGGTGTGCGGGGACGCCGGGTCGGCGGCCGAGGTGATCGGACGCCACCTCAAGCGGCGGATGTTCCCGGGCACCTGGTAGGTCAGCGGAGCGCCGTCCGGGCGAGGAACTCGCGATGTTCGAGGGTCCACAGGGCGGCGCGGGACTGCCAGGCGAGCGTCCACAGGCCCTCTGTGTCGGTCGTCTCCTGGGTGAAGCCATGGACGCGCGCGTACCAGCCGTTGTCCTTGATCACGAAGTGCAGGATCCGGTCGATCAGGTCGGCACGATGGCCGCGCGGCAGGCCGTATCCGTCCAGGAAGGATGCGAACCATCCGGCCGCGCGGCGGCGTCGGGCAGGCCGATCTCTTGGGCGACGTCGCCGATTTTCCCCAGACTCGCAGGTCACGCGTCGTCGTCCTCGTAGGGTAGGAACGCACTGCTGTCGATGGTGTATCCGCCCGCGTTGATCTGGTCGCCGAACACATGGTCGTGGCGTGTGCGGTAGCGCGGCCCCTCCGGGGTCGGCCCGGGGTCGGTAAGGACCGCCACCGTCGACTTGCGCGGATCGATGATGACGTGGTCGGAATCCCCATGGCGGGGTAGTCGATCGCCTTGCGCACGTAGGTGTTCTCGGAATTGAAATCGGAGACGACCTCGGCGACCAGCTTCAGGTCTCGGGGCCGGAGGTATGTGTCGCCGGGCCGCTCCAGTGCGGCGAGGGGGATGACGACCAGGTCGGGCCTGCGAATCCGGCCAGTGGTCGGATCGTCTATTTCGGGTGTGCCAGCGTGGGCGAGTACGTCCCGGGCGAGCTGGGGCTGCAGTTGCCTTTGCAGGTGTGAGACGGCCAGCGCGTGCCGGTTGGACGGGCCCATCAGCACGTGGACGCCGTGGTCGTCGAGCTCGACGCCGGGTACTTCCAGCGACTCCATGATCGTCACCGCTGTCGGACGCAGCCGGTCATACGCCCTCGTCCCTCGTCCCTCGGACATGCTCTCCTCGTCGGTGGGGATTCCGCCGCCGCCCTCGATGCGCGACAGCGCGGGCTGGGTGATGCCGGCCCGTTCGGCCACCACGGCCTGGGTGAGGCCGAGTTCGATGCGGCGCTCACGGATCATGTCGCCGAGACGCAGGTCAAGGCCCGCCTGCTCGTACTCAGGATGCGGCGCCGCGTCCTCGCGCAGCCGCTTCTCCCGGTAAGTCCGCCAGTTGGTGTGTCCTGTCATCACTCGCTCTTCGGTCAGTCCCAGCGGGTGGTGCGTTGGCGTTTTATCGAGCTGCGGCGTTTCTTGTTCTCCAGGCGGCGTTCGTTGATTCCGCGGGGGATCTTCTTGGGGATGCGCCTCTTCGGGGGAGGGGCGGTGGCTTCGGCCAGGAGGGTGGCGAGGCGGGTGCGGGCGGCGTCGCGGTTGCGTTGCTGGGAGCGGTACTCCTCGGCGCGGATGGTGAGGACGCCCCGGACCAGGCGGGTCGAGAGGCGTTCCAGGGCGCGGGACTTGAGGGGCTCCGGGAGGGACGGGGAGTTCGCGACGTCGAAGGAGAGCTCCGCGGCCGTGGCGCTGGTGTTGACGTGCTGCCCGCCCGGACCCGAGGAGCGGGAGAAACGCCAGCTCAGCTCGGACTCCGGGATGGAGACCGAGCCGCGGACGTGGACCTGTTCGGGCATGTCCTCATTGTCGCAGGGTAGAAGCGATCTTGTCGCCTGAGTAACCCTGGACTGGCGGCGACTGCAAGTACTTACTTACACTGGGCGCCATGACCGAAGGACTCTTCGAGGACGGCGACCTCATCCGCGTCATCTCGCGGGAGGGGGCGCTCATCGCGGCGGGCGGGGCGGCGTCCCTGCTCCAGACCGCGCATCCCAAGGTTGCGCAGGGGGTGTACGACCACAGCTACACCGCCGACGATCCGCTGCGGCGGCTGCGGAACACGATGGGGTGGCTCTACGCGGTCCAGTTCGGGACGCGGGAGGAGGCCGAGGTCTTCAGCGCGCTCGTCCGGAAGGGGCACGAGAGCGTCACCGGGCCCGGGTACGACGCGAACGATCCCGAGTTGCAGGTGTGGGTGGCGTCCACGCTGTTCGCGGTGGCGGCGCAGTTCTACCAGGCGCTGTTCCGGCGGACGCTGGACGACGCGGAGCTTGAGGAGTTCTACCAGCAGGCCAAGATCTACGCGACGATCCTCGGCTGCCCGGAGGAGCGGATGCCGGAGACGTATCCGCGGTTCCGCGAGTACTACGCGGACATGGTCCAGAACTTGAAGATCACCGACGCGTCGCGGGCCATCGCGGAGCAGGTGCTGCATCCGCGGCTGCCGGGCGGGCCGGTGAACGCGCCGGGGCTGATGGCGATCCGGCTGATCACGGCGGGGCTGATGCCGGCGCCGATCCGGGAGCAGTACGGGTGGAAATGGGACGCGGGGCGGGAACGGCGGTTCCGGCTGCTGGTCGGAGCGCTCGCCGTCGTGTATCCGCGGCTTCCGCTGCGGGTCCGGACGCTGCCGCGCGAGTACTACCTGTTCACGACCCGGCGGATGCTGGCGAAGATGAAGCGGCGCCCCACGGCCGCGGTCGGCGGCGGTGGCGCGGCGTCGGCCTGAACGGGCGGCGGCCGCGTGACCCCGTGTGTGCGGGTCACGCGGCCGCTCTCCCTTGCTCGGCCCCTCCCGAACCCGGCCCGGCCGGAAGGGACCCTGCCCGGTCCGCCGCCCGTCCGCCCGCTCCCCCCGGAGCCTGGCCGGACGGCGGCCGGGTCAGACCTTGGAACCGGCGACGATCGCGTCGGCGGTCTTCTTGGCGGAGTTGACCGGAATGGCGAAGCCGACGCCGATGTTCCCGCTGCCGTTCCCGGCCGTGAGGATGGCGGTGTTGACGCCGATCACCTGCCCGGCCGCGTTCACCAGCGCGCCGCCGGAGTTGCCGGGGTTGATGGCGGCGTCCGTCTGGATCGCGTTCTTGATCACGGTCTCCTGCTGCTGGGACAGCTGCCCGCGCAGGCCCGGCGGGAGCTGCGGCTCCTGGCCGCCCTCGCGGACCTCGCGGCCCAGGGCGCTGACGATGCCGGACGTCACCGAGCCGTCCAGGCCGAGCGGGCTGCCGACCGCGAGCACCGTGTCGCCGACCGCCAGGGCGTCGCTGTTCCCGAGCGTCGCGGGCTTGAGGCCGGACACGTTCGCCGCCTTGATCACGGCGACGTCCGCGCTGGAGTCGGAGCCGAGGATCTTCGCGGACGCGGTCCGGCCGTCGGCGAACTTCACCGCGACCTGGCCGGCGTCCTTCACGACGTGCGCGTTGGTGAGGATCACGCCGTCCGAGCGCAGGACGACGCCGGACCCGCCGCTGGTCCCGTTCGGCGTCTGCGCCTGGATCGACACGACGCTGGGCTGGACGGCGGCGGCCACCTGCGCGGTCGTGCCGCCCTTCGCGGACGTTCCCGTGACGGCGGTCGGGCTTGAGTAGACGGTGCTGTCGTGCGTGAACGCGAGCGTGACGGCCGCGCCCGCGCCGCCCGCTCCCAGCGCCAGCGCCAGGGCGGCCCCCGCTGCGGCGATCTTCTGCCGGGTGGTGCCGAGCGGGTGCGGACGGCCCGCGGGCGCCGCGGGCGCGGGGGCCGCCTGCCAGGGCGGCGGGGTCCACTGCGGTGCGATGCCCTGTCGTCCGGGCTCCCAAGGCTGCTGCTGTGGGCGGTCGGCGTTCATCTGGTCCCCCTGTCGCGTTGCTCACCATGGAGCGTGCGCGCCGGGGCTGCAGGGTGCCTGGAGCCGACCTGAAAGTGTGCTGAACGCCGTCCATGACAAAAAACCGCGGCCGAGGGGACGTGCGGCGTAACGTCCCCTCGGCCGCGGTGCCGGTGTGGCGCGCCGCCGTTGCCGGTAGCGCAGGCCAGGCCGGGAGCTGGGCAGGGCGCGGGCTCCCGCTCTCCGTCGAGAACGAGGCGCGCCCTGTACGGCCACCTAAGCGCATTCAGCTGAACGTTTCCTGAACGCGGCCCTCAGTCTTCGTCCAAAGGCAGGACGACCCTGAACGTGGCGCCCTCGCCGGGCGAGGAGTCGGCCTCCACCAGCCCCTCGTGGGCGGCGACCAGCGCGGCGACGATGGCGAGGCCGAGGCCCGTGCCGCCGCCCGCGCGGGAGCGGGCCTCGTCGGCGCGGTAGAAGCGTTCGAAGACCCGTTCCGCCTGCTCGGGGGAGAGGCCGGGGCCCGCGTCCACGACCTCGACGATCACGGCGGGAGCCTTGCGCAGCGTGCCCGGCGAGAGGCGCACCTCGACCGGCGTGCCCTCGGGGGTGTGCATGACCGCGTTGCCCAGCAGATTGCCGAGGACCTGGCGCAGGCGCCCCTCGTCCCCCCGCACCTGGTACGCCAGCCCGCCCTCCACCGCCAGCTCTATCTTGCGTTCGGGCGCGAGAACTCTGGCCTCCTGGACAGAGTCGGCGGCGACGGCGAGGAGATCCACCGGCCGCCGCTCGATCGGACGCTGCCGGTCCAGCCGCGCGAGGAGCAGCAGGTCCTCCACGAGCAGGCCCATCCGGGCCGCCGTCTCCTCGATCCGGCCGATCAGCCGGCCCAGCTCGTCGGGGGTGCGGGCCGCGCCCTGCCGGTAGAACTCGGCGAAGCCGCGGATGGCGGTCAGCGGGGTGCGCAGTTCGTGGCTGGCGTCCGCGATGAACCGCCGCATCCGCTCCTCCGAGCGGCGCGCCGTCTCCTCCGACCGCCGCGCCGCGGCCTCCGACTCGGCGCGCGCCCCGAACGCCGCCTCGATCTGCGCGAGCATGGTGTTCAGCGACCGGCCGAGCCGTCCCATCTCGGTATGCGGGTCCGCCTCCGGGACGCGGCGGGACAGGTCGCCGGCCGCGATCGCGCCCGCGGTCGCCTCCATCGCCGACAGCGGGCGCAGGCTGGCCCGGACGACCCACACGCCGAGCCCGGTCAGGACGCCCAGCACCAGCAGCCCCACGATCGCGTCGATCGCCACCAGCCGCCGGACGGTCCGGTCGACTTCCTCCAGGCTGAACGCGAGGACGAGGATGCCGCCCGCGACCGGTGCGGCCAGGATCCGCCACTGCGACCCGCCCGTCCCGGACACGGTGAACGGACGGTCGATGTGCTCGCCCATGTCGGCGGGCAGCTTCGGATGCCCGGACTCGCTCCACGCCGAGTTCTGCCAGACGATCGTGCCGCTCGTGGCCCGGACCTGCGCGTACATCTCGCTCGGGATCCGGACGTTGATCTCCTGCTCGCCGCGCCGCAGCCCCTCGACGACCTGGTCGATCGCCCGCCCGACCGAGCCGCGCAGCTGGTCGTCGGCCCGCCCGACGAGGTACTGCCGCAGGACGGACGCGCCCGCCGCGCCCATCACGGTCATCCCGAGCGTGACCAGGACGAGCATCCCGGCGATCAGCTTCACGCGCAGCGGCGTCCGGCTCCACGTCCGGCTCAGTTCCCGGCGCGGCCAGCGGGACGGGCCCTCACCGGCGCCCCTCGCCCCGACCTTCCCGCCGGGTATGCCTGCCTGCGCCGGTGCCGCCTGATGGGCCGCGGACGCCGGGAAGCGTGTGGCCATCAGCCCGATTTCGACGGCTCGCGCAGGACGTACCCGACCCCGCGCAGCGTGTGGATGAGCCGCGGCTCGGCGTTGTCGACCTTGCGGCGCAGCGCCGAGACGTACGACTCGACGATGCCCGCGTCGCCGCGGAAGTCGTAGTTCCACACGTGGTCGAGGATCTGCGCCTTCGACACGACCCGTCCCGCGTTGGCCATGAAGTAGCGCAGTAGCTTGAACTCCGTCGGCGACAGCTGGATCGCGCGGCCGCTGCGCCACACCTCGTGGCTGTCCTCGTCGAGTTCGACGTCCGCGAACACCATGCGCGGAGGCGGCTCCGACAGGCCGCCCCGGAACCTCCGCAGGACGGCCCGGATGCGCGCGATGACCTCCTCCAGGCTGAACGGCTTGGTGACGTAGTCGTCCCCGCCGATCGTCAGGCCCTTGACCCGGTCCTGGACGCCGTCGCGCGCGGTCAGGAACAGGACGGGGGTGTGGTCGCCGCCGGACCGCAGCCGCCGCGCGACGTCGAACCCGTCGATGTCGGGCAGCATGACGTCCAGGACGATGAGGTCCGGGCGGTGCCGCCGCGCCGACTGGACCGCGTCGGCCCCGTTGGTCGCGGTGAACACGTCGAACCCGGTGAAGCGCAGGCTGCCGGCGAGAAGCTCCAGGATGTTGGGTTCGTCCTCGACGACGAGCAGGGTCGCCTCCGCCGTCTTGCCGCCGTTCGCCGTCCGATCAACCAATGGCCAGTCCCCCTCCGCAATCACTGCAGAGGTTCCCATCTCTACCTGAAAGTCACCTGAACGACCGCGGGGGATCGGTTGAATGCGCCGCCCGCCGTCCTATCCGCTGGTCAGCGGCTCTAGCGGCTCAATGAGCGGATGGCGCGCATGGCCTGGCGGCGCGCATCGCCCGAGAGCACGTCGATGTAGACGTTGCCCTCCAGATGCCCGCACTCGTGCTGGAGGCAGCGGGCGAAGTAGCCCGTGCCCTCGACGCGGACGGGCTTGCCCTTCACGTCCACGCCCTCGACGACGGCGTGCGCGTGGCGGGCCGTCTCGAAGTGCATGCCGGGCACCGACAGGCAGCCCTCCGGCTCGACGAGCAGTTCCCCGTCGGCGGCCACGAGCCTCGGGTTGACGACATGGCCGACGTGCCTGCGTCCGTCGTCGTCCTTGCAGTCGTACACGAACACCCGCAGGCCCACGCCCACCTGGTTGGCGGCCACGCCCGCGCCGTCCTCCTCGTACATGGTGACGAACATGTCGTCGACGAGGCGCTGGAGGGAGGCGTCGAACGTCCGGACCGGGTCGCACTCGGTGCGCAGGACCGGATCGCCCAGCAGCCTGATCGGACGGGCGGTTCCGCCGCGCGTGTGGGTCCTCTTGCTCACGCAAGAATCCTAATAATGACGCGGTGTCCTAGAAACGGCTGTGTCCGCCCAGGGGCGAACCCTGGGCGGACACATGGCGGTCTGTCTCGGCCGCGCCTACAACTCGATCGGCCCGCGGGACTGCTGGGGCGGGACGACGGGGCCGGGCGGCGGCGGGGTCGGCCCCGCGTCCTCGGCCGGGCGTGCGGGCTTGGTCTGCGCGGACGGCGGTTCGGCGACGTCGGCGGGCGGCTCGGGCTTCTTCATGGACGGGCCGCTCTGCGGCGAGGGCGCCGAGGAGGACGAAGAAGCCGGGGCGGCCGGGGCGGCCGGCTTGGACGGCGCCGCGGACGCCGTGGACGACGAGGCCGGCATCGGCTTCGCGGGCGGCGGCGAGGACGGCTGGGACGGCGGCTGCTGCTTGCGCGGCGCGCTCTGCCGGACGGCGTCCTCCACCATCTTCTCCAGCGGGCCCGCCTCGTTCTCCGTGGTGAGGAGGCGGTGCAGGGTCTCACTGATCTCGGTGAGGCGCTGCAGGGCCTGGGTGTGGTTCTTGGTGAGCGACGTCAGCCGCTGGGTCGCGCCCTCGTTGATCACGCTGGCGCGGCGCTCGGACGCGGTGAGGGTGCGCTCGGCCTCCAGCCGCGCGCTGGTCACCGTCTGCTCGGCCTCCTGCTTGGCGGACCCGAGGACGCTCTCGGACTCCTTCTTGGCGGAGGCGAGCACGTTCTCGGACTTCTCCTGCGCCTGCGCGATGTTCTTCTCGGCGTGCGCGCGGGCCTCGTCGATGATGCGCTTGGACTCCTGCTCGGCGTCCTTGCGGATCTCCGCCCCCTTGGCCTCGGCCTCGGCGACCTTGTCCTGGGCCTCGTCCTCGGCGAGGTTGATGATCTGGCGGAGCCGGTCGCTGAGGTCGTCGCCGGTCGGCTTGCGCGCCTCCCGGACCTCGGCCATCTCGCGGCGGAGCCGCTCGGAGTCGTCGTGGGCGCGGGCGAGCCGCGCCTCGAGCTCGCGGTTCTTCTGGACGAAGCGGGCGATGTAGTCGTCGACCTGGCGGCGGTTGTAGCCGCGCATGACGATCTCGAACTCGTGTGAGTCTTCTTGGAGGAGGTTCGGCAGGATTTCGGCTTCGTTGCTCATGATGCCTTGGGGGTCGTTGGCGGGGGTGATCACCCCGTCAGGGTCGGTTGCTCTCCTCGCCCGCCGGTCAGCGGGTCCACATGTGGAAACGTCAGGACGACTCTCGTCCGGTCCACCCCATTCGCGCAACCGGAACGCGCTTCTCGTCGTGGTTTCTTCACCTGGTAAGGGCGACAAACTATCCAATCTCGGAAAATTCGCGCTATCTGCGCGTGGGGGATCGCGGCCCCGGGTGCCGGACCCCGTCCGTCCGGGGCGGGCGCGGCGTCCTAGCATCGGCGGCATGGAGTATCTCGGAACGTTGGGCGAGCACCGGCCGGACATCCACCCCGACGCGTGGATCGCGCCGGGCGCGGTCGTCGTCGGACGGGTCACGCTGGGCCGCGCGTCCAGCGTCTGGTACGGCTCGGTGCTGCGCGGCGACGACGAGGAGATCGTCGTCGGCGAGGAGTGCAACATCCAGGACCTCTGCTGCCTGCACGCCGACCCCGGGACGCCCGCCGTCCTGGAGGACCGCGTCAGCCTCGGCCACAAGGCGATGGTGCACGGCGCCCACGTCGAGACGGGCTCGCTCATCGGCATCGGCGCGATCGTCCTGAACGGCGCGCGGATCGGCTCCGGGACGCTCATCGCCGCGGGCGCGCTCGTGCCGCCCGGCAAGAAGATCCCGTCCGGCGTGCTCGTCGCCGGGACGCCGGGCCGGATCGTCCGGGAGCTGACCGACGACGACCGGCTCGTCCTGGCGCACACGTCCGAGGTGTACGTGGAGAAGGCCGGATGGCACCGGACCGCCGCCGAGTGGGACTGACGTCAAGGTCCGAATGATGTCCTCCTGACCTGCGAAGACGTGATGAATCCGCCGGTGGGCGGGACCCGTGCCGTGATCCGCTGACTACGATGACCAGCGTGGTGTGGGGACCGGGCTATGGCAATGCTCCGCCGCCCAGCCCCCCGATGGGGCAGGATCCGTTCGCGGAGGCAGAGCGGGACACGAGGGCGATGGTGGCCGCCGCATGGTGGCCGTCGGCGCCTCCGCAGCAGCGCCACCACGCCATCGGCGGCCGCATGCTCGCCCTGCCCGACGGCACGTGGTGGCTGTTCGGCGCCTGGGCCCGCTGGTACCGGCTGCATCCGTCCGACGGGCAGTGGTACCTGTGCCCGCCGCCGCGCACGCCCGCCGTCCGGATGGCGGCGCGGCCCGCGCAGCAGGGGGCGGGGCAGGTTCCCACGCTGCCGCCGCACGTGATCCCGGCCGGCCCCGACTTCTCCTACGACCCGCCGACGGGCCTGCCGTTCGTCGGGCACGGCTTCGCGACCGACCTGACGTCGCGCGTCCGGTCGACCGTCGAGTCCGCCGCGACGCTGTCCGCGCCCGACTACCCGCACTGGTCGCCGGAGTTCTCCAACGACACGCCGTCCACCGTGGTCGTCGCGTGGGGCGTGATGCTGTGGTGCTCGTCCTCGCCCGCGTTCGACTCGCGGCTGGACGCGCAGATGCTCGACCTGTGGAAGCCCTACCGCGCCAAGCCGCTCCCGCGCGTGGACGGTCCGCGCTGGCTCACCCCGCCGCCGCTGGAGACGCTGGTCGGGCTCTACGCCGAACGGCTGCGGGCCAGCAGGGTGGACGCGGCCGTCGTCGTCCTGCGGACGATGTGGGCCGTCGCCAGCGCGCTGCGCGACGACGTCCGGTTCCAGATCCGGGCGGACGCGCTGCTCGCCATCCTCGGCACCACCCTCGCCAACCCGACCGTCGACTATGGGGCGCTGCCATACGGCGACCAGGCGATCGTCCAGCAGTGGCTGACGCGCTGCCCACCGAACCTGGTCCCCTCGTTGCGGAACGAGAGCTCGCCAGGGGACAACTTCAGGCACGCCTTCTACACGCTCAGCGAATTGATAGCCGGGCTCGCGGGCGACCCTGCGGAACCCGCCTACATCGAACCCCGCCTTGTGGCCGCCGCGCTGCTCGCCGCCGATCTGGACGTCGTCCGCAAGGACATGGTCGGCACCATCGTCCCGTGGCTGGACCCGGAGATCCGCTACACGGTGCAGGCCGTGTCGGACCAGCAGGGCCATCCGCTGCGGCGGCTGTGGCCGCAGGACATGCGCCTGCCCGAGCCGCTGCGGTCCGCAGCCGGGTCGGGCTCCGGCGCGGAGACGCTCCTGGCCGCGATGTACGAGGTCGACCTCGCCTGGTGCCGGCTCGGCGGCATGCCCGCCCGCCCGC
>NZ_VCKW01000174.1 GCF_005889715.1 Actinomadura soli
AAGTATAAGCTCGGGTCCCGCCCGCGACCAGGGCCACGGCGCCGCTCAGCGGACGCTTCTCGACGGTCATGTCTTCCTCCGAACGTGTGGTGCCAGCACCGTGCCGATCTCGTGTTCGACCCGCTTCGCGAGCGCGCCCCGCCGGTCGAGCGCCCAGGTCAGCCCGGACCCGGCGATGGCCGTCTGGACCGATCCGGCGAGCGCGGCGGTGTCCGTCCCTTCGCGCAGCTCACCGGCGGACACGGCCGCTTCGAGCAACATCTCGATCGCCCGGCGCTGGGCCTGATGCATGGCCAGTGCGTGCTCGTAGAACTCCGGGTCGGTGAGGTCCATGCAGAAGAAGGCCAGATGGTTGGCGTACGTCTGGGGCGTGGCGACGTCCGAGACCCACTCCCGGGCCAGCGCGAGCACCGCGGCCAAGTCCGAGTCCTGCCGCTCGCGCGCCCGCTCCCGCAGGACGTTCGCGTCCGGGACGGACCGGGCGGCCAGTGCCAGAAGCAGCCCGCGCTTGGACCCGAACCGCTGGACGAGCGTCCCCGGTACCAGCCCCACCTCGTCGGCCACCGCGGAGAGGGTCAGCTTCGCCGGGCCCACCCGGCCGATCACCTCGACCGCCGCCCGCAGGATCACCGCGTCGTCGATCCCTCGCGGCCGTCCCGCCATCAGGCATCCCCTCATTAATAAATGTACGTACATTTATTAAACCACATCGGGGCCGGTCGGCGGCACGGCCGTGTTGGGTCCGCCCCGTGAGAGGATGCCGCGACCAGGCGGTTCGTCCAGTGGATCGGGGGTCTGGGTGGAGCAGCCTCAGGCGGATGCCGCGGAGGCGGACGGCGAAAAGACCCACGGCGAAAAGACGGGCGGCCGGTCGGCCTGGACCCGGGGCCGGGTGCTCGCCGCGCTCTCAGTGGTGACGGCCGGGCTGCTGGCGTTCCATCGGGCCGTGCCCAACGCCGTGGGCCGCCTGGGCAGCCTGCTGGAGACGTTCCTGCCCTGGCTGGGCCTCGGGGTCGTCGTGCTGCTCGTCCTGGCACTGCTGCGCCGTTCGGCCACGGCGCTGGTGGCCCTGCTCCTGCCGGCGGCGGCCTGGACGTACCTGTTCGGCGGACCGCTCCTCCCCGCCGACGGCTCCGGCACGCGCGACCTGGTGGCCGTCCAGCACAACGTCAGCGACGAGAACGCCGATCCGGCGGGGACGGCCCGCGCCCTGGCCGGCGCCGGGCCCGACCTCATCGCGATGGAGGAGCTGGAGCCCCCGGCGCTGCCCGTCTACGAGAAGACCCTCGCCTCGGGCTTCCCGTACCACGCGGTTCAGGGCACGGTCGGCCTGTGGTCGAGGTACCCGCTGACCGGCGTCCTGCCGCTGGACATCAAACCCCCGGAGATCGCGGATACCTGGAATCGCGGGCTGCGGGCCGTGGCCCACACGCCGCACGGGCAGATCGCCGTGTACGTCGCGCACCTGCCCTCGGTCCGCGTCCGGGCGAGCGGCCTGGCGTCCTCCTGGCGGGACGCGAGCGCCCACCGGCTGGGCAGGGCCATCGCCGCCGAGAAGGTGAAGGCGGTGATCCTGCTGGGGGACCTCAACGGCACGGTCCACGACCGGGGGCTGTCCCCGCTCACCTCTCGGATGGACGAGGCGGAGCGGGGCCTGGCCTTCAGCTTCCCCGTGTCCTTCCCGCTGGCCCGGATCGACCAGGTCATGGCCCGTTCGGCGAGCGTCCGCCATATCCGCACCCTGCCCGCCACCGGCAGCGACCATCTCCCGGTCGCCGCCCGCATCACCCTGGACTGAACCGCGCGACAGCCGTCCGGTGACGCCTGGACCTATCCGTCCTGCTTGAACTGGATGATCTGGAGGTAGTTCCCGTCCGGGTCGGAGAACGTCCCGAAGCGCCCGGAGGGGCGATCGGCGCCGGGAACGACCCAGTCCACGCCGGCGGCCCGCAGCTGTGCCTCGACGGCGTCGAAGTCGTCGACGTGGAAGTTGAGGATCATCCGGCCCGGCTCGCCGTTCTTCGCGTCGACGTCGTCGCGCTGATCGATGACCAGCAGGAAGCCGCCGAGATCGATGGGCCCTTCGCCTTCGTGTCCCGGCGCGAGCGCCTTGCGGTACCAGTCGCGCAGTTCCGCGGGCCGGGTGGTGCCGAGAAGGATGCTGCCGGCTTTCGGCGTGATCATTCCAGCTCTCCTGTCGTCGTGGGCGAAGCCCGGCGCCGGACCCGAACGCGGGCTACTTGCATCATGCAAGTCACCCTAGCCCAGGGTGCTTTCATGACGCAAGCGCCGTCGGTAGGCTGGGACGCATGTTGGGGAAGACCTACGACTCACAGGTGTGCTCGATCGCCCGCGCCCTGGAGGTGATCGGCGAACGCTGGAGCCTGCTGATCGTTCGCGACGCCCTGTTCGCGGGCGCGACCCGCTACAGCGACTTCCAACGCCGCCTGGGCGTCGCGACCAACATCCTCAAGGCCCGCCTCGACGGCTTCGTCGAGGCCGGGATCATGCAACGCCACAGGTACTCCGAGCAGCCCGAACTGTACGAGTACCTGCTGACCGACAAGGGGCGTGCGCTCGCGCCCGCGCTGGTGGCGCTCACCGCGTGGGGCGACCGATGGGCGACCGACGGGGAGCCGCCGATCCTCTACGCCCACTCGGTGTGCGGCACCGGAATCACCCAGCAGGCGGTGTGCGCCCACTGCGGCCGCGTGGACGACCCGACCGAGATCCAGGCCGTGGTCGGGCCCGGCATGCCCGCCGAACGCATACCGCCCAAGGCTTGACGGATGCGGTTCCCCGGGCCGCCGCTGCGGTGCGTCAGTCCGCTTCGGTGATGGCGTTGAGGCGGCGGGCGTGCTCGGACGTCCCGACGAGCGCGGCGACCGGGATCCCGGCCTCGCGCGCCTTCTCCACCATGAGCGGGGGCGGGGTGCCGAGCGCGCTCGCGATGAGGCCGATCGGATGGGCGAGGGACACGTCGATCAGCTCGGTCGCGCCCCGGTGCGTGACCTGCGTGCCGCCGCGCGCGTTGGACCGCCTGGCCTGCTCGAAGTCGGGCAGCGGGACGTTGTACTTGGCGAACAGGCCGGTGAGGAACGTCCAGTGCTCGTCGGGGATGGCGGCGAGCATGGCGTCGAGGCCCCCGCCGCCCTCCGCCGCCTTGTCGATCTTGCCGGGGACGAGGACGTCCACGCCGTAGGGGCGGCCGCGCACGTGGTCGTCGATCCAGCGCAGCTCCTCTTCGAGCCGGTCGGGGGTGTAGGCGACGGCGCCGAGGACGCCGAAGCCGCCCGCGTTGGTGAAGGCGGCGACGACGTCCCGGCAGTGGCTGAAGGCGAACAGCGGGAACTCGATGCCGAACCGCGCGCAGACCTCGGTGTTCATGCCCGGACGCTAAACGACCGAACGGCATTCGGTCCAGGGTGCCGCCGGACGGAACAGGACGTACGACTCGCCCTCGTCCGGGTGGACGAAGGCGGCGCGGAGGGGGAGGCCCTCGCGCAGGTCGTCGCGGTCGACGCCGTCCAGGCGGGCGTGCAGCCACGGGCCTTCGGCCAGCTCGACCAGCGCGAGGCAGGCGGGCGGCTCCTCAGGGCGGTGGACGATCGTCCAGGTCACGAGGGTCGCCTCGCCGCTCGCCTCGGCCCAGCCGGGATCCTCGTCGCCGCAGCCGGGGCAGGCGGACGCGTCCGGCGCCAGCCAGCGGTCGCAGGTCGCGCACCGCCTGACGACCAGGCGGCCGGCGGCGGTGCCGTCGAAGAACGGGTCGGTCCGGCCGTCGCGCCGGAGGACGCCGATGTGCATGGCTAGGCCCCCTTCGCGTGCGGGCTGACGACCAGCGTGGAGTGGTGGTCGAGGATTCCGCCGTTGCCGCTGACCAGGATCACGCCGGTGGACGGGGCCTGCCGCTCGCCGCCGTCCCCGCGCGCCTGGATCACGGCCTCCGACAGCGGCGTCATGCCCCACATGTAGTAGGCGGAAAGCTGGCCGCCGCCGGTGTTGGTCGGCAGCGACCCGCCGGGGCCGAGCGCGCCGGACGCGGCGAACGCGCCGCCCTCGCCTTTGGCGCAGAACCCGTAGTCCTCCAGCGACACGAGGACCGTGTAGGTGTAGCAGTCGTACAGCTCGCAGACGTCGACGTCCGAGACGGTGATCCCGGCCATCTTCATCGCCGCCGCACCGGACGCGGCGGCACCCGTCGTCAGGCCGAAGTCGCTGCCGCGCTCCTTGCGGTGCCCGGGATGCCCCTGCCCCCAGCCCCACAGGTGGACGGGCGGACGGGCCAGATCGCGGGCCCTGTCCGCGCCGGTCACGATGACGGCGATGGCGCCGTTGGAGACGAGGCAGCAGTCGAGGAGGTGCAGGGGCTCCGACACCCAGCGGGAGTTCTGGTGGTCGTCGAGCGTGATCGGGTCGCGCATCTGGGCGAGCGGGTTGCGGGACGCCCAGTCGCGGGTCGAGACCGCGATCGCGCCGAGCTGCTCGCCGGTGGTGCCGTAGCGGGCCATGTGCCGCTGGGCCGCCAGGGCGTAGTACGAGTTCACGCTGCGAAGGCCCAGCGCGGCCGTCATGCCGCCGAACCCGTACCATTCGCGGGCGTCGCGGTCGTACGCCGAACCGGACGGCCGCTCCGGCTTGAGCGGCGCGTCGGCGAACACGCAGGCGACGGTGCTCGCCGAGCCGCTCAGCACCGACATCGCGGCGTACGACACCATCGCCCCGGCGGTCGCGCCGAACGCGTCGATCTGCGCGAGCAGGCGCAGGTCGCGGAGTCCGAGGGTGTCGGCCAGCTCGATGCCGGGGGAGCCGCCCATGCCGTGGCTGACGAGCAGGCCGTCCAGGTCGCCGGGCGCGAGGCCCGCGTCCGCGGCGGCGAGCCGCACCGCGTCGGCGGCGAGCCGCCGGGGGCTCCGCCCGTACACCTTGCCGAGCTCGGTCATGCCGAGCCCCACGATCGCAGCGTTCATCGTCCCCCACGGTACCGAACGGCATTCGGCACCGTCCGGCGCGGGGCCGGGGGGCGCGGAACACTTCCACTGCGCCGGACGACGTCGGATGATCAACAACATGTCCGATCATTTCGCCGAATTCTCGATGCCCGACACCGACCTCACCCGCAAGGCGTACGACCTGGTGTTCTCCCTGGGGCCCGTGCCGCTCGCCCGCCACAGCGTCCGCACGTACCTGTTCGGACGCGCCATCGGAGAGTCGCGGGGCCTGCGGCCCGGAGCCGGCTACGACGACGAGACGCTGTTCCTGGCGAGCCTCCTGCACGATGTGGGCCTCACCGAGCGGGGCGACGGCGGCGGCCGCTTCGAGGTGGACGGCGCCGACCTCGCCGCCGGGTTCCTGTGCCAGAACGGCGCGGACGACGAGCGCGTCCGCGTCGTCTGGGAGGCGATCGCGTTGCACACCAGCGTGGGGATCGCGCACCGGATGCGTCCCGAGATCGCGCTCACCCACGCCGGGACCGGGGCCGACATCGTCGCGCTGGGCGCCGGGGCGCTGCCCGCGGGCCTCGCCGACCGCGCGCACGCCGCCTTCCCCCGCGAGGACGCGGGCCGCCGCCTCACCGAGATCATGCTCGACCAGATCGTCCGGAACCCGGCCAAGGCCCCGATCGGGTCGTTCCCCGGCGAACTCGCCCGCCAGCACGGGGCCGGCGCCCCCGTCCCCGAATGGGCGAAGCTCGTCGCCGCCGCCTGGCCCGGCGTCCACTGAAAGCGTGCCGTCCGCCGGAAGCGTGCCGTCCGCTGGAGAGCGCGCCGCCCGCGTCCCCGGGGCGACGGGGGCGCGGGCGGCGGGCCCGGCCCGGGCCGGTCAGGACGCCAGGACGGCCTGCAGGAAGTCCCGGGTGCGCTGCTCGGACGGCTCGCCGAAGATCTGGTCCGGCGGGCCCTCCTCGACGATCTGGCCCCCGTCGAACATGAGGACCCGGTCGGAGATGTCCTTGGCGAAGGTCATCTCGTGGGTGACGCACAGCAGGGTCAGGTCGCTCTGCCGGGCGATGTCGCGCAGCAGGTCCTGGACGCCGACGACGAGCTCCGGGTCCAGGGCCGAGGTGACCTCGTCCAGCAGCAGCACGCGCGGCTGCATCGCGAGCGCCCGTGCGATCGCCACCCGCTGCTGCTGGCCGCCCGACAGCTGCGACGGATGCGAGTCGATCTTGTCGCCGAGCCCGACCAGGTCCAGCAGACCCTTGGCGCGCTCCACCGCCTCGTCCCTGGACAGCCCGAGCACCCGCACCGGCCCCTCGGTGAGGTTGCGCAGGACGTTCATGTTGGGGAACAGGTTGAACTGCTGGAACACCATGCCGACCTGCTTGCGCATCTCGTGCAGGTGCTTCTGGTTGGCCGGGACGCGCTTGCCGCCGCGCTCCATGTGCCACAGCGTCTCGTCGCCGATCCAGATGAGGCCCTCGTCGAGCTTCTCCAGCGTCATCAGCAGCCGCAGGATGGTGGTCTTGCCCGACCCGCTCGGCCCGATGAGCGTCACCCGCTCGCCCGGCCCCACGGTGAAGTCGAGCTCGCGGAGCACCACGTTGTGGCCGAACCGCTTGATCACCTTCTCGAAGCGGATGCCCGGCGCCTCACCGCGCGGCAGCGGCGCGGCGGCGGCGTCGCCCTTCTCCGTGGAGACGCCCTCGCCCTTCGGGACGGCGTCGTCGCCGGAGTCCTTGGGCGTGGGGGATTCCGGTTCGGTGTCAGTACTCTCCGAGGAGGGGCGACCCCCCACTCCCCCCGGGCCGACTTCGTCGGATTCAGTTGGTGGCATAACGCCTCTCCAAGCGGCGGACGAGTATCGAGGATATGACGCTGACCACGACGAACAACAGGCCGACCATGGTGATCGGCTCCAGGAACTGCAGCGACTTCGAGCCCACCTGGTAGGCCGAGAAGAGCAGCTCCGCGACGTTGATCGCCAGCAGCATCGGCGAGTCCTTGAACATCGCGATCAGGTAGTTGCCGAGCGTCGGGATCACCCGGCGGATCGCCTGCGGCAGGATCACGTCCAGCCACACCCGCGACCGCGGCAGGTTCAGCGCGGTGCACGCCTCCCACTGCCCCTTCGGGACGTCGGCGATCCCGGCCCGGTACACCTCGGCGGTGTACGTCGAGTAGTGGATCCCGAGCGTGATGATCCCGGCCGTGAGCGACCCGATCGTGATGCCCCAGGCGGGCAGGACGAAGAAGACGAAGTACAGCTGCGGGATCAGCGGCGTCGACCGGATGAACTCGGTGATCCACCGGATCGCCTGGTTGAAGACCCGGCTCGGGGTGCGGCGCAGCAGCGTCCACACCAGCCCGAGGACCAGGGCGATCACATAGCCGGCCAGCGTCGCGATGACGGTGTAGCGCAGCCCGTCGAGCAGGTCGGGGAGGATGTCCCCGGAGTACTGCCAGTCCCAGTCCATCAGCCGCCCACCCCCGCACCGGGTGCGCCGGCCGCGATCGTGCCGAGGGACGGCTCAGTGGGCATCCTGCGGCCCAGCATGCGGTCCACGCGGCGTTCGGCGTAGCGGACGAACAGCTGCAGCACCTGCGCGATCACGAAGTACAGGACGAGCACCACCGTGAACGCCGCGACGGTCTCGCCGGTGCTGCCCTGGATGTTCTTCGAGACGCGGGTCAGGTCGACCAGGCCGACCAGGGACACGATGGCCGTCCCCTTCATCAGCTCGATGATCAGGTTGCCGAACGGGGGCAGCATCAGCGCGAAGCCCTGCGGCAGCAGCACCCGCCGCATCCGCTGGTACGGCGTGAAGTTCAGCGCCACCGTCGCCTCGAACTGGGCCTTCGGGACGGCGTTGATCGAGCCGCGGACCACCTCGGCGCCGTAGGCGCCGACGTTCAGGCCGAGCGCGAGGATCGCCGCGAACATGGTGGTGAACCGCAGGCCGACCAGCGGCAGCGCGTAGAAGAACCAGTACAGCAGCACCAGCGTCGCGTTGCCGCGGAAGAACTCCACGTACACCCGGTTCAGGACGCGCACCCACGCGTGGCGCGAGGTGCCCGCCAGCCCGAAGACCAGGGCGAGCACCAGCGCCACCGCGCCACCGAAGATCGTGAGCTGGATGGTGAGCCACGCGCCGTCCAGCCACTGGTTGTAGCTGTCGAGGACGTCAGCCACCGGTCAGCCCTGGCAGAACTTGGCGGCCGTGTCGTCGGCGGCCGGCATCTCCGCCTGGGTGAACCCGAAGGGCTGCAGGACCGGGAGCAGCTTGTTCTGCTGCTTGAGCTTGTCGAGCTCGCCGTTCCAGGCGTTCAGCAGGTCCGTGTCGGCCTTGCGGAACGCGAACGCCCCCGCGCCGAACTGCTCCTTGCCGTCGATGACCGGGACGAACGGGTCGGTCACCTCGAAGCCCTCGCCCTGGTGCTTGGACTGCAGGTCGGCCAGCGAGATGCGGGTCAGCCAGATGCAGTCGATGCGCCCGGCCTTGAGCCCCTCGAAGGCGCTCGGCTGGTCGGCGTAGGTCTTGATGTCGCTCTTCTTGACGCCGGTCTTCTCGGCGTACCCGGCCTCGACGGCGCCGGTCATGACGCCGACCCTGACACCCTTGGCGGCCGGGTCCTTGGCGCCCTTGAGGCCCTTCGGGTTGCCCTCGCGCACCATGAAGGCGCTCTTGGCGACGTACTCGGGGTTCGCGAACGCCGCCGAGGCGCAGCGCTCGGGCGTGATGAACATGCCGGCGGCGATCGCGTCGAACCGCTTGGCGTTCAGGCCGCCGATCAGGCCGCCGAAGTCGACCTGGACGCCCTTGACCTCGTCGATCCCGAGCTGCTTGAAGATGGCGCGGGCGAGCTCGGGCGCCTCGCCGGTCAGCTTCCCCGATTTGTCGGTGTAGCCGTAGGGGGCCTCGTTGGCGAAGCCGACCGTGATCGTCCCGGCGTCCTTGGCCTTCTGCAGCGTGCCCCCGCCCGCCTTCTCCTCTTCCGGATCCGTCGTGGAGCAGCCCGCCGCGGCCAGCGGGACCGCGGCGGACAGCAGCACGGCGGTGCGCAGGAAGTCGCGTCTCGAGGAAGTCATCATCGAACTCCTGGATGGTGTGACCCCGCGCCCGCGGGGGGAACCGGACGGCCCCCCGCGGGCGCGGGCTTGACGTGTGTCGGGTTATCGAATTGTTGTGTTCATTCAGCCGCCCGCAGTGCCATTCGAGGGGGGACGACCCCCCACGCCCCCCGACCCGCCTCCGGCGGTGACGGGGGTGAAGTCGCGGGCGGCGATGAACTCCGGACGCGGTGCGGGGGCGGAGAACGGCTCGACGCACGTGTTCTCGACGCTGTTGAACACGATGAACACGTTGGAGCGGGGGAACGGGGTGATGTTCCCATTGGAGCCGTGCATGCAGTTGCAGTCGAACATGGTGGCAGAGCCCGCGGGCCCCGTGAACAGCTCGATCCCGTGCTTGTCGGCCAGGATCGACAGGCTCGCCGGGTCGGGCGTCCCGATCTCCTGCCCGCGCAGGGACTCCTTGTAGTGGTCGTCCGGGGTCTCCCCGACACACGCCACGAAGGTCTTGTGCGAGCCAGGCATGATCATTAGCCCGCCATTGTGCACGAAATTCTCGGTGAGCGCGATGGATATGCTCACCGCGCGCATCCGGGGCATGCCGTCCTCCGCGTGCCAGGTCTCGAAATCCGAGTGCCAGAAGAAGTCCTTGCCAGTGAATCCTGGCTTGTAGTTGACCCGGCTCTGGTGCACGTAAACCTCCGAGCCGAGAATCTGCCTGGCCCGGCCCACCACGCGGGGGTCGCGGACGAGCCCGGCGAAGACCTCGCTGATCTTGTGCACCTCGAAGATGGAGCGGACCTCGTCCGAGCCGCGCTCGGTGACCGTCCGCTCGTCCGCCAGGACCACCGGGTCGGCCGACAGCCTGCGCAGCTCGGCGCGGTAGTCCTCGACCTCCTCGGGCGCGAGCAACTGGTCGACGCTGAGGAAGCCGTTCGCCTCGAACGCGTCGAGGGTGGCGGCGTCGATCGGCCCGTCCCCGGGTTCGCCGTGAACGACCTGGTCCTGCCGGTACAGCAGCGCCGCCTCGGCGCACTTCCGGGTGGGGTAGGCGTCGTCGATCGTCGGATGGGACTCGATGATGCTCATGCGTCCTCCTCGGTCAGCAGCGGATACACCCCGTTCTCGTCATGGACCTCCCGTCCCGTGCAGGGCGGGTTGAAGACGCAGACGGTCCGCACATCCGTGTGAGCGCGCAGAGTGTGATGCTCGTGGCCGTCGAGCAGGTACATCACGCCAGGCTCGATCTTGTGCTTCTCGCCGGTCTCGTCGTTGGTCAGCTCCCCCTGGCCCTCGACGCAGTAGACGGCCTCGACGTGGTTCGCGTACCACATCCTGGTCTCGGTGCCCGCGTACAGGATCGTCTCGTGCATCGAGAAGCCGACGCCCTCCTTGGCGAGCACGAACCGGCGGCTGCACCACGTCGGCGCCTGGACGTCGCGCTCGGTGCCGACGATCTCGTCAAGGGAACGAACGATCATGAATCTCCTCTTTTCAAGCGGTGCCCGGGGCCGGGCCCCTGGCGGGGGCCCGGGACGGCCCGGACGGCGTGGACGGCGGTGACCGCCGGGTCAGACGGTGACCTTCTGGCGGACGGCCTCCAGCGACTCCGCGATGATCTCAAGGCCGCGGTCCAGCTCGGCCTCGGTCGTGGTGAGCGGCGGCAGCAGCTTGACCACCTCGCCCTCGGGGCCCGAGGTCTCCATCAGCAGCCCGCGCCCGAACGCCTCGGCGCACACCTTCGGCGCCATCTCGGCGTCGTTCATCACCAGGCCCCACGCGAGGCCGCGGCCGCGGACGGAGTCGACGGCGCCGGCGTGCCTGATCGCGATCGACTCCAGCGCCGTCTGGACCTGCTGGCCCTTGGCGATCGTCTCCTTCTCCAGGCCGTCGCCGGTCCAGTAGTCCTCCAGCGCGGCGATGGCGGTGACGAACGCGGGGTTGAAGCCGCGGAAGGTGCCGTTGTGCTCGCCCGGGTCCCACACGTCCAGCTCGCGCTTCATCAGCGTGATGGCGAGCGGCAGCCCGTAGCCGCTGAGGGATTTGGACAGGCAGACGATGTCCGGGACGATCCCCGCCTCCTCGAAGCTGAAGAACGGCCCGGTGCGGCCGCAGCCCATCTGCACGTCGTCGACGATGAGGAGGATGTCGTGCCGGCGGCACAGGTCCTGCAGGCCGCGCAGCCACTCGGCGGTGGCGACGTTGATGCCGCCCTCGCCCTGCACGGTCTCCACGATGACGGCGGCGGGCTTGTCCAGGCCGCTGCCGCTGTCGTCGAGCATCGTCTCGAAGAGCAGGAAATCGGGCGTCCTGCCGTCGAGGTAGTTGTCGTAGGGCATCGCGACGCCGTGGCCGAGCGGGACGCCGGCGCCGGTGCGCTTCATCGAATTGCCCGTGACGGCGAGCGCGCCGAGCGTCATCCCGTGAAAGGCGTTGGTGAAGCTGACGACGGTCTCGCGGCCGGTGTACTTGCGCGCGAGTTTTAGCGCCGCCTCGACCGAGTTGTTGCCCGCGGGGCCGGGGAACTGCACCTTGTAGTCGAACCCGCGGGGCCGGAGCACGTACTCGTTGAATCGTTCCAGGAACTCTCGCTTGGCCGATGTGTACATGTCGAGGCTGTGCACGACCGCGTCGCTGGCGAGATAGTCCAGGAGCCGGCGTTTCAGCTGCGGGTTGTTGTGCCCGTAGTTGAGCGTTCCCGCACCGGCGAAGAAATCCAGGTAGGTTTTGCCGTTCTCGTCGGTCATGTGACTGCCGCGCGCGGTGGTGAACACCGTGGGCCAGCCTCGGCAGTAGCCGCGGACTTCCGATTCCAAGCGGGCGAACACGTCCATTTTCTGCCTCCAGGCAGGTCGGTGGGGGAGCGGACGGGGGAGTGAACGGGTCAGTTCGCGTCGGCGATCGGGCCGATCCTGAAGAGCACCTCGGGCTCGTGTCCCCCCTCGGGGAAGTGCTCCGCGCCGAACAGCGGGCTGCGGGCGACCTCGCACCCGCGACCTCGCGCGAACGCTTCGAACATCGCGGTGGAAGCGGTGTTGTCCGGCGTGACCGTGGCCTCCAGGAACCGGTGGCCACGGGGGGCCAGCCGGTCCGCGAGGCGGTCCAGCATGCGGTGGGCCAGGCCCTGGCCGCGGTGATCGCGGCCCACGGCGACCTGCCACACGAAGAACGTGTCGGGCCGGGACGGGCGGACGTATCCGGTGACGAATCCGCAGGGGACGCCCGCGTCGCGCGCCACCACGGAAGTGTCCGCGAAATCGCGGCACCAAAGCGTGTAGCTGTAAGGCGAGTTGACGTCCAGGACCCGCGATTCGCGGGCGAGCCGCCAAAGCTCGGGGCCGTCGGCGAGGCTCGGCTCCTGGAGTTGCACGTCCGCGTTCGTCTCGCTTGCGCCGGGGCGCCGGGTCGGTGTTTCCAGGGGTTGCGCTGCCATGTCCAGGCAACTTAGCGAATCTCGGCCCGTGATCGCAGAGGAATGTTATCGGCGAGATGTTTAGCCGGGTACCGCACTGGGTAGGGTTAATCCCTTTGCCAAATTCGGTGCAATTCCGCGGGGGCCCGCGCGGGCGATTTTCCGCCTTTCCCCGTGATACGCAGGAGGTACTGCCGACTTCGGCGACGGCGCTGCCCGGACGCTTCCTGAACGCCACCTTAATGTTCCGTCGTGAAGGGGAGAGGCGTTTTGTGTATCGGTTGTGTGAGGTAAGTCACTGAGATTTCATGTCAACGCGTCCGGTGCGGCGGGCGTCACGTCGCATCGGGCGAGGTCGTCCGGTCGCGGGCGTGCTGGGACGGGTGTGGGCCAAGGCGTGGACGCGGGCCGTGTGAGATCGGGGCGACTGACCATCAAGGGGCATGTCTACCTGCCTGATGGTAAGGCCGGAGTAGCTCAACAGTAAGAATCCCGGCATTTCGGTCCGTTGATAAGGCGGCCGGGCCGGAGGTCCGGCCGCCCGTCCGACTGCCCGTTTCGGCCCTGCCGCCACCGGCATTCCGACATGACCGGTTCACGGCCCTTGTCATGTCGTCGTTTTCATCGAGCGGGTCGCCGGGCGGGGCCCGGGTCGCCCCATCCGGCTGCCCGGTCAGGGTCGGCCCGCGAATCGATCGGTTGCCTCGATCAAATAGTGCAGGATGCCCGGCTCGCTGTAGGCGTGCCCGGCGTCGTCGACGATGTGGAAGTCCGCCTCTGGCCAGGCCCGGTGCAGATCCCACGCCGTCGCGACCGGCGTGCACACGTCGTACCGGCCCTGGATGATCATCGCCGGGATGTGGCGGATCCTGTCCACGTCCCGGATCAGCTGCCCGTCCTCGAAGAAGCCCTCGTTGACGAAGTAGTGGTTCTCGATGCGCGCGAACGCCACCGCGTAGTCCGGCTCGCCGAACCCGCCCGCGAGCTCCGGGTCCGGCCGCAGCGTGATCGTCGAGCCCTCCCAGGTCGACCACGCCTTGGCCGCGGCGAGCCGCACGTCCCGGTCGGGGGACCGCAGCCGCTCCCCGAACGCCGAGATGAGGTCCTCCCGCTCGTCCTCCGGGATCGGCTCGACGTACTTCTCCCACAGGTCGGGGAAGATCAGCGACGCGCCCTCCTGGTAGAACCAGTACAGCTCGAACGGCCGCAGGGTGAAGATGCCGCGCAGCACCAGCTCGGTCACCCGCTCCGGATGCGTCTGCGCGTACGCCAGCGACAGCGCGCTGCCCCAGCTCCCGCCGAACACCAGCCAGCGCTCGATGCCGAGGTGCTCGCGGAGCCGCTCCATGTCGGCGACCAGGTTCCAGGTGGTGTTCGCCTCAAGCGACACCTCCGGATCCTTCGCGTGCGGCAGGCTCCGGCCGCAGTTGCGCTGGTCGAACAGGACGATCCGGTACGCCTCCGGGTCGAACTGCCGCCGGTGCGCCGGGGCGCAGCCCGCGCCGGGGCCGCCGTGCAGCATCACCGCGGGCTTGCCGTCCGGATTGCCGCAGACCTCCCAGTAGATCTGATTGCCGTCGCCGACGTCGAGCAGCCCGGTCTCGTACGGCTCGATCGGCGGATACAGGGTGCGAAGCTCCATGGAGCGCGATTGTCCCACCCGCCGGAGGGATGTGACCCTTGGCACCGCCGGGCGGGGCCATCGGGGCCCCGACCAGGGCTCCTGCGTGCGCGAACACCGCGCGGCGGCCGAGAAAGTAAACCCCAAACTGGGCAAACGTTCCGCTGGTCGGGGCTAGAGTGCCTTCAGTGAGCGAAGCCACGAGGCTCAGGGCCGGTAGCGGAGCGAACGAGATGTGCACACCCCCCCCCGCGAGCGCGGCCGTATGCCGCCGGGCGAGGAGACACGTGAGCGAGATGACGAGCCGTCGGGCGAAGAACGCGGGCACCACGATGAGCAGAGCCATGCCGTCCATGTGGCTCCGAGCCGCGAGGCGGGGAGAGCAGTGAGCGAGCTGAACGGATCGGGCGGCGCCCGCGGAGTCCCGGACGCGGGATCCCCCTGGCCCGCCATGGGACGCGACCCGGGCCGCGCGCCCGAGTCGATGCCTGCCGCCCAGCAGCCGATCCAGATGTCCAAGCCCCCGCAGCAGGGCCAGCCCGGCCGCCCGCGCGAGTCCGCGCGTCCCGACGTCGAGCAGCCCGAGGCCCAGCCGTGGGACATCGTCGAGCGGCTCCGCCAGATGGCCGACCTCATCGGCGACGCCCTCGCCGCCGGCGAGCGCAAGGTCAGCGAGGCGCAGAACGAGATCGCCCAGCAGGTCGCGGCCGTCACGGCGGAGAAGGAGTCCGCGCAGCGGGACGCGGCCGCCGCCTGGGGTGAGGTGCAGCGCGCCCGCGGCCAGGCCGAGCAGGCCGAGCGCCGCGCCGTCGAGGCGCAGAACGAGACGGCCCAGCAGGTCGCGGCCGTCACCGCGGAGAAGGAGTCCGCGCAGCGGGACGCCGCGGCCGCCTGGGGTGAGGTGCAGCGCGCCCGCGGCCAGGCCGAGCAGGCCGAGCGCCGCGCCGTCGAGTCCCAGAACGAGGCCGTCGCGCAGATCGCCGCGCTGCAGGCCGAGAAGGAGAACGCGCAGCGGGACGCCGCCGCCGCCTGGAACCAGGCCCAGCAAGGGCGCGCCCAGGCCGACCAGGCCCGCGCCCAGGCCGATCAGGCGCGCGCGCAGATGGAGCAGATCCAGGCCCAGGTCGAGCAGGCCGAGCGCCGTGTCGCCGAAGCCGAGGCGACCGTCCGGCAGGCCATCCAGCAGCGCGACGCGATGAGCGAGGCCCGCGACGACGCGCTCCGCGCCGTCGAGGACGCCGTCAACGGACGCCGCTCCGCCGAGTCCGAGCGCGACCGCGTCGCCGACCAGGCCGGGGAGCTGTCCCGCGGCCTTGAGGCCGCGCACGCCGAGCTGTCCGCGCTGCGCGCCAAGCTCACCGACGCCGAGATGACCGCGCAGAACCTCCAGCACGCCGTCGTCGGCGCGGGAAAGGAGGCCGACGAGTCCCGCCGCCGCGCCGAGGTCGCCGAGCGCCGCGCCCAGGAGAACGAGCGCCGCGCCCAGGACGCCGACCGCCGCGCGCAGGACGCCGACCGCCGCGCCCAAGAGGCGGCGGGGCGGGCCGAGGTCGCCGAGGCCGAGCGTCAGCAGGCCCTCGACACCGCCGCGCAGTCCCTGGAGGCCGCCAAGAAGGCCGAACGGGAGCGCGACGGCAACGCCAAGGGCCGGGAGGCCGCCGAACGCGCCCGCGAGGCCGCCGTCCAGGCCCAGGCGCGCGCCGAGTCCGAGCTGACCCTGGCCCGGGGCCGCGCCGACCAGGCGGGACGGGAACGGGACAAGACCGTCGCGGCGATGCGCCAGCTCGCCGCCGAGCGCGACGCCGTCGCCGAGAAGCTCGCCGAGCGCGACCAGTGGGTCGACCAGCTCGCCCAGGCCGTCACCGAGCAGCGCGCCCAGATCGCCGAGCTGTCCCAGGAGCGCGACGCCGCCCGCAACGCCGCCGACCAGGCCCGCTCCCTGATCGACGAGCTGACCCGCCAGCTCCGCACCATCATGCCCGCGGGCTCAAACGCTCTACCCTCGTCCTTCGGGCCCTAGAGACCTGCCACATAGCCCTCGGTTCGCGAACGACCTCGACCACCACCGCAACCACGCAACGACCCCAACTGTCGCGATCGCGTCCGAAGGCAGGTTCGAGCGAAGCGAGAACCTGATCGCGCAGCGAGCCGCCAGGCGAGACGAAGCGATGCGGCGATCGCACGCATTACCCGACGATGGAGGCCGCCAGGCCGAAGGAGGAGGGCGATGCCATAAACTGGTGGCCCGTGGACAGTGAGCCCTAGTCCGCCTCGCAACGACCACGGGAGCATCTCTTTGCCATCGGCAGCCACTGGTAGATCGCGTCCTACCAAGCATCTGTTCGTCACCGGCGGCGTCGCCTCCAGCCTCGGCAAGGGGCTGACGGCGTCCAGCCTGGGACGGCTTCTCACCCTCCGCGGCCTCCGGGTCACCATGCAGAAGCTCGACCCGTACCTGAACGTCGACCCCGGGACGATGAACCCGTTCCAGCACGGCGAGGTCTTCGTCACCGACGACGGCGCCGAGACGGATCTCGACATCGGGCACTACGAGCGGTTCCTCGACACCGAGCTGCACGGGTCGGCGAACGTCACGACCGGGCAGGTGTACTCCAGCGTCATCGCCAGGGAGCGGCGCGGGGAGTACCTCGGCGACACCGTGCAGGTGATCCCGCACATCACCAACGAGATCAAGGACCGGATCCGGGCGATGGCCGTCGCCCGGGGGACCGGCGGGGCGTCCCAGCGCCACGGCACGGCCGACGACGCCCAGGTGGACGTCGTGATCACCGAGGTCGGCGGGACGGTCGGCGACATCGAGTCGCTGCCGTTCCTGGAGTCGGTGCGGCAGATCCGGCACGAGATCGGGCGGGAGAACTGCTTCTTCCTGCACGTGTCGCTGCTGCCCTACATCGGGCCGTCCGGGGAGCTGAAGACCAAGCCGACGCAGCACTCGGTGGCCGCGCTGCGCTCCATCGGCATCCAGCCCGACGCGATCGTGTGCCGGTCCGACCGGCCGATCACCGACGGGCTCAAGCACAAGATCAGCCTGATGTGCGACGTGGACCGCGAGGCCGTGGTCTCGGCGGTCGACGCCGCGAGCATCTACGACATCCCGAAGGTGCTGCACTCCGAGGGCCTGGACGCCTACGTGGTGCGCCGGCTCGACCTGCCGTTCCGGGACGTCGACTGGGGCGCGTGGGACGAGCTGCTGCGCCGCGTCCACAAGCCCGCGCGGGAGGTCACGATCGCGCTGGTCGGCAAGTACATCGACCTGCCCGACGCGTACCTGTCGGTCACCGAGGCGCTGCGGCACGGCGGGTTCGGCAACGACGCCAGGGTCCGCATCCGCTGGGTCAAGAGCGACGACTGCGAGACGCCCGAGGGCGCCAAGCGGGAGCTGGACGGCGTCGACGGCGTCCTCGTCCCCGGCGGGTTCGGCGTCCGCGGCATCGAGGGGAAGATCGGCGCGGTGCGGTACGCCCGCGAGAACCGGCTCCCGCTGCTCGGCATCTGCCTCGGCCTGCAGTGCATGGTCATCGAGGCGGCGCGGACGCTCGGCGGGCTCGGCGACGCGGGCAGCGCCGAGTTCGACGCGACCACCGACGACCCCGTCGTCGCGACGATGGCCGAGCAGGTCGACGTCGTCGCCGGGGAGCGGGACATGGGCGGCACGATGCGGCTCGGCCTCTACCCGGCCGACCTCGCGGACGGGTCCGTCGTCCGGGAGCTGTACGGGGAGGCGGAGGTGTCCGAGCGGCACCGGCACCGGTACGAGGTCAACAACGCCTACCGCGACCGGCTGGAGAAGGCCGGGCTGCGGTTCTCCGGCCTGTCGCCCGACGGCCGCCTGGTCGAGTACGTCGAGCTGCCGCGCGAGCAGCACCCGTTCTTCGTCGGGACGCAGGCGCACCCGGAGTTCAGGTCCCGGCCGACGCGCCCGCACCCGCTGTTCACCGGCCTCGTCTCCGCCGCGCTCGACTACGCCGAGGCCCGCGCGGGCGACCCCGCCGGGAAGGCGATCGCGCCATGACCCCCGACGACGTCCGCGACCGACCCGAACGCTGGACGGTCGTGGAGGAGGGCACGGCCTTCCGGGGGCGCGTGTTCGACGTCCGGCAGGACAGGGTCGAGATGCCGCGCGGCGACGGCATCGAGGTCGTCACCCGGGACGTGATCGCGCACGTCGGCTCCGTGGGCGTCCTCGCGTTCGACGACGATGACCGGGTGATGCTGCTGCGGCAGTACCGGCATCCGGTGTCGCGGCTGCTGTGGGAGGTGCCCGCCGGGCTGCGGGACGTGCACGGCGAGCCGCTGCACAAGCTCGCCGAGCGGGAGCTGCTGGAGGAGGCCGGGTACCGCGCCGACCGGTGGGACACCCTCCTCGACGTGTTCACCTCGCCCGGCATGACGGACGAGCGCGTCCGGATCTTCCTGGCCCGCGGCCTCACCGAGGTGCCCGCCGACGAGATCGACTTCGAGCGCGTCCACGAGGAGGCCGACATGCCGGTCGTGTGGGTGCCGCTGGACGAGGCCGTCCGCAAGGTGCTGGCCGGCGAGGTGCGCAACGCGATCGCCTGCATGGGCGTCCTCGCGGTGCACGCGGCCCGCGCGTCCGGGTTCGCCGCGCTGCGCCCGGCCGACGCGCCGGAGGACTGAGCCCGATGAGACCCCCCTCCGGCGCCCGGAGGGGGCATGATGGGCGGGTCCCCGGAGCCACGCCCGGAAGAGGTGCCGCACTGTCCCCGCCCCCGACC
>NZ_VCKW01000175.1 GCF_005889715.1 Actinomadura soli
ACTGGTCGGCACACTCCACGGCTGCCTACGCACCCACACCACCTACAGCGAAACCACCGCCTGGACACCCCAAACCCACCACACCGACCAAGCAGCTTGACACCTACGACCCGTGGGATGTCTAGCCTAGCGGGAGGCTATCCGTAGCCAGCCGAGGCAGCATGGTCGGTCTACGGTTGCGCTTCTGTGGTGCTGGTCGATGGACCATCGACTAGGAAGACGTGTGTGCTGGGAAGTGATCCAGAATCTGCCGACGAACGGCGGTTGTGGCCGTTGATCGCGGGGACCACGCTCAAGTTTAACGCCTTGTGCGGCTCTCCGCAGATGCCGGAGACCCCAAGCCTCGAAGGATTTTACACGCATGCACTTGGACAACCACCAATGACGGCGCACGCTCCGGGGCGCCTTGGAAGCCAACGGTAGCACCTCCAGTCCAGAGTGTAGAGCCTGGGGAATTGCGGCCGTGCAGAGGTATCGCAGGTTATACGATTGCCTTGGTGCTCCGAGCGCGCCGATGCAAATTCCATCCGTTTGTTCGCTGCAAGATTTCAACGGCGTCGAGCAGGATCGCGATAATTGCTTGATGAACCAACCACGAGGCGCAGCTATCGTCCGCTCATCGGCATGAGCGAGTGTGTGGCCCACGCCTAAGCCTCGTGTACGGGCCGGGAGATGCGTGCCGCCCGAGCGCCCGCTACGAGACGGTTGTGGGGCTCACGAAACCAGCAAGTCCCTCCTGCTTGACCAGATGGCCCCAACGCTCGCGGCGAATCCCGCATGACCGCGCCAAACCAAATGGATCAGCGGAATCGCCGAGCTGCCACAGCGCGCCTGGCGCGACGGGCGTGCCATGGGTCTACCGGAAGCCAATGCGGCAAGAATCAGGGTGACCCAACCACGTAGTGGTTCGGTGGCGTGTTTCGGGGGCCGCGGTGGAACCGCGGACGTCTTCAGTCCCTCGAAACGATGGACGATCCGGTGAGGGGCCGGATGGCGCATCCGACGATGAGGCGGCCATGACTTCGGCACTGGTGATCAACCTGTTGTCCTCGCTGCTGGCCTTCCTGGCCGGCGCCGCGGTCAAGGGCCTCTACCAGCGGCGGCGGTCCATCGGTCCGGCCCGGCGCGTGTGGCGGCTGCGCAGACCCGACGAGGTTGTGATCGTCCAGCCCGATGGGCCGGGCCATGACACCCCGTTACCGACCCTCTACGAGGGCGATGCGATGGCCGCGATGCTCGTGTCCGAGTACCTGCGAAAGGTCTTGGGTGTGCGCACGGTCCGGATCATCCGGGCCAAGAACTTCTCCCGGTGCCGAGACGCATCAAGCGACCTGGTAGTCATCGGCGGTCCCAATGCGAACGAGCTGTACAAGGAGCTCGACCGTCAGGTCGCGCTGCCGTACAGATTCCGCCTCTATCCGGACCGGGCCGACATGATCAGGGTCTCTGACAATCGGGTCTTCGCCCAGCAGGTCGTCCACGCCAGGACCACGCGCGACTTCGCCGTCATCAGCCTGCTGCCCAGTCCCTTTCGCGCTGGTCGGCGCGTCATCGTCCTGGCCGGATGCGGCACGTTGGGGAGCCTGGCCGCTGCCAGGATGGTTACCAAGGACGGGGTTGGCCAGTTGGCCGGCCTCCGCCCGCCGCCCCGGACTCCGTTCTCGGTCGTGGTGGAGATCGAGATGCTGGACGGCCAGATGACACGGCCCCAGATCGTGGACACGACATCCTAGTTACCGCGTCCACGTCCTTGCCGCACACACCGTGACCTGCGTCGATTCGTGGCTACGGACCCCCGAAAGCACCTCGGCAAGATCCGCAGTCGCGTTTCTGGACCACTTCGCGCAGATCGCCGCCGCGACGGCCGTCACCGTCGTCGCGATCCGGGAGAGCAGGCGGCGAGTGTGAGGCGGGTGGCAGTGGCGCAGTAGCAAGTCAGGCCCTGCCACCCAGCCACATCGCTCTTTAGTCACTGAGAGTTATCAATCGGCTTCGGCATGCGTTTCCCTGGTCGGGACGCTTCCCCCCGAGAGGACCAATGCCGTGGCCCGTCCCCGATCTGTTGCCATCGCCCTCCTCGCCGCGCTCCTCGCCGTCGTGGCGATCGCCCCGCCCGCCGCCGCATCCCCGGCTCGAACACCTCCTGTTGGCGGCCCTGCTGCGCCAGTCCGACAGGTCGATCAGGTTCCCTGCGAGCCGCACATCGGTGCCAATGCGACCTACCGCGCTCACGGCGCGGAGTTCCGCACCGACGCACAGGGACGGCCGACGACCGCCGAGGCCGTCAACCTGACCCGCTCCGAAGCCGACCGCGGCCCGTGCCAGACCAAGGTCGGGCACATGGCCCCCGCCGCCGGGTACGACGGCGGGCACCTGATCGCAGCGACGTGCACGGTGTCGACCAGCGTTACGACCTGGTCCCGCAGTGGGCCAGCGTCAATCGCGGCCTCTACCAGCAGATGGAGGCCGGAGCCAAGAAATGCCTGACCGCGCCCGGCGGCAAGATCCTGCGCTACAGCATCCGGGTCACCTACCCCACCGCCGACACGGTGGTTCCCGATCGCTTCCTGGCCGACGTCACCGTCGACACCGACGGCTATCCGCAGCGGCACCTCGACCTGACCTTCCCCAACCGGCGCCTGGAGCCCGCCGAGTCAAAGGCCATCAAGACCGATCTCAACACCGGGTTGCGCGCAGCCGGCTGCACTTGACCCCGGACCTGCAAACCCGCACCGCCTGCCGAGAACCATCACTGCCGCTGGATCGGACTGGACTCACCGGTGACGATGACCGTCCATAGAAGCCCCAGGTCCCACAACTGCCGCGGCACCAAGGCCCGGCCCGCGTCGGTAGAGGAATCTGCACCGCTGCGGTAGATATTCATCCACCAACGCCCGCTTTGTGTCACAAGACACAGAACATTCGAAAGAGACTTGGCAAGGACGCCGCAATCGCGGCGAAAAGCTGCTTACGATACTGCCTCCTGAGAATCTCTCAGGGTGGGGCCTGGTACCCGCTGGTCCCGCAGACTGTGCGCGGTACTAGGCCCCGCGGCCACTAACAGCCGCCAGCCGTCACCAGATGAAGATGAAAGGGATGACCCCCAGGCCGAGCTTTGCCAGCTCCAGGACCATGAAGATCACCCTGCACCGTCCGTTGTGGTCGACGGCCTTCCTTTCCTCCCTTTCTTCGGCTCGTCCATGACGTGCCCTCCCTACCCGGCCTGGGGGGTGGCCGGTCGGCCCGCGCAGATGAAGGCCACCTTGCGCCGGCGCCAAGGCGATTCAGTCGGCGGGCCGGTCCGGAGACTAGCGCGATAACCCAGGAGACGGGAAATCGACCCCGATAAGTGCATGTGCAGATGCACTTGAAAGGCATTTCACCCGGTCCGGCAAGCAACGGCCAAAGTAGCAAATGCGCTGAAGTGGCCGATTTCGCAATAGCAGATATGTCCCCTTATAGCTGACATATCAGTCCAATGAGGCGATCTCGTCGGGCCTCGGCGAACGACCTGGCCGAGGAGTACGGCGTGTCGATGGAGACGGCGCGGCGAGCGGTGCGGGCGCTGCGCTGGCGGGAGCTGGTCGTGACGCTGCCCGCCAAGGAACCTTCGTGGCCGAGGCGGACTGACTTAGTGGCAGCGGTCCGCTGTCCCGATCGCGCCAAGGATCGCAGCCGACTTGACGATGTCCTGGCGCGGGAATTACCCCGGGCACCGCGGACCAGCGTGGGCAGTCCGGAAACGAGCATCATCAAAAGCCATGGCCATGGCCGCGCCAACTTCGATCTCCTCCACCTTCAGATCCTCCGTGCCGACTGAGCATCATCACATTGCGTGATCGGGCGGGGGGAAACACCGCTCTGGAGGACCTTCCCATCCCCGGGGCTACACGGTCTATCCCGAGCGAATGGGTCCCGAGCAGCGCATGGCCTGGGAACGGTGGCGCGACTGCGGGACGCCAGTGGTCCTGGAGGGTGACGTCGTCGAGGACTCCACCGTGGATATGCCGGGCGGTCTTGGGGCCGCCGCGTACGGGGGGAAGCCCTGCCGTCGGCCGTCGGCTTCTCTGAGGAGGATGTCCTCGGCGGGTTGGGTCAGCTTGTACCCCTTAATCCGGCTGTGACCGATGAGTTTCGTTGGACCAGGCGGTCGGTTAGTCCATGACGACGAAACCCAACATTGAGGAACGCGAGGCGCAGCCGTACGTGGCGATCAGGCGGCGGGTCACGATGCAGACCATTAGTGAGGCCGCCGACCGGATCCCGGAACTCTTCGTTTGGCTCGGCACGCACGGAATCGTCCCGGCCGGGGCGCCCTTCCTCAAGTACAACGTGATCGACATGGACGGCGAGCTGGAGATCGAGGCGGGCGTGCCCGTCCCGGCGCCGGTCGAGGGCGACAAAGAGGTCCTCGCAGGAACACTGCCCGCCGGGCGGTACGCGACCCTCACCCACACCGGCCACCCCGATGGCCTGCTGGGCCTGACCACCGAGTTGCTTGACTGGGCGAAAACCAGGGAGCTGAACTGGGACGTCACTAATAACCGGTGGGCCTGTCGCCTTGAGGTCTACCAGACTGATCCCACCCAGGAGCCCGACCCCGTCAGGTGGGAGACCGAACTCGTCTTCAAACTCGCCGACCGCCCCTGAAACACCCCGCGGAGTCGGTTCGTGGCCGAGTTCCGGCCCGCCGCCAGGCCGTCCGGCCGTCCGGCCCACGAGTTGGCGTCACCCAGGCCACCTCCAACACCGACCGGTTCCCCCGGCTATCCGTGGGGCCGCCGGTCGGGACTTCAGCGTCGCCGGCGGCGATTAGCCGCCTGACCGTGTACGGGGTCCGGGGCACATCGGACGCTAGGTCCGCGCGAGCACGAGCGGCTGGCCGAACCGAACTACCACATGGTGCACCTGCGCCGCAGCAAGCCGAGTGCGCGCACCAAGGCGCCGACGTCAGGACCCGGACTTCGACCCCGCTGAGCAGCGGCCAGGCGATGAAGCCCGGCATCAGGTCGTGTCTGACGATTGGTGGTGGCGAAGCCACACGATAATGCTGGCCAGTGGCACGTAAAAGCTTTGAAGGGCGACAGAACGCTGAGGTGACTCAGGTATAGCCAGGCTTCCCTAACTTACCTGGCTTCGCCTCCCCTGCTCGCTACCTGCTCCAAATCACGGTCGCGGGTCGGCTGTACGAAGCAGTTCTAGAAGCCTCTCGACAGCTGCGTACTGCTCGTCGGCTAGCGGGTCTTCGGTGAAGTGCATAAGTTCGTTGCGGACATCACGGACCGTGGTGAGCAGTTCGATGAACTGCTCGTGATCCAGTTTCCAGCCGAGCTTGCCCCAACGATCCGCATTCTGCAGCAAATAGGCGTAGTTGCCGAAGGTCAAGTCCGCAGCCCGCGTTACCTTCGCCTTCTGATGGTTGGCAACGGCATCTTTGAAGTCATCAACAGTGAAGACGCCCTCGGCGGCACGGCGCAGCCTGTTCTCCGCCTCCTCGATGAGTACGAAGGGCCGGGCCAGAGTGCCGAACTGACGGGTGAGATCAGACGCTGTGAGGATGCCCGTGACGACACCTCCGTGGCGATGCAAGTGACGTTCACCGATACCGACGGAGAGACCGGCAAGATCCTCCTGCTCGGCGACCTCGTCCACGAAACGATCATGAAGATCTTCACCTACAGCGAGGAGCACGAGCGCGAGCACTCCCTGGAGTGGGATGTGCTCCTCGCTCCCCACCACTGCTCTAAGAAGGTCATGTTCCTGCCCAGGACGGCGAGGACGTGTTGCAGCAGGACGTCATGGACGCCTTCGCTCGGCACGCCCGCCATGAGGCCGTCATCTTCTCCAGCAGTGAAGTGATCTCCTCCAGTGACAAACCAGGCCAGAACCCGCCACATCGCAAGGCGGCTGATTGAGTATGAGCAGATCACCGAGCTGATCTACACGATGGAGTGGCCGGACGCCGACGCCTCGAACCCGGTCGTGTTCGCCGTCGACACCGACGGCGCCCGCGTCCTGCGCGACGCGACCGTCACCTCCGCTAGAACCATGGTGACCGAGGGCAAGGCGTTCCGGCACGGGCGGCACCTGGCGGTTGTCACATCGGCGGCCGCCGCGGTCGGTCGCGATGTCGCCAAGGCACGGGGCCGGACTCCCCGTGGCACCGACCGGATCCGGGCTGCGATCGTGGCTGACCGCGGCGCCGGCGACGTCGCGGCGCCGCCAGTGGGATTCGGCCGGTGAGCCGTGCCGGCTACCAGCTCGCCGCTCGTCAACTCACCGCTTTGGCCGCGGTTAGCGACAGTGTCGTGGAGGTCCTGCCCGTACATGCCGGGGAAAACGATCCAGTGATCGCCCTGGACCTGCACGATATCCCGCGCGGTCCCGGCGTCAAACTGCGCAACCGGGAACGATTCCGCCTGATCGTTCCGGAGACGCCACGGCGAGACCGGTCAGCACGGCTGCTAGCCGACCACGCGGTGTCGGCGGGGCCGATGAGGGCGCTCGCGCCGCCCATCGCGACCAGAAGCGTCAACGGCATGCCGTTGTCGCGTGCCCACCGCACGGCGGGCCTGGGCGTCCTTCGGCGTGGCGACGGTACAGGGGCGCCCCCGCGGCTGAGCCCACGCCGCAGCTGCTGCCAGTCCGCCTCGCGTGCCGACCCGTCGCCTCCTGCCGGGCCCCGACGAACTGGACAGATCTCGCAGCGATCGCCGCGGGCGATCAGGGGCAAGGGGGTTCGTACTTTCGGCCGGGCACATACTGGGCCCACTCGTGACGGGTGATGGGCTGGCCCGCGGTCGCGCAGACGAAGGCGGCGGCGCCTGCGGGATCGGTGTTCCACAGCCAGACGGCATGATCGTGGCCGCCGGCCGCGACAGTCCGTCCGTCGGGGCTGAACGCCACTCCGAGGATGCTCATGGCGGGACCGGTGAGGGTGGCCAGGTGGATCGGCTCATGCGGGCGGGTGAGATCCCAGAGCCAGACGCTGCTGTCAGTGTCGCCGACCGCGAGAACAGGCTTGTCCGGATTGAAGGCCAGCGAGTACACGACGCTGGCGGGACCGGTCATCGGGTTTCCCAGCCGGGTCGGAGCGGACGGGTTCGCGACATCCCAGAGCTGCACGTCCCCGTTCGCCTTACCGACCGCGAGGGTGCGTCCGTCCGGGCTGAAGGTTACCGCGTAGGCCTCGTTCTTGGCGGTGCGGCCGAGCGTGGCCAGCCGCGTCGGACGGTGGCGATCGCCGAGATCCCACAGGTACGCGTTGCCGTCGGCGCTGGCCGCGGCCAGCAGGCGGCTTCCCGGGCTGATCGCGCAACTGAACACGAGGCTGGTGGGGCCGGACAGCTCCGCCGTCTTCTCGGGTCGCCGTGGCCGGGCGATGTCGATCAGGTGGACCTTGCCGTCGTCGGCTCCGGCCGCGAGCAGCGTGCCGTCATCGGAGGACACCAACGACTCAATCAGAGCACCCGCCACCGGAACCGTCGGGCCGAACTTCACCGGACGTGCCGGGTCCCTGAAGTCCCAGAGCTGGACACCGCCAACGGTGTCGCCCACCGCGAACACCCGCCCGTTGGGGGTCAGCGTGCCCGCTCCGGAGTACGGAGGGGCGTCCTGACTGTTCCGTGCGGTCCGTCCGATCTGGAACGGACGCTGAGTCGTGGCGACATCCCACATGGTCACGGTGTTGTCGATCGCACCGGCGGCGACGCCGAGCCTGCGACCCGTGGCGTCGAAGCTCAGGCCGAACACCGAATCGTTCGGACCGTTGATGACGGGACCCGGCATCGTCCAGGCACGGACGGTCCCGTCCTCACCGAGGGTGACCAACGATTGCTCACCGCGGTAGACGCCGTCGATGACCGAGCTCGGATGCGGCAGCCGGCCGATCGGCCGCCGGTCCGCCAGATCGAACAGCCACACCAGCTTGTCGGCGCTGCCTGCGGCGAGGAAACGACCGTTCGGGCTGAAGGCCACGAAGTTCACCCAGCTGACAGGCCCCGTCAGCGGAGCCCCGATGGGCACCGGACGGTCCGGATCAGAGATCCGCCACAGGTGGACGTTGTGCTGGGCGCCGGTGCCGGCGGCCAGCGTACGCCCGTCACGGCTGATGGCGATGCTGAAGATTTGGCTGGCGGGCCCCGTCAACCGGGCGAGCCGCTTCGGACGTGCGGGCCTGCCGATGTCCCACAACCAGACCGCACGGTCCTCGCCGCCAGCGGTCAGGGTGCGCCCGTCGGGGGTGATGGCCACCGCTCTGATCGCGCCGGTGGGGCCCCGTAACTCGATCGGCCGAATCGGAGACTTGGACCCTGCCAGCGGCCACAGGTGAACGCCCGGCCCTTCGCCCGCCGCGGCGAGCGTGGCGCCGTCCCGGCTGAGCGCCATGGTCATGACCTGGCCGCCCGGGGCGTCCAGCACCCCCAGACGGACCGGGCTCGCCGAGTCGGTGAGGTTCCACACGTGGATCTTGCGGTCGCGACCGGCCGCCGCGAGGACGCGTCCGTCTGCGCTGAGGTCCAGCGCCTCGATGGGGCCGCCCGGCCCGGCCAGCGGCAGACCCGCCACCTTGAAGCGCCCGTCTGCGCCCACCGTCCACACCTGGACTGAGCCGAGGTCCGTGCCCGCGGCCAGCACCTCGCCGTCGGCCCGCACCGCGACGCGCTTTGCCTGCGCGGCCCCGGGACGCAGCCGGGTGGACGCGGGAACAGCGGTGGAATTGATCAGGCTGGACCGGGCCTCTACCGTGGGCGCGATCCGGTAGGCGATCAAGGCCAGCTGCATGGACAGCGAGACATCGTGTTCTCTGAGCCTGTCGGCCCTCGCGGCGGTCAGCCGGGACGAGGCCGTGGTCCGCGCCCGATCCGCTGCACTGCGCTGCTCGAACGCGTAGCCGGTGAGCAGGCCGGACAACACCAGCAGGATGGAGAGCGCGGCGACCAGCTGGCGGAGACGCCGCGTGCGGCGACGCGCCCTTTGTTGCTCCTCGGCCTGCCGGGTGATGGCGGCGTCGAGGAACCGGCTCTCCAGCGCGTTCAGTCTGCCGCGGTAGCCGCGCTCGTCCACCCACTCCCGGGTGGTCTGCAGCAACACCCCTCTGTACAGGGTGTCGGGATCGCGGCCTCCGTCGAGCCAGTTCTTGGCGTCGGCGGTGAGTCTGCGGTGCACGCGCAGCCAATCCCGGTCGGCGGCCAGCCACTCCCGCAGCAGCGGCCACGAGGTGATCAGTACCTCGTGCGAGATCTCGGCCGTCGTGTGATCCGCCGTGATGAGGCGCGCGACGATGAACCGATCGAGGACCTCGCGGGACGGATCGTTCCCCGGATGGGCGGCGTCGTGGAGAAGCTCTTCGTAGGCGACCCTGCGCCGTGTGTCCCGCGAGTCCTCCTCCGTGCGCACCAGCCGCAGGAACATGTGGCGGGCGATGTCCTGCTGCGCCGGGGTGAGGTCGGCGTACGTGGCATCCGCGGTCATGGCGACCGCTCCCTGTATTCCTTTCGTCGCACGGTAGTGCTCGACCGTGAGCGTCCGTCCCTTGGCGTGCATCCAGGTCGCGAGCAACGCATGTGACAGTAGTGGCAGCGCGCCCCGGTCATGGCCCGGTTCATGTCCCGGCGCGGTGCCAGAGGTGGGGGCCATCTCCCACACCAGCGATTCGACCAGGCCATCGGACAGGGACAGACCCGCCCTATGCGCCGGGACGGTGAGGACTTCTCGCAGTTCGGGTTCCGACAGTGACCCCACGATGAGCTGGGTGTCCTGAAGCACGGGCACCAGGCAGGGCATTTCGACGGCTTGAGGATAGAAGTCGGCCCGCATGCCCAGCACCACCAGGGCGGATCGCCTGCCCTCCGTCGACCCGGGCGTTGATCCGGCGGTTCGCCGCGGGCCCTCCGCCGCGGCGAACAGCGCCGCGAGAAACGCTTGGCGCTGGGTCTCGTCCCCGACGGAGGTGAAGAGCTCTTCGAACTGGTCCACCACGATGAGCAGGTGGCCGCGGCCGGGATCCCGCGCCATGGCCAACCTGTCCGCGCAGTTTCGCGGGTCCTCCAGGATCTCGCGTTCGAGCACTTCAGGTGATGCGCCGGTCCATTCGCTTAGCCGCCTGGCAAGCGCCAGAACCGGCCTGTCCCCGGGGGTGAACGTGCAATGGCGCCACTCGCCGTGCAAGGGGCGCGAGCCATCACGGTTCAGCCCGTCGCGGGTCAACCCGTTGCGGGTCAACCCGTTGCGGTTCAACCCGTTGCGGTTCAACCCCGGGATTAGGCCCGCGCCGAGCAACGAGGACTTCCCCGACCCCGAGGCCCCGATCACCATCACGGGCATTCCGCGCGCGTACGCCTGCGCCGCCAATTCCAGCAAATCGGCCGTTAACGCCTCGCGGCCGCAGAAATATTCGGCGTGCTCCGGCCCGTAGGACTCCAGACCTCGGAACGGCGCCGCGGCAGCGGGACGTGGACCGGGCCGGACCCGCACTCGGTCGAGCGCCGCCTGCCATTCGGCGACCTTGGCCGGGTCGCGCTCCCCCAGCACGCCGATCAGCCTGGGGACAACTCCGACCAGCATGGACGTCGGGAGGTGGTCCCCGTTGAACCAGCCGCTCAACGTCGACGCTGACACGGACTCGGGCCCGCCTCTGTTCAGAATCGCGGCCATTCTCCGGAAGGACAGGCCCGACTGCGCGCGCAGGACGCGCAACGCCCTGGCAAAGCCTTCGGGGCTGTCGATCAACCGCGGGTCGGGACGGATTCCGGTGACGTGCTCGTTGTCGCGGGGCAGCGGCTCGGGCATAGTGCGTCCACCTCCGGTGACCGGAGGCGCCGACGATGGCCCGCAGGACGTCACGTCTCGTCACTTCACCGATCGCCGTCATTAACGCATGGCGCCGCCTGTATTGATGTGACGCCTGACGCAGAGTCGTGTGGCCGGTTCGATCCTGCCCGGTGGTCAGTGCGAGCTAGCGTGCTTGCTCCCCAGGATGAGGTCACCGGCGATGTTCACGGTCTCGTGAAAATGGATTCCGTTCGACCTTTCAGGGTCTTTTCCGGATGAGGTATTCGGCGCGACGGGTTCCACCGTCTGGCCGAAGAGCTGCATCCATGCCTCGGTCTGCGCCTCTTTGACGTTAATTCTCACCCGGCTGAACGATCGGGGATTGATCAGGCCGCGATCGTTTTTCAGCACTGTCTCATAGACATGATGGGACGTCATGAGCGCCATATCCGCTTCCGACGTGTGAAGGGCCTCGCGCAGGACCGGGGCGTCGAGCATGCGCGCCGCGAGGTTGATGGCGTCCCCGTTCAGGCCCTCCCGGTCGCGGGTGACGGGGCCGACGTGCAGGGCCACCCGGAGTTGGATGCGGACGGCCGCGCTCGACCGCCGGTTGTGCCGCCGCAGTTCGGCGGCGAGCCGCGGCAACGTCGGATCGGCGACCGCCTCCGTGGGCACTGCCGGCGGCACCACCACGAGGACGCCGTCGCCGCGGTCCTCGTGGTAGCAGCCGTCCCAGGACACGCTTGACTCCTCGAACGCGCATCGCAGCATTTCGTACAGGGTGTCCCGCACCACCTGGCGATCGGCCTCGTCACGCTGGGGCCGGCTGAAGCCCGCGACATCGACGAAAAGGACGGAGCAGGTCAGCGACGACCAGTCGGGCCGCTCGGGGCGCGTCCGGCACAGCCCGTCCAGCGACCGGACGTCCAGGACGGTGAGGTTTCGCCGCGCCGTCATGATCATGCCGCGCCGGCCCCAGTCCGTGAGGACCCGGTCCACTTCGGCCGACTCGGCGCCCGCCCAGCGCGCCATCTCGCGCCGGGACATCGGCAACGTCAGCGCTGTTCCCGCGGGCGCCCGCTCGCCGCCGCCCCGGCGAGCGAGTTCGCGGAGCAGCAGGGCCAGTCGATGCTCGACGTCCTTCATGTCACCGAACAGGAGGCGGCGCTCCTCCTCCGCGCGTTCGCGTTCTTGCCGTTTCAGGACGGCGCGGAGCCTGGGGTGCGTGTCCACCAGTTCCTGGAACCGGGCGCCGGGAACGACCAGCCCGGTCAGGTCACCGAGCGCGACGACCGTCGCCGACCGCGACCGCCTGGTGAGCGCGCCGCGCTCGCCCACGATATCGCCCGGACCGCGGACCGTGATGATCCGCTCCCGGCCGTCGACCACGGCGGTCACCTTCACCCACCCCGTTCCGATCACGAGGACGTCCGCGGCCTTGTCGCCCTCGTGGCAGAGGACCGCTCCGCGGTCGGCGGAGCGCTCTTCGGCGGCGGCGGTGATCGCCTCGCGCTCGGCTTCCGAAAGGCGGGCCCAGAACCCGCGCTCGTACGGCAGGTCGTCGCACCGTCCCGCCGTCGCACCGGTCGATGTCATCGGGTCGCCCTTCCTTGTCGCTCGGAGCCGTCCGATATGCCGTCTGACATGTCGTCCGACATGGTGTCGCGCCCCGGTGCGGGAAACTGTGGCGCCTGACATTGCCGCGGCGCTGGGCGCCACGGCCGAGCGCGCAGGGCGGTGGCCCTGTCCGCGCACACCGTGTTCCCCACCTTCCGCGCGACGATGACCGCCTGTGCCAAGAACTCGCCCGCACGCTGCCGCAGGCCGAGGCTCAGGTGAACCTCGCCCAGCAGCAGAAGGCTCTCGCTGCGCCCCCACTCGTCGCCGATCTCGCGCTGGATCCACTGTGCTTTCAGCGCGTGCGCGCGGGCCTGGTCGCAGTCGCCGGCCCAGAGGTGGATCCGGCACATGGCGTCGAATGTGTCGGCCATTCCACGCAGGTCATGGCTCTCCCTGCGGATGGCCAGCGCCTGCCGCGCGTAGGCGAGCGCGCCGTCGGTGTCGCCGAGGCGCCGCAGGAGACGGGCCATGGTGTTGAGGCTGTCGCCCTCACCGCGCCGGTCACCGATCTCCCAGCGCACCGCGAGCGCCTGGGTGACGTACTCGCGGGCCACGCGGTAGCGCGAGTGGAAGCGATGGATGCCGGCGAGCAGGTCAAGGCTCTTGCCCTCGCCGTACTTGTCCGCGATCTCGCGGCGGATCCGCAGCGACTCCCGGGCGGCGGACAGCGCCGCCTGTTCGTCGCGGAGCCTCCACCGGGCATGTGCGAGCGTCTCCAGGCTCTCCGCCACACCGTGCCTGTCGCCGATCCGCCTGTGCAGCGCGAGCGCCTGCTCGGCGAGCGTGGTCGCGTACTGGTTGCGGCCGCGACGACGGTGGATGCCGGAAAGCGTGTCCAGGCTCTCGGCCTCCCCGTGCTGATCGCCGAGCTCGCGCCGCATCCGCAGGGCGGTCTCGGCCTCGCCCAGCGCCTCCCGGTAGCGCGCGAGCTGGTCGTAGATCAGCGCGAGGTTGTCACGTGCCTCGCTTTCGGCGCCCCGGTCGCCGATGCCCTGCTGGATCTCGACGGCCGTACGGGCATGGTGGACGGCGTCCCGATACTCGGCGCGGCGCCGGTACACGGTGGCCAGCACGTTGCGCGTCCGGCCCTCCGCGGCCCGGTCGCCGATCTCCCGCTGGATGCGCAGCGCCTCGTCGAGGCTTCCCAGCGCCGCGGGGTAGCGCGCCAGCAGGCAACTGATGAGCCCGATGGTGTACCGGGTCTCCGCCTCGCCGTATCGGTCACGCTCATCCTGCTGGACGGCGAGCGCACCCTCGAGCTCGGCCAAGGCGTCCTCGTACCGGCCGACATGGCCGAGAACACGGCCGATAAGCGTGAGGGACTCGGCCTCGCCCGTCCGGTCGTCGATCTCCCGCTTAATCTTCAGGGCGGTGCGCGCTGTCCGCAGCGCGCGGACGTACTGGGCCTGTCTGCGGTCGTTGTGCGCCAGGGTGAGCAAGTCGTCACTCTCGCCGTGCCTGTCGCCCGTACGCCGGCAGATCTCCAGGGACTCCAGGGCGCACCGGCGGGCCCTGGCGTATTGCCCGATTCCGGAATGGATGCGGGCGAGGATATAGAGGGAATGGCTCGCACCGGCCAGGTCTCCGATCTTCCTCTGGGTCCCGAGCGCCTCGGCGGCGGCGGCGAGTGCCTCCCGGTGGCGGCTCTGGTGCCACCGGATCAACGCGATGAGGGAGACGCTCTCGGAGAGCCCGCGTGGATCGCCGATGGCGCGGCCGATCTCCAGGGACTCCGTGGCGCACAGCTCGGCGTCCCGGTACCGCGCCGTGCGGATGTGGATCCGGGCCAGCACGTCCAAGGCGACGCTCTGCCCCGCCGGGTCACCGATCTCGCGCTGCCACTGCAGGGCCGTGCCGGCGTTCTCGGCGGCGGCGCGATGGTCTCCCATACGGCAGAGGAGCCGGGCGATGGTCGCCAGGCTCTCGCCCATGCCGGCCCCGTCGCCGCCGGAGCGGCGTGTGGCGAGCGCGTCACGGGCGTTCTCCAGGGCCGCGGTGTACTGGCCCGCGCTCCGCTCGATCTCGGCGAGGTTGTTCAACGTCTTGCCGATGCCGTACCCGTCGTTCATGTCCCGCTGGAGGGCCAGCGCGCGCTGGGCGTTGCGGCGCGCGTCGGCGTGCCTGCCGAGCCGCCTTTCCACCAAGGCGACCAGGTTGAGGGACGAGGCGACGCCGTGCCGGTCGTCAATCTTCTTCTGGATGGCCAGGGCCTGCCGCGCATGGCCAATCGCCTGGTCGTACCTCCCGGAGTCGTGATGGAGCGTCGCGATGGTGGCCAGCGACTGGCCCTCCGCGTACCGGTCCTCCAGCCCCGAGGACACGGCCAGCGCGCGTCGGGCACTGCTCAAACCGCCCTGATAGTCGCCTCGCCTCTGCAGGATGCGCGCCCGGCTGGTCAGGCTCATCGCCACACCGGCGATGTCCCCGATCTCTTCGCGGATGGCCAGCGCCGCCTCCACGCGGGCGAGCGCGTCGTCCAGCCGGCCGGTCCGCCGCTGGATCCGCGACAGGGCGTCCAAGATCTCGCCTTGGCCGCGCCGGTCGCCGAGCCGTTCCCGCACGGCCAGCGCCTGTTCCGCCTTCTCCTGGGCGTCCGCGCATCTGCCCAGACGGCGCAGGATCGCGGACATGGTCTCCAGCGCGTCGGCCTCTCCGGCGTCGTTGCCGAGTTCGCGGTTGAGGCGCAGCGAGCCCTTCGCGTGCCGGAGCGCCGCGTCGTAACGGGCGACCATCCACTCGGCTTGGGCCATCCTCTCCAGGCTCTCGGCCACACCATCCCGGTCTTTCCTCGCGCCCAGGATTCGGAGCGCCTGCCTGGCGAGGCTCAGTGCCTCCGGGTAGCGGGAGCGCGTGCGTTCCACTCGGGAGCGGGTGATAAGGGCCCACCCCGCCCGGTGGTCGTCGCCCAGGGACGTGAAGATGTCGAAGGCCGCCGTGGCCTCCGCCAACGCCTCGGGGTAGTGGCCGAGATCGCAGTTCACCACGGCCAGTTGGTCGAGCATCAGCGCCTCGGCTTGGCGATCTCCCGCGGTCCGCGCGGCGGCCAGGCCGAGCTCGTGCACCTCGCGGTTGTCGTTGCCGTGCTTGCCACAGCGCAGGAACTGGTGCAGGTCCGCGGCGAGTCTCCAGGTGAGCTCCCAGTCACCCCGGTCGGACGCCTGGCGGGTCAGGGCCACGAGCCCGGCCCGCTCCGCCTCCAGCCAGGCGAGGCGGTCCTTGATCCTGCGAACCGGATCGCCCGGTGGGACATCCACCGGACCCGTACCGTCCAACGACGCCATGAACCAGTCCTGGAGGCGCCGGATGGCCTCGTCCACCTCGCTGTCGGGCTCGGTTTCCAGCCGTTCCCGCGCGTACTCGTTCAGCAGATCATGGAGCCGGTATCGGCCGTTCGCGGCCGGCTCGACCAGATGCTTGCGGAGCAGCCGGCGCAGGATCCGGCGAGCCTCCTCGGCTGGAACCCCCCACAGAGCCATCACGCTGTCCCGGCAGAAGTCGGTGGCCGGCATCAGGCTGAGCAGCCTGAACGCGCGGCGCTCGACGGTCTCCAGGTTGTCGTGGGACATGTCGAAGGCCGCACGGACGGCGAGACGGGCGACGCCGTCGACCGCGAGCAAGTCGAGCCGGCGCCCGGCGGTCAGTTCGCTCACCAGATCCGCGACCGGTCTGTGCGGATCCGCCGTCAACTCGACCACCGCGATCCTGATGGCCAGTGGAAGCCGTGCGCACACTTCGGCGAGATCGGTCACCGCGCCGCGCTCGGCCTCGCCGCGCTCGGCCCCGAGCACCCTCACCACCAGCTCCTCGGAATCCTCCACCGTCAGCTGTGGAACGGGCACCGAGATGGCACTGAACATGGCGATCAGCCCGTCCAGGTGATCCCGGCTGGTCACCACGACGAAACATCCGCCGCCTCCGGGAAGGAGCGGCTCGACCTGCTCCGCGGAGGCGGCGTTGTCGAGTACCACCAGTACCCGCCGCGTCGCGACGAGGGACCGGAACAGGCTGGCGCGCTGCGCCTCGTCCACGGGGATCTCCGAGGCAGCGACGCCGAGGCTGCTCAAAAGGGCGAACAACGCGTCGCCCGGCGAAACCGCTTGCGGGCGCGAAGCCCCGAGCAGATCGAGGAAGACCTGGCTGTCGAAGCGCTCAGCGACCTGATGAGCCCAATACAGGGCCAGCGACGTCTTCCCCCCTCCGGCCATGCCGTGCAGATGGACGACAGTCGCGGATCGACGGCTCTCCCAGAGGGCCAGCCCAGCGTCCATCGCCTTCAGCTCTTCGTCCCGTCCGACGAAGTCGCCCGGTGCGGAAGGAAGCTGCCGTAGCGGCGGCACGAACCGGGCGGCGGCCTCGTAGACGACCTTCCCACCCGCGACGATGTCCCCGAGGACATGGACGGGGCCGCGGAACTGTGCCGTCTCTCCGCCGCGCCGCTCCTCCTCGTTGCTCAGCGTCATAGCTCACCCCTTCGCCTGCCCCACGACCGCTCAAGCCCGTTGTTCCAAGGGCATCGCCGTCTCCAGCGCCGGTACAACCGGATGGACAGAAGTTCGCACACACTCGCACAGCCCGAGCTTCGATCCGCAATCAATCAACTTCAGATAGTGATGATCCGGCAGGGAGTCCGGGCCGCATTTCGACCGAGGCGTTCGACGGTCGTCGTCTCGCTAGAGGTAGGTCGGGATCGCCAGGATCCGCCGGTTGTCCAGCGAACTGCGGGGCAGGTGGAGAATCAGGTACGTTGCCCACTGGGAAGCGGACTGCACCGCGCGTGCGCCGATGTGGGTGGGCGATACTGGGATCGAACCAGTGACCTCTACCGTGTCAAGGTCGTCCCGACCAACCGTCGACCTGCACATCTCAGCGAGTTCAACCTCGGCGAGGCGGAAGCCGTCGAGCTCGCGGGGGTGTTCAAGGCCCTGGCCGATCCGATCCGATCCGGCCGCGGCTCTTGAACATGATCGCCTCGGCCGAGGATGGCGAGGCGTGCGTGCGCGACCTGACAATCCCCTTCAAGCTGACCGCGCCGACCATCTCGCTGCACCCTGCTGAAACTACGTCCGCGCAGGTCAAGCAGCGCGTTCGTACTCGTTGAGTATTCCGCCCAGACGTTGCCTTCGTCGGATGTCCAGGTGGGCGATTTGGTCTGGTTCGGTGATCGGTGGAGGCAGCGGCTTCAGCGGGCGTGTGTTGGCGATGCCTTGGTGCGGGCGGTGTGCGTTGTAAGGGTTCTCCGAACTCGCGGAGGGCGTGGAGCGGGTGGCGCTGGTTCCAGATCAGCGTGCGGTCCAGGAGTTCACGGCGGCTGGTCTGCACCCACCGCTCCATGACCGCGTTCATCCTGGGCATCCGCACCCCGGTCAGCACCACCCTGATGCCGGCATCGGCCAGGACGGCGCCGAACAGATCCGGGAACTTGCCATCCCGGTCACGGATCAGGAACAGTGCCCGGCAACCCGCGTCCTCCAGATCCATGACCCGGTTCCGCGCCGCTTGCGTCACCCACGCTGCGGTCGGATGAGCGGTGGCGCCCAGAACCCGGATGCGGCGGGTGTGATGTTCGATGACCGCCAGCACGTACATGCGAGCGCCGGTGAGAGTCACGGTCTCCAGGAAGTCACACGCCAGCAGCCCCTCGGCCTGGGAGCGCAGGAACCCGGCCCAGGTGGTGGCGGAACGCTCGGGCGCCGGGTCGATGCCGGCGTCCTTGAGGATCCCCACACCGTGGACGCAGCGACCTTGACACCGAGCACCAGCAACTCGCCGTGCACCCGCCGGTAGCCCCAACTCGGGTTCTCCCGCACCAGGCGAAGGACGAGAGCCCGGATGGAGCGGACGGTCGGTGGTCGGCCCGGACGCTTGGGTTTGGAGCGGGCAGCGTGCCGACCGGCGATCGGGTCGCGGTGCCAGCGCAGCACCGTGTCCGGCCGCACCAGGAGCCGCATCCGCCGCAGTACTCCGGGAGGTAACCGGTGCAGCAGCGCCCGATCCGCCGCAGTGAACCGCACTCCTTTCCCGCCCAGCTGGCGCTCCAGCACGGCGATCTGATGCCGCAACACCAAGATCTCGGCGTCCTTGTCCCGATCGGTCACCGGAAGTAGACGCAGCACCGCAAACGTATTCGTCACGGTCAGGTAGGCCAGCCGCAAGAGCACAGCCGCTCATCGACTCGCGACGACCGCCTCGCCGCGGCTTGGTTCTGCGACTGATCAAGCCCCGGCATGCTGCTTCCACCACGCAAGAGGACAGGTCGGCCGTCGAAATGGACCAAACGCCAGCTCATCGATGGGATCGGCTGGCGGGTGCGGACCGGTGCGCCCTGGCGGGACGTGCCGGAGTACTACGGCTCC
>NZ_VCKW01000176.1 GCF_005889715.1 Actinomadura soli
GGCTAACCGTTTGCGCGACGCCCCGCCACGTCCTCTACACTTGACCAGGTCTAGTGGCGACCATCTCCGCCATACCCGGGCCCCCTTCGTCTAGCGGCCTAGGACGCCGCCCTTTCAAGGCGGTAGCGCCGGTTCGAATCCGGTAGGGGGTACAACAAGCATGGGTGCGGGGGTGCCGTCGCCGGGCGGGGTTTGGGTCGCGGTTAGTGCCTCTTGGGCGGCTCGCTCCTGGGCCTGGATCGTGGACGCCGTGAGTGTGATCCGGCAGTCGGCGACGTTGGTGCGCCAGTCGTAGCGGATCTGGAGCCGGAACGCCTCGAACAGCTTCCGTTGTAGGGCTTCGGGGATGGTGTCCAGATGAACCGGTCCCGCGGGTAGCAGGTCGAGCAGTTCTGGACTGGGGCGCGCTGGCATGGCCTGCTCCAGCTGTTCGAGTTGAGTGATCCTGGTGTTGCGGTCGTTGCTGAGTTCCGCTGATCGGGTCCGGATGTCGTTCACGAGGTCGGTGTCGCCGTCCATGAGTTCGAGGTTCTGGACGAGACGGCGGCGGCGGCTTTCGATGTCCTCGATGACTCGGCGAACCGCGTCTATCCGGTCTTGGTGCTCTTGGAGGGCGAGGTCCTCGGCCTCGGTCAGCATCGTGCCCAGGTGGGCCTGACGGTGCTGTCCGAAGACGTTCACGGCGAAGAAGTCGGACAGGCCGTCCATGAGGTGGTCTTCGCGTATCCAGTAGCTCTTCGGGTGTCCCTCGGGGATGTACCCCTTGGCGGGGTCGCAGACGTAGTAGACGGTCTCGTGGCGATATCGCCCGCGCAGCCTGTGGTCACACCAGGTGCAGGTCAGGAACGAGCGGAGATGATAGGTGCGCTTCGAGTCGGGGTGGGCGGTGTTGGCCTTCGAGCCGTTCCTTGACCCCTTCCGTGTCATGGCGACCTTCTGCGCCTCGATGAAGGTCTCCTTGGTGACGAGCGGTTCGTGGGTTGGGACTTCCGACCAGACCCACGCCTGTGGCGGATTCTGCTTGCCCCCGCCCGACTTGGTGGCGCGGCGGTTCCAGACCATGTAGCCGGTGTGCTTGGGGTTGGTGAGCACCTCCCGGACGGACGAGGCTGTCCAGCGACCAACGGCGCGGGCGGGATCGACTGGCGACGGCGGCGGATAGCGGTCCAGATCTTGGTTGAGCCGGTCGGCGATGGCCTTGTAGCCCAGGCGTTCTTCGACCCGCAACGCGAATATCTGCGTGACGACGGGTCCGTGGAGTGGATCGGGCGTGAGCTTGTGTTTCGCGGCTCCTTCGGCACGGCGAGCAGGAACAGGGTGAGGGATGCGGAGCGCCTTGTAGCCGTAGGGCGGTTTTCCGACGTTGAAGCCTTGGGTGGTGTGGGCCTCGAATCCACCCCAGGATTTCTCCAGCAGTTCCAGGACGTACCACTCAGCGACGCCTTGCTTCACGCGCCGGGTGAGGACCTGCGTGGCGCGTTTCCCGTTGAGGTTGATCGGTTCGTCGGAGGCCAGGAGGGGCACGCCTGCCTCTTCGAGGCGGTTCTCAATGAGCGTGCCGACGTAGGTTCGGCGGGCTATCCGCTCGATCGATTCGCAGATGACAACGTCGAACCTGCGGTCGGGGCGCTCCGCCTCTTCCAGTAGGTCCTGGACACCGCCTTCTCTGGGCACTGGGATATCGAACCGTTCGTGCCCTCGTCCGTGACCGCGGTCTTCGAGGCGCTTGCGGCCCGACTCGATGTCGTAGAAGTGGGCGACGATCACCGCCTGGTCTGGCAGGGCGGTCCTGCAATTGTCGAGTTGCCGCGGGATCGACAACGTCGGGTCCTGCTGGTCCTCGGTAGAGGTGCGTCCTGCGAAGGCGACCCGCAGTGGCCCAGGGGCGCGGAATCCGCCGCCGGGTCCGGTCAGCCTTCCCCTGCGCTCGTCTCGGGTGCCGGTCGCGAGGACCTCGAGGGGGATGGGGGCTGTGTGGACAGCCATTGCAGTACCTCCTTGATCGCGCGTGCCTGGGCACGTTCCAGATGTCCGGCCACGTCGCCCTCGGCGGCGACGATCGTCCACTCGAATCGGGGCCGGAGGCTGGTCATCTGCCGTCCGTCCGTTCCCCGTTCGGGGTGGACACATGGACGCTCGACTTGATCACTGCGGTCAAGTCCAGCCGGACTCATCGGCGGCCTCTGGCCTGCTCGGAGATCGGCTGGAACACAAGGAGGTCTTCGTGGGCGGTGGCCATGGCGGGGATGCCGCGTTCGCGGAGGCGGCGGGCCTCGATCATTTGGAAGAACGAGGCGCGGGTGACGATCTGACCGTCGCGGAGTCCGCACAGCAGGGCGGCGAACCTGTCGACCAGGACCAGGCCATGTTCCTCGGCGGTGGTGACGACCTGGCCTGGCAGGTCGACGAGTTCTCCAGCGACGCGGAACGGCCGGACGGTGACGGCGATGACTCCGCCGGGGCGGAGCAGGGCCGCGGATCCGGTGAGGATCTGCCCGAAGCCCGCGACGAGTTCGGCGGTGGGGCGGTGGGCGAGGTTGCGGCGGTCGGTGGAATAGCGGTGGTGGGACTTGTCGATCTTTCCGCCGCCGTTGTCCCTGCCGGTACGTACCTGCCCGTGAGTGGTCGCCCCGTAGGGAGGCGAGGTCAGCACGAGCGCGGCGGTACCGGTGAGCTCGGCGAGCGCGGCGGCGATGTTGCGGGCATCGCCCTGGACGACCTGGCCGGTACCGGTGGCTCCTTGGGTGCGGGCGTGGCGGAGGTTGCTGGCGGCCGTCTGCGCGAAGTGGGCCTCGTATTCCATCCCGGTGGTGTCACGTCCCTGGTGGACGGCCTCGACGAGGGTGGTGCCGATGCCGCACATGGGGTCGATCACCAGGTCGCCGGGCTCGGTGTAGGCGGCGATGACCTGGGCGGCGATCGCGGGAAGCATCTTGGCCGGGTGCGCCATCGACTCGGGCGTGTAGCGGCCCTTGCGCTGGACCCGTGAGGGTTGCTGACCAGTGAGCAGCACAGATGACAGCGTGCGGGTCCCGGTGTCGCTGCTCGTGCTCATCGGCCACCTCCCTGGCCGCTGCCGCCCGGTCGGGTGAGCAGGCACACGTCGGCATGCACGCGCGCCGCCGGAGGCAGAGCCCGGGAGCGGATGTCGCGGAGCTGGCCAAGGCTCCCGGGGCCGGCCTGGATGAGAAGGGTGTCGCCCTCGACCGGGACTCGGACGGCGATGATGTGCTGGCTGTAGCGGAACCCGGCCTTGCGGGCCTCGCGGATGATCGCTGGAGCGGGGTCGATGAGGTGCCCGTTGCGGTGCCGAGCCGTGGTCACGACCGCGAGGTGACCTCCCGGACGCAAGATCCGGTAGGCGGCCGGCAGGAACGACTGAGAGTGAAAGGCGCTGTCGGTCAGGACGTCCGACAGGCAGGCAGAGCACGCTCCTCGTGCGCGCCTCGCCCTTGATTCGGCGATATGGCCTCCGGCCATGGGCGGGGCCGCGATCACTAGCGCCACCTGTCCGGAGTGGTCGGCGATACCGCGGTGCATCTGGTCGGCGCGACAGGGCCGCATCGCAACTCGGCCGAGCTGTTCATGCGGCAAGTGGGCGCGCAGTTGCGCCCCGATGTGCTGGGCGAGCGGGAAGTGCGGGACGCACCCGACGGCGCGGCGGTCAAGGCTGGCCGCTGTGCGCAGGGTCGCGGAGTTGGTGGTGAACGCCTCGGCGATCACATCGTGTTCACCGGTGGTGGTGGCGATGAGGTGGCGCGCGAGTCCGGAACTGATCGTGCCGAGGTGCCGTTCACAGGTCCAGGTACGCGCTGCCCGGTGGGCGGGGCCGTGGCAGGGCTGTGCGTCGTGGGTGGGCTGGTCGGTGGTGTCATCCGGGCAGAGCCAGACGGTGAGCGGCAGGAGCTGCCGCGCACCGCTGGCCGGTGTCGGCGGCTTGTTGGTACTGGTCATGTCGGGTGACCCGTGATGGTCGCCCGGTCCCCTGTCTCACTAAGTAACTGACCGCGCCCTCTCAGACCTTGGACAGTCTCGGGACAAGCTTCCTCGGATCATCACCAGCGGCGCTTCGCGCTATCTCCCCAGGTCAGAAGTCATCCCCGGTGGGGGTTTAGCAAGGTCACGCACAACATCACAGTGGAGAACAGTCCGATGCTCTGGGGCTGCACAGGACCTTCAAACCCTCTGATCCAGCGCTTCAAAGATTCCGCCGCCTCAAAAGTTCTTGAATGTTGTCGTGCAACATGGCAGAGTGACACGTGTCAACTTGCTAGGTAGCATCAGTTGAGTACCCGTAAGGAGGAAGAAGAAAGAAGTGGGGCGCTTCGGCCCGCGGAGGCTCTGCACCCCGGTACACCCCTAAATCTTTGACCTGACCAGAAGGAGCAGTCGCGACATGAGCTCACGGCGAAAGCATGGTTCAGCCACGAAACAGGTTCGAACATCAGATCGGGAGCCTTTGCCCCGGAGGGGGCATCTCATCTCCACACGGACCTACGTAATCTTGATCAGCGCGGGCGGCGCGGCCTTACTGGCGTTCCAGCAACCTGGAGCGGCTGTCCCTCTCGGGATCGCCTTGGCCGTCATCACCTTCCTCGCTCACGTCATCGGCGACTAACCAGCCTGGCTTGCCCTATGAGGCTTCGGTGGTCTCACATGGACGGTGCCACCGAAGCCGGGGTTTGAGGCTTAGAACTTTCTTGACCGGGTGGTGTCGCGCGCACGTGTTGATGCTGGTCAGCGGCGATCTGAACACCTGTACGCGCTTGACCTCTGGCGGCTGACGCCGTGTACACACGAGCAGCGGACCGTGTTTTCGCTGGTCACAGCGATTGTGTACAGATCATGAACAGATTCGGTCGCGAGCGGGTGCCGAGCATCTGTTCATGATCTGTACATGGCCTCTGGCGGGATGTCGGTGACCGATTCACCGACCGACCTCTCGGGGGTTCCCATGGCCACCACCATCACCGTTCGTCCGGCCGACCGCTCCGCCCGCCGCACTGGCACCGAGACGGCCCACGTGCTGGACGTCGCGGAGACGACGTTCAATCTGCTGACGCGCGGCCCGGCTCCGCTGTCGGTGGACGGCGCGGCGCTCGGGCACGGACTGCCCGCACGCCCGATCGCGCTGGACGAGCTTCGGGCGATCCTGCTGCACCCGTCCACTGGGCAGGACTCGCGCGACGCCGCGTGGAAGGAGCTGGTGCAGCGCGCTCGCCGCGAGGGCTCGTCCTGGGTCGTGGGGTGCGTCGGGGTCGCTCTGCCTGGGTTGAAGGCGGTCGTGCGGGACCGGCTGCGTGGCCTGAGCCACGAGCGGGGGACGGGCACTTCGCGCGTGGCCGGTGACCTGCTGTCGGCGTTCCACGAGGCGCTGCACCAGATCGACCTGGAGCAGTCCCGGATCGCACAGCGGCTGGTGTGGCGGTCGGCCAAGGCCGTCGAGCGCGCCTACCAAGCGCGCGTGCAGGTGATCCCGGTGGACCCCTGCACGCTGGCAGAGGTCAATCCTGCCGCCGCTCCGGCGGACGGTCACGTGGACCTGCTGCTGAGCTCGGCCGTCCGGCAAGGCGTCGTCACCTCGGACGAGGCCGAGATCATCACCATGACCAGGCTGGAGGGCGTAGAGCTGGCCGGCCTCGCCGAGCGGCTCGGCGTGACGTATGCGGCCTTGGTGAAGCGCCGCAGCCGCGCCGAGAAGCGCCTGGTCGCCGCGATGCGTGACGGAGGTCTGCGCGACGACTTCGCATCGCTGATGTCCAACACCGGCGTGTGAGCTGTCCAGTTACTTGGTGAGAGTAACCCGGGGTTGATGACGAGGCCGGGCCGGATGATCACCCGGTCCCCATCCGTCCGACCATCCGCCGAGTGCCCTTGCTGAAGGAGGACACCCGCAAGGCCCGGCCCGTCTCACCCCGCGGTACTTCACCTTCGGCCGGATCTCCCATCCGGCCAGCCTGCTTCCACTCACCGCGTCATGTTCCTGCCTGGAGGGCTGCCCGTTGTGCATCTGCCCTTTGCCCGATCTTCTTCCTTCCCGGCGCCCCAGTGTCAGCGCTGGACGCCTCGCCGCTGCGGTTCTGCTGTGGTGCACTGGCGTGCTGCTGTGTGGTCTGGTGGTCGCCGCAACGCTGGCCTCGGTGGCCGAAGCACATACCGTCTCCGGCGTCCTGGCGGCCGATAACCGCCTTCAGCAGGTCATCACCAACTTGCGCAACGTCATCGTCGGCCTTCTGGTCGCGCTGGCCACGCTGTTCGCCACGATTGGTGGGGTCCGCTACCTGCTGGCCGGAGGCGACCCCGGCGAGGCCGAGGCCGGGAAGCGCACGCTCCGCAACGCAGCAATCGGCTACGGCATTGCAGCGCTCGCCCCGGCCCTGGTGCAGATCCTCAAGTACATCGTCGGGTCCTGATCGTGCGCATTCGGATTCCGAGGCCACCGCGACGGCGAAAGCGAGTTGTCATCGCTGCCGTGCTCTTGGCCGGATCCAGCGTGATGGCCCTCGCTTCCTACACCACCGCCGAAGCTCGTCCGGACACGGTGCCCGCCAGCGCCTTCTCGACGGTCAGCCATGCTGCCGCGCCATCCGACCCTGCGGACCCGGAGGACGATGGCACCTCCAATGACGACCAAGGCAGCGGAGACGCCGAAGGGGACGAGGAGGACTGTTCCTGGGTTGATCTCCCCTGCCGAACCACGCAGGCGATCACCGGGTGGTTCCAGGCGCTAGCCCGTAGCGCGCTCAAGCCGACACTCGACTTTCTGGCGGATACGCAGCTTGCCACCCCTGAGATCGGCTCGACCCCGATGAAGCAGGCCGAACTGGTGTGGGGGACTTCGCGGACGATAGCCAACACGTGCTTCGTCCTGATGGTGATGATCGCCGGTGTAATGCTCATGTCCGGTCAGACACTCTTCGGAGCGTCCACGCCCGGACCGGCCGTCATACGCCTCATCGCCGCGTTCATCGCAATGAACACCAGCCTCATTCTGATCGACTACGCCATCCAGTTCGCCAATGGATTGGCCCGGTCGATTTTCATGGGCGGCGCCGACCAGATCGACCCGGACGAGGCGGGACGACTTTTCGCTGAAGGCGTGCAGGCGTCCATCGTCACCCAAGGCCACTTCTTCGCCATACTCATGCTGGTAGTCGTCGTCCTGGCTTGCATCCTGGTCTTCGTCTACGTGATGCGACTGGCGATCATCATGGTGCTCATCGGTATCGCACCGATCGCACTCATGTTCCATGCGCTGACCGTCACCGATGGCCTGGCCCGCCTTTGGTGGCGAGGGTTCACCGGCGCACTGGCGATTCAGGTCTGTCAATCCTTCGTGTTCATCACCGCCCTGCGGTTGCTGCTGTCTCAGCGCGGCGACGACAGACCTTCCTTCGCGATCCCGACCGACCAGACGGAGCTGGTCGATCTGATGCTGGTGATCGCGTTGTTGTACATCTTGACTTGCATTCCCCGATGGGTCGCGCGCACCGTCTGGCAGCCCGCCCAGCCGCGCATGCTCGGTCAGATCGTCCGGTCGTTCATCGTCTACAAGGGTGTCGGAGCCGCGCTGGGAGTTGCTAGCAAGGCAATGCGTGGTGGAAAGGGAGCCCACGCCGCCACGGCGGCCGCTGGGCACGGTCGCCCGTGGCCCGGTGGCGGTGGACCGCGCTGGCACGGCGGTTCGCACGGTGGCCCGTCGGGCGGCCCGTCCGGTGGGCCAGCGCCGCGCCCTGATCGCGGCCCGGGGCACGGCCCCCGGTGCGACGGACGGCGCGGTCCTGACCGTCGGCGCCGGCCCCGCCCCGGTTCCCCGAACGGGACCCGCAGCGGCCCACACGGGGCCGGACACGGCGGTCCCCAGCCGGGCGCGGCCCCCAGGACCACCCCGCATAGCCCACACGGTCCGCCCGTCCCCGGCCGGACCGGCGCAGGCAGCCCTGCCCGGCCGCACCCGCGCATACCGACGCAGCCGCCGACCAGCCCCTATCGGCGGGCTGAGAGTCCACGCCGTCCAGCATCACGCAGTTTCGTGCGGCTGGATCCGCCCCGCAGCCGCCGCCATGGCAGGAGAAGCCGTTGAACGACGATCACGAGCCGCTGTCGGCACGTATCCCGTCTGACGTCGAGCAGCCAGACAAGATCATGTACGGGCTCACTACGCGCCAGCTCGTCATCCTCGGTGCAGCCGCCTTGATCGCGGCGCTGGTTTTCGTCTCTTTGTCGCCTCTGCTGCCGGTCGCCGCGACGGCGGGGGTGTGCTTCCCGGTGGTCGCGGCCGGGTTCTCGATGGCCCTCGGCCGCCGTGACGGCATGGGCCTGGATCGGTTCGTGCTCGCCGCCATCGACCATCTTCGTCGGCGACGCATGCTCGTCGCCGCTCCCGAAGAGATTCCGGAGGTGCCGGCGTGGTGCAAGGTCCGCGGCCGGATGCCGGGCGCCTTGAGGTTCCCTGTCCACGCCGTCCGCCAAGACGGCGTCATGGACCTGGACGGCGAAGGGACAGCGGCACTCGTCCGGGCAGGGACGATCTCATTCGGCTTGCGGACGTCCGCCGAGCAAGCCGCACTCGTCGGCTTCTTTGGTCGGTGGCTCAACTCGCTTGAGTCTCCGGTGCAGATCCTCATCCGAGCCCGCCCCGTCGATCTGTCCGACCTCGCCTCGCGGGTGGCGCAGGCCGCTCCGAATCTTCCACACCCGGCCCTGCAACAAGCCGCCAAAGACCACGCGGCCCACCTCGACGAACTAGGCGGCTCTCGAACCCTGCTAGTGCGGGAGGTGCTCATCGTCGTACGCGACCGGCCCGCTCCAGGTTCGGGACGCAAAGCACGCACCCGCGAGGCGAGCGCCACCCTCGTGGCCCGTCGAGCCAACGAAGCCGTTCGCACATTGGGTGGCGTCGGCATCACGGCCGAGTCCCTGGACGCGGACGCCTGCGTCCAGGTGCTCTCGGACGCCTTCTCGCCCGGCTACGAGCGGCCCGCTCCGCCCCCTGACCTGGACCAGCCCATCACCGCCCACCCTGCCAGAGGAGCCTCCGTATGACCCGCGCTCATCGCAGAACAGGCGACGGGCCATCAACAAGCTGGCCAGCGGGCTGCGCCGGTGCGCACCGGGCATGCGCGGTGAACTCGCAGCCGTCGAACCCACCGCGACAGCACAGGCAAACGGGCACCCCCGTTTCTCAGGTGGTGGCCTGGTGAAGCTGTCTGCATTCGCTCGCTCCGCCATTAGCTCGGCTGTGCCTACCAACGAAGACGACAAAGACCGGCCGGTCGGCGTAGGTGATCTGCTCGCGCCCTCAGCGCTCCGCGTGAACGCGTCGTCCCTGGAGATGCCAGACGGCTGCTGCGCGTCGTTCGCCATCACCGGATACCCGCGCGAGGTCGGCGCAGGCTGGCTGGAACCACTCCTCACCTATCCCGGACGACTCGACGTCTCTCTCCATGTCGAACCGATCCCGCCGATGATCGCCGCACAACGACTCCGGCGACAGCTCGCACGCCTGGAGTCCAGCGCCCGGGCCAATGCCAAGGCAGGCCGACTGGCCGACTTCAGCGCCGAAGCCGCCGCCGACGATGCCGCCGACCTGGCCTCGTCGCTCGCGCGCGGAGACGGCCGCCTCTTCCGAGTCGGCCTCTACCTCACCGTGCACGCCTGGGACACCGCGGAACTGGAGGCCGAGGTCCAGCAGGTCCGAGCCTTGGCCGCGTCACTATTGCTGGACGCGCAGCCGACGACCTTCCGTGCCATGCAGGGCTGGGTCTCGACGCTGCCGCTCGGAACGGATGCGATCAGGCAGCGCCGCACCTTCGACACCAGCGCGCTCGCCGCGTCATTCCCGTTCGCTTCGCCGGACCTGAACGCCCCTACTGGCTCCAACGAGGTGCTGTATGGGGTGAACGTCGCCAGCTCGGGCGTCGTCATGTGGGACCGGTTCGCCCAGGACAACCACAACTCCGTGGTGCTGGCCAGGTCCGGTGCGGGCAAGAGTTACTTCACCAAGCTCGAAGCACTGCGCCTGCTGTACCACGGCGTCGAGGTGTCGGTGATCGACCCTGAAGACGAGTACCGGCAGCTAGCCGAGATCACCGGCGGAACCCACATCGCCTTCGGTGCCCAGGGCGTGACCTTCAACCCGTTCGACCTGCCCACCGACCAATCTGGAGACGTCCTGATACGGCGGGCCCTGTTCACTCACACCCTCGTTGCCGCGATGCTCGGCGAGCCGTTGACGCCAGCAGCTCGGCCCGTCCTCGACCGCGCCGTCCTGGCCGCCTACGCGGCGAAGGGCATCAGCTCCGACCCCGCCACTTGGACGCGCCCGGGACCCCTGCTGGCCGATCTGGTCGAGCAACTCGCCATCAGCTCCCATCCCGAGGGTGTCGCCATCGCTGACCGACTCAGCCCATACGTCGTTGGCTCCTACAAGGACCTGTTCGCCTCTGCAACGACCACTCGCCCGGACGGGCATCTGCTGGTGTTCTCGCTGCGCGACCTGCCGGAAGAGGTCAAGTCCGTCGGGGTACTGCTCGCGCTGGACGCGATCTGGCGCAAGGTCGCCAATCCCGACGACCGACGCCCTCGCCTGGTCATCGTGGACGAAGCCTGGATGCTGATGAAGGAAGCCGAGGGCGCCCGCTTCCTGTACCGGCTTGCCAAGTCTGCGCGTAAGCACTGGGCGGGGCTGACGGTCGTCACCCAGGACGCCGCCGACCTGCTGGCGTCCGACCTCGGACGCGCCGTCGTGGCGAACTCAGCGACTCAGATCCTGCTCCGGCAGGCACCCCAAGCGGTTGCGGCGGTAGGCGAGGCGTTCGGCCTTTCCGAGGGTGAGCGCGCCTTCCTGCTTTCGGCCGAGCGTGGCGAGGGCCTCCTCTGTGGCGGCAACGCCGGCGATCGGGCAGCCTTCGCCGCCATCTCGTCACCCGCAGAACACAAGGCCGTGACCACGGACCCTGCCGAGTTGCTCGACTACGGAAATGAGGAGGCCGACCCGCTGTGACCACCGCCCTCACCGACGGGTCATGGACAGAGATCTTCGACCAGACCGAGCGAATCCCCGTCCTGGTCGCCCAGACCGCCCCCGTGGCTGCCGTCGCCCTCGGCACTGGCGCCATCACCTTCACTGCCCTACGGGCCCTAGTTAGACGTTGGCGGGCACAGCGCTTCGCACGCGACGCACGGCTGGTCACCGTTTCGGTACCGCCGCAGGTCGATCCGGCAAGCGCGCCCGCGTGGTGGGCCCACCAGACGGGCTTGCTCACCCCGGCCTGGAAGCGCTGGATCTTCGGATCACCGCATCTGGCGTTCGAGTACGTGGCCGACGCCGCCGGTGTACGCATCCAGATCTGGGTGCCCGGCCTTGTACCACCAGGAATGGTCGAGGAGACGATCCGCGCGGCCTGGCCGGGCGCCACCACCAAGACCAGTCCAGCGGCACCGCCGGTGCCCTTCGATGCCGCTGCCACCGGAGGCCGACTCGTCCTGGGGCGCAACGACTCCTACCCGCTGAAGATCGCCCACGACACCGACCCGCTCCGTTCCCTCCTCGGCGCGGTAAATGGCCTCAAACCGGCCCAGCACGCTGCTGTCCAGATTCTCGCCCGTCCCGTGACGGGGCTGCGGCTGGCGCGCGGCTACCGGTTCGCCGCGGCACTTCGCGGGGGACGTTCCACATCCATTCGGAGCCTCCTCTTCGACCTCGTCACGCCCGGATTCCGTTCCAGAGCCACGTACGGCTACTCGGCACAAGCCGCCCGGTCGACTGCGCATCCCGAACGCGCTGAGCAAATCCGCGCAGTCTTGGCCAAGGCCGCGCAACCGCGCTTCGAGGTCGACATCCGTTACGTCGTCGCCGCGCCCGATCGTCCCGGCACTGAGAAGTGGCTCCGCGGACGTGCGCACGCCGTCGCTTCGCTCTCCGCCCTCTACGCATCTGGACACCAGCACCTGCGCCGCCGCCGACTGCACGATCCCGCCACCGTCTTGAACTCCCGGAGACTCGGACGCAGCTACCTACTCGGAGCGGCCGAACTGGCGGCGCTTGCACACCTGCCGCACGACCCGGACGCACCCGCCATCACGCGCGCAGGAGCGCGTCCCGTCGCACCATCACCGGACGTGCCGACCGCTGCAACCCCGGCGTCGGGGCCTGTGCGCGTCCTGGGTGATGCCGACGCTGGCCACCCCCGCCCCGTGGCGGTGCCGGTCAGCGGGGCCAGGCAACACGTCCACGTCCTCGGGCAGACCGGCGTCGGCAAATCAACACTGCTCGCCTCACTCATCCTGGCCGACGCCCGCGACGGCAGAGGCGCCCTAGTCATCGATCCAAAAGGCGACCTCGTCAACGACGTCATGGACCGGCTCCCTCGCCGTATGGCCGGGCGAACCGTGGTGTTCGATCCATCCGACACGGCATCACCGCCTTCGGTCGGCATCTTGTCCGGCCCAGATCCGGCGTTCGCCGTCGACTCGGTGGTGTCGATCTTTCATCGCTGTTTCCGATCGTCCTGGGGACCACGCTTGGACGACCTACTGCGCTCGGCCTGCCTGAGCCTGATCCACGCTTACGGACCACGCGCAACGCTCGCCCAAGTTCCCCAGCTTCTCACCGACGCCGCCTTCAGAGCGCGCGCCGTCGGACGGCTCACCGACGACCTCCTGCGCGGATTCTGGGCGGGCTACGACGAACTCTCCCCGGCTGGGAGGGCGGCCGCGATCGGTCCCGTGATGAACAAGCTCCGTGCTGTGCTTCTTCGCCCGTTCGTCCACCAAGCCCTGTCTGCCACCGGATCAACCATCGACCTCGCCCGCCACCTCGACCGCGGCGGCCTCATCCTGGCCCGCCTCCCCAAAGGCGTCCTAGGCGAGGACGCTGCCCGTCTCATGGGCTCCTTGCTGCTCGCCCACACCTGGCAAGGCATCACCCGCCGCGCCGCGCTCCCCGAGGACGAACGCCCAGACTCGGCCGCCTACATCGACGAGTGTCACAACTTCCTCAACCTGCCGGGCTCGGTCAGCGACATCTTGGCCGAAGCCCGCGGCTACCGGCTCTCTCTCGTCCTCGCGCATCAACACCTCTCCCAACTACCCAAGGACCTCCGCGACGCGGTCTCGGCTGACGCCCGCAACAAGATCTACTTCGCCGCCTCACCCGAAGACGCCGGAGACCTCGCCCGACACGTCGGCCCCGTCCTGTCAGCTCACGACCTCGCCCACCTCGGCGCCTACCAAGCCACCGGACGACTCGTCACTGCCGGCCAGCCGACCCAGGCATTCACCTTCCGCACCCGTCCGCTCGGCGAGCCGTTCCACGGACGCGCTGACGAGATCCGCCACGCCTCACGCAAGCGGTTCACACCACAACCCACCACCGCCAAGCCCGTGACAGCCCCGACCAAAACACTCCTGCTCGATCCGCGCACCGACCACACCGCCGAGGAGGGCCACAAGTAATGTCCACCACCATTCGTCACCGTCGAGCCTCCGGCACTGCTGGACGCGCGGCCCCGGAAAAGCTCCTCGAACTGCGCCGACGACTCACCGACCGGGACCGCGCGATCCTGGAACTCGTCTGGGAACACCGCGTCCTCACCACCCACCAGATCGCCGCCATCTTCTTCACCACGCCGAGCAAGGCCCGCGACCGGCTCCTGCAGTTGTTCCGGCTCAACGCGCTGGAGAGATTCCAGCCGTGGGTGCCGGTCGGTGCCGCGCCGTTCCACTGGGTCATCGGGCCGCTCGGAGCGCAGTGCTTGGCCGCCTACCAGGACACCGACCCCGGCGCATTCGGCTATCGCCGCACCGCCGTCCTTCGGATCAGCCACTCCCAGCACCTCGCGCACCAGGTCGGCGTCAACGAGTTCTTCACCCGCCTACACAGGCATGCACGCCACGTCCCCCGTGCCCGCCTCGAGAAGTGGTGGCCCGAACACCGATGTGCCCAAATCTGGGGCGACCTCGCCCGTCCGGACGCCTACGGGCGATGGAGCGAAACACCTCGCAACGGCGACGGGCCGACAACGATCGACTTCTTCCTCGAACACGACACCGGCAGCGTCACCCTCGCCAAAGTCGCCGCCAAACTCAACGGATACGAAGCACTCGCTGAGTCAACCGGAATCAACACCCCAGTCCTGTTCTGGGTGCCCAGCAGCCGCCGTGAAGCCAACCTGCGCAGGCTCTTGGGAAAGCCACCCGTCCCCGTGGCGACCGCCGTCCACACATCTGCGGTCGGAAGCCCGGCCGACGCCATCTGGCTACCCGCAGGCCAGGACGGCCCCCGCCAACCACTGACCGCACTAGCAACCACGCAGCTCCAGCCATCGCCTCCCAGCATCCGTGAGACGAAAGACGGCCGTTGCCCGTAGTCGCCGGGCTGGTCGGCCTCGCCGTCATGGCCGCCGTCCTCGTTGGCGCTGTCAGCGGATCATCCCCAACACCCACCGAGTGTGATGGTCCACCGGTCGCCGGAATCCCGGCCAACTACCTCGCTCTCTACCGCAAGGCAGGAGCCCAGCATCGAATCCCGTGGGAGATCCTTGCCGCCATCGGCGCGGTCGAGTCCAACCACGGACGCTCACATGCACCCGGCGTCCGGTCAGGAGAAAACTATGCCGGAGCCAGCGGCCCCATGCAGTTCCTCTCCGGTACCTGGGCGGCGTTCGGGGCCGACGGTAACCACGACGGCAAGAGGGATCGCTACGACCCAGCAGATGCCATCCCCGCCGCCGCCCGCTACCTCCGGCATAGCGGCGCACCTCAGAAGATGCGCGCCGCCCTCTTGGAATACAACGACAGCGACAAGTACGTGAACGACATCCTCAGCCGTGCCCGCCGCTACAAGACCACGGACACCACCGCCAATCCACCGCCCGAATGCGCTCCAGGCAGCGCCATCACCACAAACAACGAAACAATCGAGAAGATCATCGCCTTCGCCATGGCGCAACGCGGCAAGCCGTACGTCTTCGGCGCCGCCGGACCCAACGCCTGGGACTGCTCCAGCCTCGTCCAAGCCGCCTACAGGGCCGCTGGCCTCACCATCCCGCGAACGACCTTCGCTCAATGGCCCTTCGGCGTCCGAGTTCCCAACAACCAGGCGCAACCCGGAGACCTGGTCTTCTTCAACTCCGGCCCCGGCACCTCCAGTAACCGCCCGGGCCACGTGGGCCTCGTTATCGCCCCGGGCAAGATGGTCGCCGCGCGCTGCTCAACCTGTCACCCAGCCATCGGCGTAGAAACCTACCGCCGCCAAGACTGGATCGGCACCACACGTCCCCTCCACAAGATCAAGAAGGAGGCGGGCCGATGAGGTTCGGGGCTCTGGGACCCTCCGGCCGGACGGGCACAGCACTATCGCGAGGGGTCATCCGCCCGGCCGGAGGGAGTCTCTACTCCTCGTGCGGCGGCACGTGGTGGTGTTCGTCGTCGTGCTCAACGGGAAATCCAGCACGCTGCAACGCATCCTCGATCTCGCGCACAAGGGCCGGTCCGATGCCCTTGGCGCCGTCGAGTTGTCCGGCCTCAGCCAGCCGGAGCACCTCGGCGACCGTCCGGGGAGGGATCGTGTCGTTCCAGGTCCAGAAAGAGGTGAGGGGGTTGTGGACGCGTCCCGGCAACCCGAGGCATCTGATTGGGCACTCGGGCTTGACCGGCCCGTCGTGCCCCGCATCGGTCTGATCGAGCTCGTCGAGCAACTCAGCGAACCTGCGCCGCACACCGATCACGGTCATCTCGACCGTGCCCTTGAAGAACCGGCCTTTCAGCGACTCGCGAATGGCCTCCTCGACCAGCGCACCGCAGACATCGACCGGAAGCCACCGACCTGCGTCGTGAGGCATCACCTACCTCCCAACAGAAAGCCGAGCACCCCGCCGACAAGCAGGCATGCGGCACCGTAGACGACGAGACTCGCGAACATCGCGTCCAGGTCGGCGGGGACGACGCTCACAGAGCCACCGCCGCGAGTTCGCGCGCGATCGTGTCGAGGGCCCCGATGATGTCGCAAGCGGGAGCGATGATGCGGCCGTCGGCCGCCCAGCAGAACCACCACCCGCCGTCGCGGAAGTCGCACCCGATCTCGGCCGTCCGGCGCGGTCCGCCGTACCGCACAACGCTCACCCAGGTCACGCCGCGCCGCTCGATCAGCCCGCCGGCCAACCCCCTGTACGCCTCCACGCCCTCGTGGAGCTCGGACAGGTACTCTCGCCGGTCGTTGCGCGGCGGCCCGTCCATGGTCGCCGCGTGCCGTCCCTTGTCGAAGCTCATCGGGTCACCTCACTTTGTGTTCGGGTTGTCTCGTCGGTGGAAGGGGCGCGGGCAGTGCACCCGGGGGGCGGTCGTGCACCGACCGCGCCGCCTCCCACCTCCCCCCTCTGGGACCGCGCCTATCAGATGCAGGGTCCCGCAACCGGTGACCAGCGCGGAGCCTCCCTGGCCCTCCGCGCGTCACCGGAACCTTTCCCACTTGCGCTCGGCGCGCTCGGCCTCCTCGACCAGCGCCGCGCGCAATCCCTCAGCCGTGGGACACATGACGGTCGGGTCGACACCCGCACGCGGGTCGTGCAGGCTCGCCACCCACTCACCCAGTGACCCATCTTTCCGAACCGCACGGAATATCCGATATCCGGAGAAATCTGCGCGCAGACGGGCCAGGTCGACATCGTCAGGATGCGTGCGAGTGTCCATATCGGAAATCCTTCGCGGACTGGTCTGCGGGAATGCGGTGACCAGCTTCACAGGCGGGGCTACGCTCGGGAAGTAGCCCAGTCCGACCCCAAGACGACCCCCCGCAAGATCGGCTGTACCGTCGATCAGGTCCAGCGATTCTGGAGGCGTGATGCCCGCTCGATCCGAGCCATACAATGCCCCCGCCATCGTCACTTTCGGAAGCGAGCAAACCGCATGGCGGGATGCCGCCGGACTTACTAAGCGGCAACTAGCCGAAGAGCTGGGGTTCGATGAGTCCTACGTCGGACAGATCGAGAACTTCAAGAACCTGCCGTCCGAGCCCTACGCCGATGCGTTGGACACATTCTTCAAGACCAACGGGGTATTTGGGCGTCTTCGCAAGCGCATTCTCGACACGCGCCACACGTCGATCCTGCCTCCGGGTTTTGTGGAGTACCTTGAGCACGAAGCGCGCGCAACGTCCTTCAAGAACTTCAGCCCCATCCTGGCCAACGGCGTGCTCCAACACGAGGACTACGCCCGCGCGATCCTCAGCACCTACTATCCGCCCGACGTGCTCGACCAGCGGGTCGCCGACCGAATGAAGCGCAAAGAGACGCTGGAGCGCACACAGGCATACTTCACAATGGACGAGTCCGTCCTGCATCGCATGGTAGGCAACGAACAAATCATGCGGCGCCAGCTTGAGTTTCTGTTGGAGCTCTCGGAGCAACCGAACGTTTCGATCGACATCATCCCGCAAAGCGTCGGCTACTATCCCGGCATTGGCGGAGAGTTCTATGCGCTCGGATTCGACGACGGCAGCAGTATCGCCTACACAGAGTCATCCGGCGAAGGTCTGCTGATCCAGGATCCCGCCCGTGTTGCCCGTCATGTCCTACGGTATGACTCGTTGCGAGGCCACGCGCTACCCGTGGACCAATCGCGGGAGCTGATTCGCCGAGTCATAGAGAGGCTTGAGGCATGAGGCTAGACCTGTCGGACGTTCGATGGCGCAAGAGCAGTCGCAGCGATGAGCACGGAGGGTCGTGCGTCGAGGTGGCCGGCGTCGCACCCATGATCGGCGTCCGGGACTCCAAGGACCCGGACGGCCCCAAGCTGATCTTCAACGCGGCCGACTGGCGCGCGTTCACCCACCGCGTGAAGACTGCTGACTACGACCTGACTTGACCCCCGGCACCCGACGAGCCCCTGTTCCCACCCACGCGGACCAGGGGCTCTTTGCATGCCCACCACCTGGACCTGCACAGTTGCCGCGGGAGAGCCTCTGAGCTGAGTCAACGTAAAGGGGGCGCATCTGACTCAGGCTCCGGTGAACTAGCTTGTAGATCTCAAGGTCGGAGGGCTGATTAGCGTCGGTTTCGACCGAGGTCGCGCTGCGGCACGAGCCCCTGGAGCTCGTCTCGAACGACTGCCCGAAGTTGTTTGCGGAGTTCGGCGGTGACGTCGCGGAGCTCCGCGTCGTGGGCATCCATCCAGTCCTCGGCGAGTTGGAACACCCGTTCGCTTCCGAAAGTCTGAACACCGATCAGCACGTCTATCGTCCAGTCAATGCGCTTGCCCCAGGGCCACTGTTCGTCAAACTGCTGAAGCTTGTCCTGATCGCCTTGGGTAACGTATTCGGCCCGTTTGCTCACTAGATCGATCCAGTGCAGGAAGGCGAAGTAGGCGTCTCTGCGTTCCTTGAGTAGTCGCGCCCGTTCCTCAGCCAGCTGATTATGTTCGACCATGCGCTCGGCATGGATACGACTCTGGGCTCCGGCAAGCCAGGTGAAACCCACTCCTACAGCGCCAGCGGCGCCGGTGGCGACAGGCGCGACCCACTCCCAAGCCATCTGACAAGCATCTCGTCCACCGCCGTCTCCAGGGGGAAGTTTTTTGAAGATGATCGCGGACGGCGGCGCGCACGGGGCCGCGCGGACGGCGGCGCGCACGGGGCCGCGCGGACGGCGGCGCGCACGGGGCCGCGCGGACGGCGGCGCGCACGGGGCCGCGCGGACGGCGGCGCGCACGGGGCCGCGCGGACGGCGGCGCGCACGGGG
>NZ_VCKW01000177.1 GCF_005889715.1 Actinomadura soli
GGTGAGGGGGGCGGCGGGCGGGGTTTGGCGGATCGCCGCCACGACGGCCATGCTCGCCTCGGGTGACAGGGGGCTGTTCCGTTCACCGACCGTGTCCCGGATCGCGGCGACGAGCTCGGCCATGTCGAACGCGCCGTGGACGAGGTACCCCGACGCGCCGTTGCGGATCGCGTCGCCGATCACGGCGGCGTCGGTGTCGTAGGAGAGCATCAGGACCTTGGCGATCCGGCTGAGCGGGCGGGCGGCGGCGACGCCGTCCAGCACCGGCATGCGCACGTCGAGGAGCACGATGTCCGGACGGAGGCGTCCGGCCAGCTCGATCGCGTGCCGTCCGTCCACGGCCTCGCCCGCCACCTCGACGCCGGCGGCCCGGAGCAGCGTGACAAGGCCGCTGCGGACGATCGGGTTGTCCTCGACGACCAAGGCGCGGATCCGCGGCCCGCCCGCCGCGGGCCCGCCGGGCGCGGTCACCGGGCCGCTCCTGGCGTGGCGCTCGGTGCCTGTCGCCGGTCGGTGGGGGGCAGGAGGATGCTCACGGTCGTGCCATGGCCCGGTGCGCCGTCCACGGTGAGCCGTCCGCCGATCCGGTGCGCCCGTTCGCGCATGCCGATCAGGCCGTAGTGGCCGTCCCGCGCCAGCAGGCCCAGCCGGTCGTCCTGGGGCGGGACGAACCCGCGCCCGTCATCGCGGACGGCCAGCGTGGCGGCGTCGCGGCTCACCGTGACGTGCCGCGCGTCCGCGTGCCGCTCCACGTTGGCGAGCGCCTCCCGGACGATCGACACGATCTCGTACCGCACCGCCGCCTCGTGGTCGCCGTCCGGTCCGCCCGGCAGCCGCGTCACCGCCGCGATGCCGGTCCGCGCGCTCCACTCCGCGACGACGGCGGCGAGCGCGCCGTCGAGCGGCTGCCGGTAGACGTCGTCGCGCAGGTCGGCCAGCAGTCCGCGGGCCTGGCGGGCGGCGACCCGCAGCCCGGCGACGACGGCGCGGGCGTCCGCCTCGGCCTGCTCGGGGGACCTGCGCACCCAGACCGGCAGCGCCTCGGCCGACATGCTGATCCCCTGCAGCGTCTTGGCGAGCGAGTCGTGCATCTCGCGGGCCAGCCGGGCGCGCTCCTCCGCGGCCGACAGCGCCGTGGCGGCGCGCCGATGCCGTTCTTCGAGGTCGGCGTAGTCGTCGAGGAAACGGCGCAGCGCCACCCCGGCGCACGCCGCGAGGGGATAGAAGGCGGGCAGCCCGATCAGGGCGGGCGTCGCCGTGGCGGCCTCCTGCCCGGCCGCGCCGGCGGCGGCGAAGAACAGCGACGTCTGGGCGGCGCAGATGACCAGCACCGCCCGCCATTCGTACAGGACCCCGGCGATGGCGGACGTGAGGACGGTGACCAGGAAGTACGGGCCGAGCGCCCCGCCCGAGAGCAGCACCGGGCCCATGAGCAGGGCGTCCAGGCACCACAGCGTCGGGTGGCGCAGCAGCAGGGACAGGACGCGGCGCCAGGCCAGGCAGGTGGCGGCCGTCCCCGCGCCCACGGCCGCGACCGCGAGCATGAGCGACGCGTCGCGCCAGTCGTCCGGGACGAGCATGACGGTCATGGCCAGCACCAGGCCGCGCAGCACCAGGAGCACGCGAAAGGCGACGCCGAGCCGTTCGCGGTCGGGAGCCGCGCCCGCGTCGCCGGATTCCCTGACGGTCAGCAATGGGGCGGGTTGCAGACGCGCATCAGGTCGGAGTTCCTGAACAGTTCCTCGATTCCCTCGGGGTTCCTGATCTGGAACGAGTGCCCCTGGACCGCCCCGGACATCTGTTTCAGCCCCGGGTCGATTCCGGCGCCGAAACCGACGACCACGAAGACGATCGGACGCGCGGTATCGATCTGCTGCCGCAGCCTCGCCAGCGCCTTTCCGAACCGGGCGGACGGGCGGCCGTCCGCGCCCATCGCGCTGAGCACCAGCACCACGTTGAGCTGATCGGCGTCGTAGCGGCGCTTCATCTCCTGATAGGCCGCGACCACCGAGTCGTAGACGGCGTCCCCGCCGCCGGGCCGTGGCCGGATCGCGTTCAGCTGTTTCTCCAGGAAGAGCCGGTGGGTGGTGCCCGTCCGGGTGCGGCCGCCGAGTTCGCCGATCCCGACGACCGGACGGTGCGGGCGGCGCGCCCCCGGCCTGCCGGACGTCGTCCACAGGCCGAACTCCGAGTCGTCGCCGACCAGGTTGAGGCCCCGGTTCAGGGAGACCAGCATGGCGTCCAGGCGGTTGCCGCCGGGGCCGATGTCGGCGCGCCAGGCCGCGCCGGTCATGGCCGCGCCCGCCGGACCGGACGGGTCGACCAGCGCGAGCACGTTGATCTCCTGCTTGAAACTCCGCCACGTCTCCTGGATCCGGGACGCCGCGCCCGGGCTCGCCACCGCCTGGATCCGGGGCAGCGGCGCGGACAGGCCCGTCCGCGCCGCGCCGCCCGCGCCGCCCGCGCCGCCTGTGGCGGAGCGCAGACCGCGGCGGTTCAGTTCCGCGACGCCCGCGGGAGCGCGGAACTCGCGGAGGAACTCGTCCGCGCGGCGCTGCCTGCCGAGGTCCGCCGTGGTGACGGTGAAGGGGAAGTCCAGCGCGGGCGTGCCGGACGACGGGTACGCCGTGGCGGGGACCCCGGCCCGTCCGGTGGCGCCCCAGCGCAGCGCCTGCTGCTCCGAGACGACGGCGACCTGGGCGGAGGCGCCCTGCGCGGGCCTGTTCAGCGCGGCCCCGGGGTCCTGCCCCGGCTCCAGGATCTCGACCGTGCGCAGCGTGTCAGCGAACCTCTTGAGCGCGCCGGAGCCCAGGCCCTTCCCGATGGCGCCCTCCAGCGCGAGGAGGGAGGCCATTCCCGTCGCCGTCCGGGCGGGGTCGGGCATCCGGATCAGGAGGTCGTTGCCCGCCTCGGGCCGATCGTCGCCCGTCCCGCCGGGGAGAAGCCCCGGCCACGTCTGGTCCTCGCGCCCCGGAGAGCCTTCCGGGGGAAAGGCGAACACCAGCGGCGAGACGGCCACGGAGACCGAGCGTCCGAGGACCGTGCGCCCGGACGGGCCGCTCCTGGCGAGATCCAGCCACAGCTCGGAGTCCGGGATCCAGACGTCGGGGACGCCCCGCCCGGCCGCCAGCGCGGCCGCGGTGCCGGCGGACTCCTCGGGCACGATCCGCACCCCGGCGCAACGGCCGAGCCCCTGCCGCGCGACGATCGCGGACGCCGCCGGGGCGATCGCCGGGTCGGCCTTCACGACCAGGGACGCGCCGCCGGAACCGCATTCCTCGCCGTTCGCGATGAGCGCCCAGCCGCCGCCTCCGAGGATCAGCCCGGCCCCGAGCGCGATGGCCGCGGCGACGCTGATCCGGTCACGCCGGGCGGCACGCGACCGTGCCGTGGTCGGATCGATCATGAGCCGTCCTTGGTGCTGGGAAGCCCGAAGCCGGAGGCGCCGCGAACCGAACGGGCGCTCGACCCACTTCTGTCGGCTGAACGCAACCATAACCGTTGCGATCCGGCCAATCCTGAATTCCGCTCCGATGACCTGGGAACCCGACCGCAGAACTGCATTTCCGCTGATCACGTAGGCATGCCGTGTTCATGGACCGTTTTAATTGTCCGGGCCGTCCAGAAGCGCGATGGCGGCCACCGTCTGTGGCATTCCTTACCGCCGGGCTCGCGACCGCGCTGGTCGCGCGCCCGGCGTTGTGGCGGCGCTGTCCGTCCGTTCCGGTGGTGACCGGGATGGGCGTCCTTTCCCTCAGCGGAGGAAGGGGGAGCGGCGGACGACCGGGAGGCGTGCCCAGGCCCGTCCGAAGCCGAGTGTGGTCCCGGCGTCGGCGAGCGCGACGGCGACCATCAGCGCGGCGTAGATCCAGTGCATGTCCATGAACGGGTTGGTGTCGGGCCACAGGGACGCCGCCCACAGCATGAGCATCAGGAGCGTCCCGCCGACCGCGGCCGGGCGGAGGCAGATCCCGAGGAGGAGCGCGACGCCGAGGCCGCCGAGCCCGAACATGAAGAGGGCGTCGACCCAGAGTTGCCCGGCCATCGAGTGGAAGATCTCCTTGAACGGGCCTTCGACATGGCTGAGGAAGCCCTTGGACGGGGACGTGCCCGACAGCCAGCCGCTCTCGGTGCCCTTGCCGAGGCCGAAGAGCTTGTCGAGAAAGGCCCAGAGGAAGATCCAGCCGAGGAAGAGGCGTCCGGCGGCGAGGGCGTAGCGGGCTGGGTGCTCCGAGGCCAGGGACGGTGAGGGCCGCAGGCGGGTGTCGAGGGACATGGCGGTTCCTTGGGGGGGTGGGAGTCCAGAACGAGCCAATCGATAGGTAAGTTTCCTATTAGTTGATGCCCGTATCAAGTAGACCAGTGCCTCTGTTCGCGCGGGATTGTGGCGGCCACAGGCCACCGGGCCCCGGTGGACGCTCCCCGCCGCCGGGCCGACTCCCCCCGGCCTCCCCGTACGCAGTGATCAAGAGATGGTTTACCCGGCTCCATGAATGACCCATTCTGGCCCGCTGGAGCCCGATCACCGAAATCCGCCGCGTAGATTACAGCCGCGCACCTTGGACGTATTGCCTGAGCGCACCCATCGCGCTCCATTTTGAACACGGCCATGGACGCGATTCGGTCAGATCACCTCGTCGCCCAGGATCAACCGTGGCCGGACACTGAAGTTTCGTGTGAGCCACCGATGCGCTATTGGGGGATGCCATGAAACACCATGGACGCAGGGCTGGAAGATTCCGCGGCGTGGCGGTCATGACCGCGGCCGCGCTGACCCTGCCGATGGTGTCCACGACCACGGCGGCGCAGGCGCGGCCGGTCGCCGCCGAGTCCAACCCCGTCATCACTTGGGACGTCCACGCCCAGACCGCTATCTTCGACGTCGCCCGGCAGTCGCCGACCGCGGCGTCCCGGAGCTTCGCGATCGTGCAGGGCGCCGTGTACGACGCGGTCAACGCGATCGCCGGCAGCCCGTACGAGCCGTACCTGATCGCCCCCCGCGCCCGGCGCGACGACTCGACCCCCGCGGCCGTCTCCACCGCCGCCTACCGCGTGCTCCTCTGGCTCTTCCCCAAGCAGGCCGACTCCCTGCGCGCGCAGTACCGCGAGTCGCTCGACGCGATCCCCGACGGCCGTCCCAAGCGGGGCGGCATCGCGGTCGGTGAGGCCACGGCCGAGGCCATGATCGAGGCTCGCCACGACGATGGCGCGTTCTCCGACGCGACCTGGCCCGTCGGCACCGCGCCGGGGCAGTGGCGGCCGACCCCGCCGGGCTATCTCCAGGTCGGCGCCTGGTTCGCGACCCTGAAGCCGTTCGTCGTCCGCGACCCGGGCGACTACCGCTCCCCCGGGCCGCCCGCCCTCGCCAGCCGGGCCTACGCCCGCGGCCTGAACGAGGTCCAGGCCCTCGGCTCGGCCACCAGCACGGTGCGCACGCCCGAGCAGACCGAGGCGGCGACCTGGTGGGACGACCCGCGGCAGGTGGAGTGGTCGATCCTGCGCCACCTCGCCACGACCCACCGGCTCAGCACCCTGGAGACGGCCCGCATGTTCGCGATGGTGGACATCGCGGCCGCCGACTCGCTGATCGCCTGCTACGGGCAGAAGAAGCACTGGCGCTTCTGGCGTCCGGTCACGGCGATCCCGCTGGCGGACACGGACGGCAACCCGGCCACCCACGCCGATCCGTCCTGGACCCCGCTGCGCACCACCGCGCCGTCAGCGGAGTACCCGTCCGGCCACGCCTGCTACACCACGGCGGTCACGACGGGCCTGCGCAAGTTCTTCGGCCGCGACGACATCTCGTTCAGCGCCTCCAGCGCCGACTCCGGCACGACCCGCCACTACGACAGCCTCTCCGAGGCCCTGGCCGAACTGCTCCAGGCCAGAGTCTGGGCAGGGGTGCACTACCGCTTCGCCACCGTCGACGGGAAGCGGCTCGGCGCGTCCGTCGCCCACGACGTCCTCGACCAGGCGTTCGGCCCTCGCGACTGACCTGGGCGGGGCGGCGTCCATGACGCCGCCCTCGCCGGTCAGCGGATGCGACCGCTCAGAGGAGGGACAGCTCGTTGGCCCGGCGAACCGCCTCGGCTCGGCGGGTCACGGCGAGTTTGCGGTTGATGCTCTTCAGATGGGTCTTGACCGTGTTCACCGACACGTAGAGGTTCGCGGCGATCTCCTGTGTGGTCAACAGTTGAGCCACGGATCGCAGCACTTCCAGTTCGCGCGGGCTGAGCTGCTCCACCGGTGCCGGTCCGTCCGCGTGGCGGGAGACCATCGTGCCGGTCTTCACGGCCAGGCCCAGCGGCTCCAGGAGCGGGTGATAGGAGTGCAGCATCTCGGGATCGTGGTGCAGGACGGGCATCAGCCAGCTTCGTGACATCGCGAAAGGCCGTCTGATCTCTTCGCGCCGGGCCAGGCTGAGGGCTCGGTCCAGGGATCGGCGGCCTCGGCGGCGGTCGCCGTTCCGGTAGGCAAGGCAGGCGTCGAGGAGCCAGGCGTCCACGCGTACGTCCAGCGGCGTCTTGGTGGTGGCGTGGCGCAGAGCGTCCTTGAGCGTCGTGGACGCGGTGCCGTCCGCGCCGAGTCGTACGTCGACGCGTGCCAGGGCGAGGGCCGATTCGAGGGCTGCGCGGCCACCGGCCCGGTCGGCATCCCTGCGTGCGGCCTCGATATCACCGCAGGCCACGTTGGCTTCGGCGGTCACAAGGGCGAGCCTGCGTTCGAGCCAGCCGGGACGCGGGGTGATCTCGTGGGCCGCCCTCAGGTCGGCCAGGGCATGCTCGGGCCGGCCCTGGCACAGGTTCGTGCGGGCTTTCACCAGGCACTGGATAGCGTCCGACAGGGGATCCGCCTGGCCGGACGCCGCCCGCGCCGCCAGTCCGAGTTGGCTGCGGGCTTCGTGGAGGCGCCATCGTTCCACGTCGGCCCAGGCATGCGCCAGAAGCGCCGTCGCGATCGTGCCGTCCTCCCGTGGCACGGACACCTCGGGGAGCGAGCGGGCGCGGTCCGCCAGATCGGTGGCGCGCGCGGCGTTGCCGAGCAGGGCCTCGGTGAGCGCCAGGTCGCCGAGGCACCGCTTCTTCTGGACGTCCCCGCCAGCCTGCTCGGCGGCCGTCAGCGCCGCGCCGAAATGGCGTGCCGCCTGGTGCAGTTCTCCGTGCCAGACGTGAGCGGCGCCCTGTCCCGACAGCGCCAACGCCCGCAGCTCGGGCCGGTCGTCGAGCAACCGTCCGGGGGCCTGCCGCAGCAGGGCGGCCTCACCGGAGGCGTCGGCCAGGCCGGCGAAACCGGCCGTTCCGGGGCGGTAGAGCTCGACAGCCGCCAGGCAGAACCGCGCCGACCGGGCCACGTGCGGCGGCGACCGCCGCAGGGCCCTTCTGGCGTGGTGCAGCGCGGCAGCGCGGGACGGCTCGTCCCGGCGCCGCGCCGCCACCGCCGCGGCCACGATCGCCGGTTCCGGGCCGGTGCCGGCGAAGGCCGCCGTGTCCGGTATCCCGTCGAGGAGGCCGGTCAGCGGATCGTGCGGTCTCAGGCCGAGGACGTGTCCGATCGCGAGCCGGTCGACGACCATCCGCGATGCGTACTGCCAGTCGTCCGCCTGGACGGCCTGGCGCACGGCGTCGGGCAGCAGCCCCGACCGCTCGAACCACGCCGCCGCCCGCCGGTGCAGCAGGGGGACCATGTCCGGTGACTCGTGCCGCAGGATCAGCCGCAGCGCTCTGCCGAACATGGGGTGGTAGCGGTACCAGCCCTGACCGAGCGGCACGGCGAACGCGTTCTGCCGGACCATGTCCGGGAAGGCCCGGCCCGCCTCGCCCGCGAGCTCGCCGGCCAGTTCGGTGCTGACGCGCTCCGCGACGCTCGTCGACAGCAGCAGCCACCGCGCGGCGGGCGGCAGGGCGTCGACGACCTCCTCCATCAGGTAGCCGACGACGGCCTGGTCGTCACCGGCGAACCGGGCCGCGAACGCCTCGGGATCGCCGTGGTGCTCCATCGACATCGCGGCGAGCCTGATCGCCGCCGGCCAGCCGCCCGTCCGCGCACGGAGCGCGCGGACGGACGCGGGCGTCAGCCGCACGCCGTGCTGGGCCAGGACCTCGGTGATCTCGTCGTCCGCGAAGGCCAGGTCATCGGCGCGGATCTCGGCCAGCTCGCCCGCGAGCCGGTGGCGGTGCAGCGGCAGCGGCGCGGCGCTGCGGGACAGGACGACCGCCCGGAACCCCGGACCCGCGTGCCGCAGCAGGTGGCTCACCACGTCGGCGGGCGCCGAGCCGGGCCTCGCCGGGAAATCGTCGAACACGACCGCGACGGGGACGGCGGTGTTCCGCAGGGCCGCCGTGATCGCCTTGAGCATGTCCTCCTCGCGGGCATCGGTGCGGCGGCCGGGCCGTCGTCCGGCGGGCGGGACGTCGATTCCCGCTCGGGTCAGGCCGGCGCTCAGGGCGAGGCAGAACCCGCGGACGGTCGCCGTCGCGTCGTCACAGGTGACCCAGCAGGCGATCGGCCGCACCGGTCCCGCTCCGGACGCCCGTCCGGGCGGGGCCAGCGGGTCCGGGCCGGTCGCCGCCCAGGCCAGCGCCGTGATCGTCTTGCCCGCCCCCGGCGGTCCGGTGATCAAGGTGAGCGGGCCCCGGACCGCCTCGCTCAACCGCTCGGTCAGGCACGGGCGCGGGACGGCCCAGCCGGGCAGGTACGGCAAGGAGCCGCCGGACGGTTCGGGCCCCTTCACCGTCCCCTTCGGTGACGCCTTCGCAGAAATCTCCGTCGCGGTCATTGAGATCATCCCCCGAGAGGGGGCAGCGCTGTGCTGTGCCCGCGGCACCCCCGCCCCAGACAAATCCCCCTGTACCTCTCCTTACCCTCCATTTCCTTGTCAGAACGACCCCCGTGACCAGGGGCTTCTCCGCGCGAGCGGCCATGCCGCCGGGTGTCCGGACCTTTGCCGCCGCCCCGCCTCACCCCGTTCAGGTGATGCCGCCCGGTCAGGGCTCGGCCCAGGATGCGAAGAGGCGTCGCTGTCCGGCACTGCGTTGATCGGAGCGAAACTTGGATCTCCAAGTACTTCCGCTGGCGGTCACCATGATGGTGGGACCCCAGATCATGTCCGCCATCCTTCTGGTGACCACCCGGCACGCCGTCCGCGCCTCCCTGGCCTTCCTCGCGGGCGTGACCGCCGCCACCGCGGCCGGGCTCGCCCTCAGCCGCGGGGTCTTCGCGCTGCTGGGGCAGGGAGTCTCGCTGGGCGATCCGTCCGACAGGGGATCGGCGGGGACCATCATCCAGTTCGTGCTCGTCGCGCTCCTGCTCGCCGCCGCGGTGAGGAGCTACGCCAAGCGGGAGACGGCGAAACCGCCCAGGTGGCTCGGAACGCTGATGGACGCGGGCCCGCGCAAGGCGTTCGAGATCGGCACCCTGGTGATCCTGCTGATGCCGTCCGACATCATGGTCATGCTGACGGTGGGGGCCCATCTGGAGCAGCGGGATCTGAACCTGGCCGCGGCCCTGCCGTTCCTCGCCGCCACCGTCCTGATCGCGGCGCTGCCGCTGCTGGCGTTGCTGCTCTTCCGCAAGCGCATGAGCCGGGCCATGCCGAAGGTCCGGGAATGGATGAACACCCACAGCTGGGTCGTCAACATCGCCGCCTACGTGATCTTCATTCTGCTCATCCTGTGACCGGCGGTCGTGCCGATCGGCCCGATTCACCCGCCAGGGATGATGCGCGTTCTGTCCCGGCGCGGTGCGCTCGTAGGCAAGGACCACATCCGGCTCCGTCGAGGGCGGTCCGGAGCCGATAGCGGAGGGAAATCTGATGACCTCAGCGTCACCATCGGGAACGGTCGGACCCGCGAGCCCGGGGACGTCCGGCGGCGGGCTCACCACGCGCCTGGCGACCGGCGCGCAGGGCGCCGGCGCGGCCGCCGGGATCCTCGCGGCGCTGCTGGGCCTGGCCATCGTGGCCTGGCCGGACGCCACCATCGGCGTCGTGGCCTTCCTCTTCGGCCTCAACCTGGTGATCAACGGCGGCTACCAGATCGTGCTGGCCATCGCCGCGGACGGGGCGGGCGGGGCCGCCCGCGTCCTGTTCACCCTGCTGGGCGCGCTGTCGCTGACCGTCGGTGTGCTCGTCATGCGCGACCCGCTCCAGACCGTCCAGATCCTCGCGCTCCTCTTCGGCCTGTTCTGGCTGATCACCGGTACCGTCGGGCTCGTCTCCACGCTGACTGAGCCCGACCCGCGCGGACGCGGCGGGGCGGTCCTCCTGGCGGGCCTGTGCATCCTCGCCGGACTCCTGCTGCTGGTGTGGCCCGGGCTCACCCTGACCGCGCTCACCTGGATCGTCGGCCTGTGGCTCGTCACCTGGGGGCTGCTGACCGCGGGCCTCGCCCTGTGGATCCGGCACGCCGGCAAGCGAACAGCGGCGGCACGCGAACAGCGGGCGTGAACCGATGACCGACCCGCCGACCGGCCCCGGCTACGAGATCCGGATCAGGAGGCCGAGGGCTTGTAGCCGAGTTGGCGGAGCTGGTCGGCGGACAGGCGGGACACGTTGTGGTCGTGGTCGGTGGACGCGTACTGGTGGATCGCCCACTGCTTCCACGGCGAAGGCGCGGTGACCTTGCCCGGGGGCCTCCCGTAGTGCGCGACCCACAGCGGATATTCGCCCAGGCCCTCGCCGTGTTCCTCCGCGAACGAACGGGAGCTGTAGAAGAACGGCTACGGCCGCGGTGACGGCGGCCGTGCGGGTGTCGACGCCGAGCTTGGCGAAGATGTGCACCAGGTGGGTCTTGACGGTGGCCTCGCTGATGAGCAGGCGCCGCGCGATCCGCTGGTTGGACAGGCCCTCGGCCAGCAGTTCGAGGATCTCGATCTCGCGGGGGCTGAGCGCGGGGGCGGGCTCGCGCATCCGGTCCATCAGGCGGGTGGCGACCCGGGGCGACAGCGCCGTCTCGCCGCGCGCGGCCGTGCGGATGCCGCGGAACAGCTCGTCCGGCGGGCCCGCCTTGAGCAGGTAGCCGGCCGCGCCGACCGCGATGGCGCGGGAGATGTCGGCGTCGGAGTCGTAGGTGGTGAGGACGAGGACGCGCGGCGGGTCCGGCAGCGCGAGGATCCGCCGGGTGGCCTCGACGCCGTCGATGCCCTCGCCGAGCTGCAGGTCCATCAGGACGAGGTCGGTCGGGACGAGCCCGACCCGCCGGACCGCCTCCTCGCCGTCCGCCGCCTCGGCGACCACCTCGATGTCCGGCTCGCCGCCGAGCAGGGCGCGCAGCCCCGCCCGGACGACGGGATGGTCGTCCACGATCGTCACCCGTACCACGGTCGCTCCCCGTCCTCCGGGGCCGATCGCCGCGCCGCACCCCGGGGGACCGTGGCGGCGACGACCGTCCCGGCGCCGGGGGCGCTCTCGACCGCGAGGGTGCCGCCGACCTCGGCCAGCCGGTCCCGCATGGCGCGCAGCCCGTATCCCCGGCCCCGGGCGGACGCGGCGGCGCCGGGGTCGAACCCGGAGCCGTCGTCGGCGACGTCCAGGGACACGGCGTCGTCGAGGTAGGTCAGCGTGACCATCACCGTGGCCGCGCCCGCGTGCTCGCGCGCGTTGGCGACGGCGCCCTGCGCGACGCGGAGCAGCGCGGCCTGTGCGTCGACGTCCACGGGGTACTCGGCCCCTTCCGTCCGGAACCGTACCCGCGGGCCCGTGCCCTCCCCACCGGCCAGCTCCCCCAGCGCCGCGGGCAGGGACGCGGACGCCAGCGCGGGAGGGGCCAGCGCCCGGACGAAATGGCGCGCCTCGTCGAGGTTCGCGGCGACGGCGGCCTGGCGGAGATGGCGGCGGGCGTCCCCCGGCGCCGTGTCCCACTGCCGGTCGGCCGCCTGGAGCAGGATGCCCATGCTGGTCAGGCCCTGCGCGAGCGTGTCGTGGATCTCGCGGGACAGCCGTTCGCGCTCCTCCAGGACGCCCGCCGCGCGCTGCGTGTCCGCCAGCTCGCCGCGGGTGCGGACCAGCTCGCCGATGAGCCGCTGCAGCTCCAGGAAGATGACGGCGGCCATCGCGGCGACCGCGACCGGGGCGAGCACCAGGCTCGGGTCCACCCGGTCCGCCAGAAGGAGGCCCGCGAAGATCACCGCGCCGGTGATCACCACGACGGCGGCGAGGGCGGCGCGCGGCGACAGCAGCCGCAGCGCGGCGAAGAACAGCGGGACCGCGCACCACGCGAAGCTCGGGGCGGCGGCGACCAGGGCCAGCCAGCACACGACCACGGCGGCGAGCCAGGCGAGGCGCCCGCGATGGCCGAGCACGTCCCACAGGACGGCGCCCACCGCGTAGCCGGCGCCGAGCACCCCGCACAGCGCGAGCAGCGTCGGGGTCGCGCCGTCCATCCCGTGCCGGACCACGAAGCGGGACGCCGACGCGGCCAGCAGCAGGAAGAACCCCGCGTGCATCGCGAGGCGGATCCGGCCTTCGGTCCTGGTCACGCCTGCTGTCTGCCCTCACCGCATCGGCGCAAGCCTTCCTCGCGCGCGGCCCGTCCGGTGCTCAGGCGCGCGGCCGGCGCTCAGGTCAGCGTGAAGGCGATGGCGCCGCCGCCGTCCGCCCGGACGTGCAGGGACTTGTCCGCCAGGGCCTTGGCCGCGCGCGGTTCCAGGAAGATCCGGGCGCCGTTCTCGTCGATGACGTGGTCGTCGGGCGCGGGATCGGAGGTCAGGATGAGGAAGAAGGATTCGGGGTCGTCCTCGCGGGGGGCGATGCGCAGGCCGCTGCGCGGAGGGAGTTCGGGCTTGGCGATCATGGCCGAGATCGCGGTGACGGCGTCGTCGGTGAGGGTCAGCAAGGTCGCTCCCGATAGAGACGGTGAGGTGGGGCGGGGACCGCCGGGCAGGGGCGGCGGTCCCCGCGGGCTGTCGGCCGGTCAGCGGCCCTGGATCTTCCGCTGGATGAACTCGTAGGAGAGATCACCGACCTTCGGGCCGTACTGCATGACGTTCTCGGTCGCCGCGCGGAAGTGGACGCCGCCCCAGACCCGGCTCATCCGGCAGTCCTTGGCGAACGACGTCCAGCTGTCCCAGCGCAGGGTGATGTCGTTCTTGGGGGTGACGCCCGGCTCGACCAGCGACGAGCCCTTGGCCTTGGGCAGGGTGATCTCGATCTTGTCGCCGCCTATGAAGCGCCTGGCCGCCTGCGCGTGGGACTCGCACATGGACGACGACCCGGACGGGTACTCGGGATGATCCGAAACGGCCAGGTAGCTCGTCCACTCGCGGCCGGGAAGGTCGTTCACGGTGCCCTTGCCGGGGCCGCCCCAGGCGGTCACCTTCTTGTCGCCGTAGAGGTGCCGGATGGCGCTGAACGGCCGCACCGTGTCGTACTTCGTCTTGTAGTGCCAGGACACGATGATGACGTCGAAGATGGAGATGTCGACGGACGCGACGTACTGGACCGTCTTCTCCACGTCGAAGCGTCCGGCCCGGACCGCGGCCTGCCCGGCGACGACGCCGAGGGCGAGGAGCTTGTCGTTGAACAGCTCGGCCTTCATCTTCTGCTCGTCGGTGAGGTTCGCCGACGCCTGGAGGATCTCGTCGGCCTGCCGCTTGTAGGCCTCACGGTTGTTGTGGTCGCTGGCGGTCGGCGGCGTGAGCGGGAACCGGTCGGGACGGTCATAGGTGATCGGCCTGGTCCGGGCGATCTGCGGCGTCACGAACGTCTGGGCCGTGAAGATGCCGTTCATGCCGGGCGCGGGGAGGACCGCCGGCTGCCACCGCGACGGGTCGCGCAGCTCGTAGGGGGTGTTGACGGGCTTGTAGCCGGTGTAGTCCTGGTAGGGCTTGCCGTTGTACTTGCCGCTCATCGACCCGTCGCGGTTCATCCCGTCGTTCTTGCGCTTCTCCAGCACGGCCTTGGCGGCCCGGGTGCCGATGCCCTGCGGGCTGGTGGTGTCGTCCCGGACGTCGTCGGGGTCGAGACCGGCCTGGCGGAGCATGGCCCGGTACTGCTCCTTGTGCGCGGGAAGCGTCGCGCTCAGCGAGTGGTAGGCGGCGTAGAGGACGGCGATGTTCCGGTTGCGGGTGGTGCGCTCCCTCTCCGGCCGCCTGCCGAGGTCGGAGAAGACGCCCACCGCCGTGGCGTTGTAGGGGGCGATGGCGTCGAACCAGGCGGTCTCCACGATCAGCGCGGAGTCGACGATCAGCGTGGCGTCCATGCCGGTCGGCGTCGCCGACGCGCGCAGCGCCTGCTCGTAGGGGCCGTAGATCAGCTCGACCACGGCGTTGCCCGTGTCGAGGTCGAAGGCGGCCTCCTCCTGGGCGGTGACGGAGCTGGCGAGTGAACCCACGAGCACCGCCGCGCCTGCGATCGCCACTGCACCTCTTAACCGTCTGCCTGCCTTCTCCATGGGGGTTCTCCTTTGATGGGGGTTCTCCTGGCTAGTTCTCCGCGTTGAGGAACCAAGCGGAGTCGTGGCGGGTGAAGCCGATGTGCGGGTAGTAGTCCGTGGCGGCAGGGGCCGACAGGAGGATGAGCTTGGCGCGCGGCGCCTCCCGCCGGGTCGCCTCGATCAGCGCCCGCCCGATCCCGGAGCGCTGCAGGTCGCGGGTGACCGCGATGTCCGACAGGTAGGTCGCGTAGGAGAAGTCGGAGATGCTCCGCGCGATGCCGACGAGGCGGTCGTCCAGCCGGCAGACGACGACGAGGTCGGCGAAGCGCAGCATCGCCGCGAAACGGTCGCGGTCGGCGATGGGCCGGCGCTCGCCGAGGCCCGAGGACCGGTAGACCTCGAGCACCTCGTCCACGTCCAGGTCCGCGCCGTCGACGCGGTCAATCTTCCAGCTCACGGAGCGACTCCAATCGGGCGATGACGATGTCGTTGCGGGCCGGGCGGCCGTCCAGGGCGAGCGGCTCGTCGACGCCCTGGCGGCGCAGGGTCACGGCCAGGTGCTCGCCCGTCCTGGCCGTCTCGTCCGCGGCGGCCTGGACGAGCCGGTACGCCTTCTCCCGCTCCATCCCCTTCTCCAGGAGCGCGGCGAGGACGGCCGAGCTGTGGACGAGCCCGGACCCGCTGTCCAGGGCGGCGCGCATCCGTTCCGGGAACACGGTGAGGTTCTCGATCAGGTCGGCCGCCGTCCGGGCCTGGTAGTGGCCGATCGTGAGGCTGTCGGGCAGGACGATCCGCTCGACCGAGGAATGGGTGAGATCCCGCTCGTGCCAGAGCGCGACGTTCTCCAGCGCCGTCGTGGCGTACCCGCGCAGCATCCGGGCCAGCCCGCAGAGCCGCTCGCTGGTGGTCGGGTTCCGCTTGTGCGGCATGGCGCTTGAGCCCTGGTAGGCGGCCGTCCGCGCCTCCTCGACCTCGCGGACCTCGGTGCGCTGGAGCAGCCGCAGCTCCAGCGCGATCTGCTCGACGCAGGCGCCGAGCGCGGCGATCGCCTGGACGAGCTGGGCGTGCCGGTCGCGCGCCACCACCTGGCTCGGCGCGGGTTCGACGCCGAGCCCGAGCGCGTCGCAGACGTGGCGCTCGACGGACGGGTCGATCAGCGCGTAGGTGCCGACCGAGCCGGAGATCGTCCCGACGGCGACGGCCTCCCTCGCCGCGGTGAGCCGCAGCAGCGACCGGTCGACCGCGAACGCGAACCCGGCGAGCTTGTGCCCGAGGGTCGTGGGCTCGGCGTGGACGCCGTGCGTGCGGCCCACGCAGACGGTGTCGCGATGGTCGAGCGCCTTGCCGACCAGGGCCCGGCGGAGCGCGCGACCGGCCTGGATCAGCAGGTCGGTGGCGCGGGCCAGGGTGAAGCCGAGGGCGGTGTCGACCAGGTCGTAGCTGGTCATCCCGAGGTGCACCCAGCGGGCCGACTCCTCGGGGACGTCCTCGCAGAAGGCCGCGAGGAAGGACAGCACCTCGTGGTCGCGCTCCCGTTCGATCTCGGCGACCCGGCGCGGGGACGGCACCCGGGCGCGCCGCAGGTCCTCGACCGCGTCCGGGGGGACCCGGCCGAGCCGCGCCTGCGCCTCGGAGGCGAGCACCTCCACCCGCGCCCACGTCCGGTAGCGAGTCTCGTCGGACCACAGCTCCGCCATCTCGGGCAGCGCGTACCTGGGGATCATCCGATCGCCTTCCGGTCAGTAGCTCGCGAAGTACTCTCTGTGCTCCCAGCCGGTGACCGCGTCCCCGGGGTGCCCCTCCGCGGCGCACCAGGACTCGAACCGCGCCACCTCGCTCTCCTTGATCTTGATCAGGCAGGACGTGAGCGGGCCGCCGAGCAGGTCCGCCGCGCCGTCGCCGTCCCGGAACTCCGCCAAGGCTTCGCCGAGCGACTGCGGAAGCGTCTGCGGCGAGTCGGCCGAGGTCGGGGCGGTCGTGCCGTTGCCGAGGCCCTCCAGGCCCGCGTGGAGCTGCGCGGCGATCGCCAGGTAGGGGTTGGCGCAGGGCTCCCCCACCCGGTTCTCGACATGGGCCGACTGGCCGCCGCCGAGGAGCCGGACCATGGCGGTGCGGTCCTCGACGCTCCAGCCGATGCGGGTCGGTGAGAGCGAATACCCCGGGCCGAGCCGGCGGTAGCCGTTCACGGTCGGCACCGAGAGCAGGCAGAAGTCGCGCGCCCGCGCCAGCAGGCCCTCCACGTAGCCCTTGCCCTCGACCGAGAGGCTGTCGGAGACGCCGTCGCCGGGCGAGAACACGTTGCGGCCCGTCCCGGCGTCCAGCACCGACTGGTGGACGTGCCAGCCGCTCGGGTCGAACCCGTCGAGCGCGGGCAGCGACATGAACGAGGCGTGGTGGCCGCGGCGCGCACACACCTGTTTCACCAGGGTGCGGAACAGCAGCATCGCGTCGGCGGCGTCCAGCGCGAGCATGGGGTCGAAGGTCGTCTCGACCTGCCCGGGGCCCGACTCGTGCTCCATGGTGCGCAGCGGAAGCCCGAGGTCCATGAGCTGGACGGCCAAGGGGTCGGTCACCGCCGCGACCGAGTCGTAGCTGGTGTCGAGGTTGAACTGGTATCCGGCGTTCATCGCCTCGACCTCGGGCGCGGCCCCCTGGAGGCCGAACCCGTTGCCTGCGTTGCCGGGCGGGCCTTCGAGACGGCGGGTGAGGTACCACTCCACCTCAAGCCCGATGACCGGGGTCAGGCTCCGGGCGGCGTACCGGTCGCGCACCCGCCGCAGGACGTCGCGCGCGCTGAGCGGGTGCCGCGTGCCGTCCCGCAGGAACTCATCGCCCAGCACCCAGGCCGAGCGCCGTCCCGGATGCGGCAGCACCTGGAACGTGAGCGGGTCCGGGACGACGACGAAGTCGCCCGCGCCGAGCACCTCCGCCACCCCGACGCCGGGGTCGGCGATGAAGTCCACCGCGACGGCGTGCCCGGTGTCGAAGATGAACGGCCCGGGGCTGAAGTCCATGCCGTCGCGGAGGACGGACCGGAACGTCCCCGCGGTCAGCGTCTTGGACCTGGCGAGGCCGTGCGGGTCGCAGAAGACCAGCCGGACCAGGTCGATCTCGTCGAGCGCCGCCTCGACCTGCTCGGCGGCGGCGGCCTGCCGGTCGGTCCACAGCCCGTGTTCGGCGACGAAACCGGTCCGGCCCACGCTGCCCTCGCCGCCCACACCGGCCCACTGCCGGGAATACGTCATCGCACCGGACCTTCCGTTTCGGTGCCCCCATCGAGGAGGCCGAGTTCCTGTTCGGTCCGGCGGCCGGTGGACAGCACCTCGTCGTCCGCGCCGGTCCGTCCCACGAGCTGGACGCCCACCGGCAGCCCGGCCTCGGTGCGCCCCGCCGGGAGGGTCAGCGCCGGCTGGCCGGTCAGGTTGAACGGGTAGGTCGCGGGCGACCAGGCCAGCCAGCGCAGGTCTTCGGGGTCGGCCGCCCAGGCGGGGGCGATCTCGCCGGCGCCGAACGGCTCGACGGGAACGGTCGCCATCGCCAGGAGGTCGACGCGGGTCATCACCGCGTCCAGCCGGGCCCGCAGGGCCGTCCGCGTCTCCTCGGCCCTGATCAGCGCGGGGCCGCTGACGGTGCGCCCGTACCGGATGATGGCGAGCCGCCCGGGGTCGCACCGGTCCTCGTCCTCTGGCGATCCGCCGGCCGCCTCCGCCGCCGCGAGAAGGTCGACGAGGGCCGGGTAAGGGTCGGGGAAGGGCACCTCCATGGGCACGACCCGCGCGCCGGTGGCGGCGAGCGCGAGCCGGGCCCGTTCGCTCACCTCGCGGGTGGCGGCGGAGGTCCCGGGGAACTCGATCCAGCCGACGCGCGGGGGGCCGGGGGCCCGTTGCGGCTCCGCCAGGTAGCGCAGGCGGGAGTCGGGGTCGTCCGGGTGCGGTCCGGCGATGACGTCCATGAGCTCGATGACGTCCCGGACCGACCCGGCGATGGGCCCCAGATGCGCCAGCCGGTCGGGGCACGGCGGCACATACGGGACGCAGCCGAACGACGGTTTGAAACCGGCGACGCCGCAGAACGCCGCCGGAATGCGGATGGAGCCCGCGCCGTCGGTGCCGAGCGCGGCCTCGCACAGGCCCGCCGCCACCGCGGCCGCCGACCCTCCGCTGGAGCCTCCGGCGGAGCGCTCGCGGTCCCAGGG
>NZ_VCKW01000178.1 GCF_005889715.1 Actinomadura soli
CCCCGCCCACCCCGACCGACGGTTGACGATGGCAATGGGGCACGGCCGTTTTGTCGGGGCGTGGCCAATCTTCGGATATTAAATTCGCTCAGAGCGTTCCTATTCCTGCAAAAGGCTTTTGTGTTTCTTAATGCCCAAATAGGTTAATGCTCTGCGCTCTCGAAATGCTCCGCCGTCCTGTCGGTGGGGCGCTGTAGTGTCTCCGTGTACGGGTGAGCGGGGACCGACGAGAGACACGGGAGCGACGTGAGTGCACAGCCGGTGGAGCCCCTCCTGCCGGGGCAGGTTCAGCGGGTCCCACGGACGATCAGGGGCATCAGCGACTGGCTGACGGAGGAGAAGCGCGCCAAGTTCCTTGAGCAGGTCATGGCCGCCAAGGAGGAGGACGACTACAACCAGGTCATGGACAACTGGTGGGCCGAGGCCCACCTCGACCAGGACCCGTACCGCGAGGAGCGCCGCGCCGAGGCGATCAAGGAGATGGAGGCCGGTCGGAAGATCTCGATAGACGAGCTTCGCGCCCGGTGGTTCGGGAGCGACGCCGCCGAGTGACCACTCCCAAGAAGGGCTGGACCGTCTTCTGTTCGGAATCGGTGTGCGAAGTCATGGAGTCGATGCCCACGATGAGGCAGTTCTTCGTGGACTTCTTCTGCGACTTCGCCGCTAAGGCCGGGACCGCACTCGACCTGGGACATTCGCCACCGGGAACACCTCAGGGCGGCGTGGGCGCCTACAGCCTCGTCGTCGAGCATTCCGGGATCTTCATCGAGTACGAGGTCAAGACCGACATCAAGGAGTTCTTCATCGCCAGGATGCTCTGCCGCTGGTAGGCGGACGGCCAAGGGTCAGGGGGTCAGCGGGGTGTTGAAGGTCCAGCCCTTGGCCAGCAGGTCGTCGGTCGCCGCGACGGCCGCGGCCAGGCGATTCTCATGCGGGCCCCTGACGGCGATGTGCGGCAGGGCCCGCTCTTCCAGTTCCTCCTCGAACCGTCCCGACATCCACGATCTGATCGACGCGCCGTCGCGCCAGCCGTCCTGCTCGAACGGGACGCCCTCCGGATCGGTCAGGATCCACAGCTGGTGCGGGGTGCGCTCATGGACGGCCTCCACCTCCGGCGCCGGCGAGCCGAGGTAGCGCTCATGCCAGAGCGCGGTGGCGAACGCGTCGGTGTCGCAGACCAGCAGCGGTGAACCCGACCGGGCGGCGGCGTCCTCCATGGCGGCGTGATGCTCGGCGATCCGGGTGAAGTCGGCGGACTCCCATGCCAGGTCGTCCAGCCACAGCGAAGGGTCCCCCGCGGCGCGGCGCGCGGCGGCCAGCTTCTCCTCGGTGAACGTGCGCCCGTACTCCGGCACCCACCGTGTCGCCGCCCACACCCCGCCCCGTTCCGCGTAGTGCGCGGCGAGGGCCCGGGCCAGGGTCGTCGTGCCGGTCGACTCGGCGCCGACGACGACGACGCGCCGCGCCAGGTGGCCCCGGACGGCCGGTGCGAGAAATCCCCAGTTCCCCGCGGGATCGTCCCGGACGGCGGTGCTGCTCACCGGAAAGCGGTCCCGCGGCGGATCCACCGGGACGTGGACGGCGGAGAAGCGCCTCGCCAGCTCGGGCCCGTACGCCTCGGAGCTGAACACCGCGTCCACCGGCGGCACGGGCACGCCGAGACCCGACCGCGTCGCCACGCCCGCGCGGAACGCCGCGACATGCGCCGACCAGATCTCGTCCGACCCGTAGTCGATCTCCATGTCGTCCACGACCGGGACGATCTCCACGTGCGGCTGCGGGTGCGTCTCGCGCAGCCACGCCGTCCGGAGCGGCAGCGGGATGCTCTCGACGCTGGACGCGGCGACGACCACGCTCACCCGTTCGCACGCCGCCGCCGCGACGTCGATCAGATGGTGATGGCCGGTGTGCGGCGGGTAGAACTTGCCGACCACCAGCCCGTGCGCGTGCATCACGCGGCCACCGGAGCCGGGCCGGGGACGGTGCGGGAAAGGAAGTCGCGCCGCCAGGCGAGCAGCCCGAACACGCACAGCGTCAGGAAGATGACGTACAGGGCGCTCGTGAGCTTCAGGTCCTTGTAGAAGTACAGCGGGATGTAGACGAGGTCCGCGGTGATCCACAGCCACCACGACTCCAGCAGCTTCCGCGACTGCCCGTAGATCGCCATGAGCGAGATCGCGGTGGTGAGGGCGTCCCAGAACGGCACGGTCGAGTCCGTCCAGGCGGAGAGGGCCCAGGTCAGGAGTGCGGTGCCGGTCGCGCCCGCCGTGACGAGGGCCGCCCATTCCGTGCGCCGGGTGCGCCTGACGGGGAGCCGGTCGCGGCCCTCCCCGCCGTGCAGCCACACCCACCACCCGTACGCCTGGAGCGCGACGTAGACGACCTGCAGGCCCGAGTCGGCGTAGAGGCCGCCGTCCAGGAACACGAGGCCGAGCAGGATCACGTTCGCGATGCCGATCGGCCAGTTCAGGATGTTCTGGCGGACGACGAGCCACACGTTGACCGCGCCGGTCGCGAAGCCGAGCAGCTCCGCCCACGTCGTGGGGACGGAACCGAGATGGAAGGCGGGTTCGAGCAGCGGGCCCAGCGGGACGTTCACCGACATGCCCGCCATCGTCACATATCGTCAGAGCGACGACAAGAAGCCCGGCGGCACTGAGCAGGACGGCAAGGGGTCAAGGGGCGGTGAGGAGGACGAGCGGCTCCGTGGTCGGGCGCGCGGAGCCGCCCGCCGGCTCGATCGTGACGCCCACCCTGTCCGTCGGGCGCCACGTCCCCGCCACGACCGGCCGGCTCCGGTCGGCGGGGAGCAGGCCCGCCGAGCGGGCGCCGTCCGCGTCGATCAGCCACAGCTGGTACGCCCGCGAGGACGGCAGCGCCTCCAGCCCCGAAGACGCGACGACGACCCGGCCGCGGGAGGCGGACGCGACGATCGTCACCGTCCCGCCGCCCCTGGCGCCGCCGGTCGCCGAACGCGCGTCCGGCGCGGAAAGCACGGACGCCACATCGCGGGAGGCGTCCTCGGCCCGCTCCACGCGCTGCCGTTCGCGGACCGCCTCGGTGACGGACACCGCCGTCACCAGGCACGCGGCGGCCGCGAGCCCGGCGACGGCGGCACGGCGCCACCGTTTCGGCCGGATCGGCTCGACCCGCGCCGGCGTCCGCGCCTCGCCCGACGTGTCCGGCGGCTGGGGCGGCATTCCCGGCTGCTGCTGGAGCGGCTGGACCGGCAGGCCCGGTGGCTGGTTCGGTGTGGCCGGGGTTCGGCTCGGCGTGGCGGGTGGCTGGGCCGGTGCGTGCGGGGGCAGGCTCGATGTCATCGGCGGGAGCTGCCGGACGCTCCGGATGTCCGCCAGGACCCGGGCGCGCAGGCGCGCGGGCGGCGCCTCGGGGACCGCCATGCCGAGCCGCGCCGTCGTCGCCCGGAACTCGCGGAGCTCGGCCGCGCAGGGCTCGCACCCGGCGAGATGCGACTCGAACAGCCGCCGCTCCTCGGCGTCGTCGATCGCGTCCAGCGCGTACGCGCCGGCGAGGGCGTGCACGTCGTCCCTCATCGCTCCACCCCCAGGCAGTCGCGCAGGCGGACGATGCCGTCGCGCATCCGGGTCCGCACCGTGTTCAGCGGAGCCCCGATCAGCTCTGCGACCTCACGATAGGTATGCCCGCCGTAGTAGGCGAGCGTCACCGACTCGCGCTGCAGCCGCGTCAGCGTCCCCAGGCAGCGGCGCACGCGCTCGTGCTCCAGCCGCGTCTCGACCCGCTCGCCCACCGGATCGGGCGCGGCGCCCGGCCCGTGCCGCGCGGCCCGCGCCTCCCGCTCGCCCGCGGACTGCTCGCGCCGCACCCGGTCCACGGCCCGGCGGTGCGCGATGGTCATGATCCAGGCCATGGCGGAGCCGCGGCCGGGGTCGTAGCGGGTCGCGGACCGCCACACCTCGATCATCACCTCCTGCGTCACCTCCTCGGCCATCGCCGGATCCCGGACGACCCGCCGCGCCAGGCCGTGCACCGGGGCCGACACCGCGTCGTACAGCTGCTCGAACGCGCGCTCGTCGCCGCGCGCCGCCAGGCCGAGGAGCGCGTCGACGTCGTGACCGGGCACGGTGCCGTTCTCCGGCGGTCTCGTCCCTGTCGGCATGCCGCGCTCCTCTCGCTGGACCGTCCCTCCGGCAATTCGCGCGGGGGGCGGTCCTGGATGGCCGTTCACAGGACGAGACTGCGCAGCGTGAGCCCGACCCCGAGGACGACGACGGTCGCGGACGTCCCGATAGGCATCATTCCGGAGGGGAGCCGCGCCCGCTTGGCCAGAATGCGCCGCCCGGTCAGCACGCGCCGCGCGAGGACGCGTCCGGAGCCGGCGACGAGGAGCCCGACCGTCACGAGCGCGGCGGCCAGGCCGAGCCCGTACGCGAGGACGAGGACGATCCCGAACCACATCCGCCCGATGGCCGCGCCGCCGACCAGCACCACCACCGCGGACGGGCTCGGGACCATGCCGCCCGCCAGCCCCAGCAGCACCACCCCGCCGCGCCGCGACCCTCGATGATCATGCCCATGCTCGTCCGGGTGCCTCTGCGAGTGCCCGTGGCCGTGCCCATGTCCGTGGCCGTGCCCGTGGCCATGTCCATGCCCGTGGCCATGTGCGTGACCATGTGCGTGGCGGTTGCGCAGGGCGCGGCGTAGCAGCAGGGCACCGGCCGCCGTGACGAGGACGCCGCCGGCGGCGCCGAGCCAGGGGAACAGCGCGTCGGGCGCGAGGAGCGTCCCGGTCGTCACGAGCAGCCCGAGGACGAGCACGCCCGCGGTGTGCGTGACCGTGACGGTCAGGCCCAGGGTGAGGATGTCCCGGGTCCGGCTCCGGCTCTCGCCGATCGCGTGCGCCGCCATGATCGTCTTGCCGTGCCCGGGGGCGAGCGCGTGCAGCGCGCCGAGCGCCAGCGCGACGAGGAACGCCAGGACGGCGAAGCCGGGCGTGAGGTCGTGCCGCGCGACCAGGGACGTGAACCGCTGGGTGAGCCCGTCCGCGCCGCGCGGCAGCAGCCGCTCGGCCCCGCCTGTCCCGGCCCCCGCCGCGGGCCCGGAGGCCGCGAGCGGAGGCCCGCCCGATCGCGCCGTGAGGGACGCCGACCGCTGGTCCAGCGGCGAGGCGAGCATGTCCTCCGGGTAGGAGGTGAGCCGCCCGCTGCGGGACGAGCCGGGCACGTCGGACGCGGACAGCGTCATCCGGTCGCCGCGCGCCGTGATCTCCCGCCAGCCGACCCGGCCGTCCGCCGCGCCGCCGTCCCGGAACGTGATCGTCCCGGGTCCGGCGGGCGCGGTGATCCGGCATTCGGTCCGCAGCGTCGGCAGCCCCGCCTGGCCCTTCGGTGCCGTGGCGGACGACGACGCGACGGTCGCGGTCACGGCCCGTCCGTCCACCGTGATGTGGAACGATCTGGCGGCGCGCCCGCAGACCCCGTCCGCCCACGCGCCGAGCTCGGCGGCGGACGGGCGGCCGTCCCCGTCGGCGTCCACCTCCGGCAGGGCCTGCGCGGCGGGAATCTCCGCGAGGTCCTCGACGTGGTCGATCCGCAGTTCGTGCGGCGCCACGACGAGCCCGTCGTAGTGGTTCACGCTGAAGTTGCCCAGCGGGTGCGCGGCGAGCAGCCCGGCCGCGAGCGCGTAGCCGATCATGATGCGTCCTCCAGGTCGCGCCCGCCGCCCGGGCGCTTGCCGAGCGCCTTCTCGATGACGCCCAGATGGGCGCGGAACTGCGGGCGGCGGTATCCCGTCGCCACCGCCTGGCGGGCGTAGGGGAGCGCCTCCTCGTCCCGTCCGTTGACGTGCAGGGCCCAGGCCAGCGCGTCCGCCGCGTGGACGCTGCACTGCCGCACCTTGCCCGCACCCGAGCCGCGTGGGGCGGGGCAGCGCCGGTCGTACTCGGCCCGCGCCGCGCGCAGCGCCGCCTTCGGGTCGCCGTGGTCGGACTCGAACAGCGCCGTCTCCAGGTCGGCCTCGACGCCGTTGGCCTTGGCGATCCTGGCCCACGCCGCCGCGACCGCGTACTGCCGTTTCGCCTCGTCAGGGCGTCCGGCCGTCTCCAGCAGCTCCCCGTACCCGGCCAGGTACTCCGGCAGCGGCAGCCGCCGGACGATCTCCGCCCGGTCGGCGAGCGCCCCCTTCACGTCGCCCCGCGCCGCCCGGACGCGGGCCTGCCCGTCCAGTGCGGGCAGGTGACCGGGCGACACCCGCAGCGCTTCGGCGTACTCGCGTCCGGCGCGGTCGAGGTCGCCGTCGTTCCAGGCGAGTTCCCCGAGCTGGACCGCGATGTAGGCGCGGTCGCCCGGCTCGATGGCGGACCCGCGCGCCAGGTCCAGCACCCGCCGCGCCTCCCGGACCTCGCCGCGCAGCTCCCGCACGTACGCGAGCCGCGTGAAGATCGGGATGCCGGGACGCCTGGCGTCCGCGCGCCGCGCCGCCGCCAGCGCGTCGTCGTTGCGGCCGAGCTCGACCAGCGCGTCCACCCGGACGGCCGCCGCCCGCTGCCCGTACGGGTTCGCCGCCAGTGCGCGGTCGGCGTGCCGCAGCGCGCCGTGGAAGTCGTGCCGGGCCGCAGCCAGCGCGCCCAGCCCGGCCAGTGCAACGTCGTTGCCGGCAGACTCCTTCAACGAGCGCTGCAGGACGCCCTCGGCCTTCGGGTAGTACGTGGTGTCGCCGGTCACCCGGGCCTTCTCCACGTAAGCGAACCCGAGCGCCGCCCACCCGGCCGCGTCGTGCGGCTGCTCGCGGAGCCGCTTCTGCAGCGCCGCGACGCTCGCGGGCGCGGACCCCGAGGCCGGGGCCCCGGCTGCCGCGGACCCGGTCGTGGCGGACGTGTCGGAAGAGCGGACGGGGGCGACCGCTGCTCCGAACGTCAGTACCGCGACCAGCCCGGCAGCCGAGACCCCGGCGATCAGAGGACGGCGCATCAGACCTCGAGCCGTCCGGTGGCGGGGCGCCTGCGCCGCCACCACAGCAGCCCACCGGTCAGCATGAACACCGCACCGCCGGCCAGCGCCGCCGCGGGCAGCGCGCCGGCCAGCGCGGAACCGCCGTCCTCGTCGCCGATCCGCTCGGACGCGCCCGCGTTGAGGAAGCTCATCGGCTTTCCGTCCGGGCCCGTGCGGGCGGGCTTGCCGGATGCCTTGGCGGGGGTGCGGCCGCGGGCATCCGTCCCGGACCTGGGCTGCGCCACGTACGGGAACGCCTTCTCGAACGGGAGGTCGTTGGCGTTGACCGCGTCGCCCAGGTCGTTCTTGCTGCCGAGCAGCTCGCCCTCGGCGACCTGGAGGATGATGTCGGTGACGTCGTCGGTGAGCCGCCGACCGTTCGGGAAGCCCTGGTTGTCGCCGTTCAGCACGGCGAGCCGGTCGGGGTTCGGAGTCGGCTTGATCGAGGTGTTGAGCCGCAGCAGCTCGGCCGGCCGCACGTTCTTCGGCTGGTTCAGCCCCGGCACGCCGGTCAGGAACGCCTGGACGAGGTCCTTGCGCGGTGTCGCCGGCGCCGGGATCTTGTAGAGCTGCTCGATCAGCCTCGGCACCTCGGGGTTGGTGACGAACTGCGCGAACTGCGCGTCCGCCCACGGGTTGGACGCGTTGAAGGTGTCCTTCTTCCCGCGCGGGATGACGACCTCGTTCACCAGCGAGGCGCCGAGCCGGGAGACCTGCGTGTAGTCGCCCGAGGCGGTCTGGCGCTGCACGGTGGAGTACACGCCGATCACCGGGTCCTGGGTTGTGGCCAGGTCCTTCGTCGGCACCTGGACGGCCAGGGTGTTGACGTTGTAGCCGCTGACGGTGTCGTCGCCGACCTCCTTGAGGTTCCCGCCGAACAGCAGGTTGAAGATCTGCAGGTCGATGAAGAAGGAGTCGTCGGCCTGGCCGGCGAACGCGGTCCGCCCGTTGCCGAGCGGCTTGATCGCCTGCTGGCGCAGCACCGAGTAGTTCGGCATGGACGCCTTGCCCACGTTGGACGGCGCCACGGGAGCGTTGTCGGCGAGCTTGCTGGTGCCGGTCACCTTGCCGTCGGTCTGCCGGATCAGCGTCAGGTCGTAGGTCTGGGTGAAGTTGAGGTCGGGGTCGTCCAGGCTCGTCACCGGCCCGGTGTTGTAGAGGAAGGTGTTCCCGTTCTTCAGGAAGTCGTTGAACTCGAACCGGTAGATCAGGTCCGGCTGCGCGTCGCCGTTGTTGTCGACGTTGAAGTCGTAGCGGGCGTCCCGCGCGAACTTGTAGAAGTTGGGCCCGCCGGCCGGGTCCTCGAAGGGGATGAAGTTGGCGACCAGCGTTGTCGTGTCCGGCTTGTCGGGACTGACGAACGCGTACACGTCGGTGTTGTCGTACTGCGGCTGCCCCGAGATGAGCGGCGCCTCGCGGTGGCTGGACGCGGCGCCCTGCTCGGGCGCCAGCCCGAAGAGCCCGCTGGTGACCAGCAGCCCTCCGGCGGCGACCAGCGCGGCGACCCGCGCCCTGAACGGATGGGTTGTCGGCATTGTGCATTCCCCTACCGGTGCCCGGATGCCGTCGCGGCGGCGCCGTTCCGTGGCGCTGGGCTTGGAGTGCCGCGGCGCCGGGTCGACCGGTTCCTTCGCCATGCCCGCCACTACTTCGCGGCCGCCCGCCGATCTGATTGCCGCTGTCCGCATGCGGCCACCCGTGAGCGCCCCCCCGGCGCCGCTACCTGGTGCGGGGCTCCCGCGGACGCGGGCCGGCGGCGCGCGTCAACGGGATTTGGCCGCCGGACGATGGGGTTTCAGCTGGGGCGGAACCCGCCCGGTGGTGATCTCGTCGGCCAGCAGGCGGCCGACGAGAGGACCGAGAGTGATCCCGCTGTGGGTGACGGCCTCGTAGTAGCCGGGGAGCTGGGGAATGCCGCCGATGCTCGGATAGCCGCCCTGCGGGAGGACGCGGTACCCCGTCCGGAAGCCGATGCCGGTGGCCGCGGCCAGGCCGGGAAGGACCCCGGCGGCCCGGGACACGAGGTCGCCGGTGAGGTCGCGGGCGTCCCGGCCGCCGGCGAGGGCCCGGTCGACGAGGTCGGAGCGGATCACCACGCAGCCGGGACCGTCCGGCCGGACGGACACCTCGGGGGTGTGGACGATGCGGCGCAGATGGGTGCCGGGAGTCGTGGCGGTGAGAAGGAGGCCCGGGCTCCGCGTCAGGGTGAGGGATGATCCGGCGGACGCCGCGATCGCTGGGGCGCCCTGGCCCGCGGCGTTGACCACGATGTCGGCGGCGATGTTCTCGCCGCCGGCCGTGGCGAGGATCCAGTGGGAGGCGCGGGCGAGGCGGGTGACGAGGACCCCGGGGCGGATCTCGGCGCCGTGCCGCGCCGCCCGGTCGAGCAGGTGGCGGGTCAGCGCGACCGCGTCCACCCAGCCCTCCGCGGGGGCGTGCAGGACGCGGGCGGGGAGCCGGGCGGCCATGCCCACGTCGGGCGCGGGCCCCCAGGTGAGGGGATATCCCCAGGCCCGGAACCGGTCGGCGCGGCGGGCCAGCTCGGCCTCGTCCCCGGCCAGCAGGACGGACCCGCACGGGTGGTACCACGTCGGCGCCGCGGCCTCGGACGCGAGCCCGGCGTGCTCGGCCATGCCCTCCTCGTTGAGGCGGAAGTAGTCGCGCGGCTCCTTGTCGAAGGCGCTGAGCCGGGCGAACGTGACGGCGGTCGCGCCTTCGGCCGGGCCGGCGGCCTCCAGGACGCGGACGTCCAGTCCCGCGCGTGCCAGGTGGCAGCCGACGGACGCGCCCATGATCCCGCCGCCGATCACCACCGCCCTCACCGCGCGGGCTCCACCCCGCGAAGGCACAGCAAGCCCGCACCGCCCGTCTTCACGCATGTCATCGCAGGCGTCCCATCCTCTGGTGATCTTCCGGAGCCGTCCGGAACGATGGCGGAAGGTGCCGTTATTTTACTATCTGTACTACTCTGACTACCATGCGTGACATCATAATCGGGCGTTGACTTGACGCAAGGCGAGGCGGACGGCTGGTCCGGTCCTGACGATCCGTGCTCCTCGCGGCGCCCGCCGCCACCGTGCTCGCCGCGATCTGGGGGCGCGCGGGTGTTCGCGTCCTGGTCAGCGGTGGTTTCGCGATCCGAGCAACGCGAGCCCGCGAGCCGCGCACCGGCGTGGGCGGCGTGGGCGGCGTGGGCGGCGCTTCCGCAGGCGCTCAGGTCGTGTATCGCCGCGACGACATGAGTGTGCCCCGGACATGAGCGCGCCCCGGCCCGGGCGGCCCTCGATCAGGTCGCCCGGGACGCCGGCGTGGTCGGAGGCCGGGTCATGCCCTAGGCGACGATGAGCAGCGGGTTCTCCAGCAGGGTGGCGAGCCGGTCCAGGAACCTGGCGGCCGTCGCGCCGTCGGTGGCGCGGTGGTCGACCGACAGGGTCAGCGCCAGGCGCTTGCCCGGCACGACCTGGCCGTCGCGGACGACCGGCTCGTCCCGGATCGCGCCGACGGCGAGGATCGCCGCCTCCGGCGGGTTGATCACCGCGGCGAAGGAGTCGACGCCGAACATGCCGAGGTTGCTGACGCTGAACGTCCCGCCGCTCATCTCCGGCAGGGTGAGCTTCCCGTCGCGTGCCTTGCCGGCCAGCTCGCGGATCTCCTGGCCGATCTCCGAGACGCCCTTGCGGTCGGTGTCCTTGATGACGGGGACGAGCAGGCCGTCCTCGACCGCCACGGCGATGCCGACGTGGACGCGCTTGTGGAAGAGCAGGTTCTCCTCGGTGTAGGAGACGTTCACGGCCGGATGCTCGCGCAGCGCGGTCGCCGACGCCTTCACGATCAGGTCGTTCACGCTGACCTTGGCCGGGGCGAGCGCCTGGTTGAGCTGGGCGCGGAAGGACAGCAGCGGCTCCGCGTCCACCTCGCGGTTGAGGTAGAAGTGCGGCGCCTCGCGCTTGCTCTCGGTCAGCCGCCGCGCCGCCACCTTGCGGAAGCGGTTCAGCGGGACGGCCTCGACGTCCGGGTCCTCGGCGGCCTGCGCCTTGACGGGCGAGGCCGCGGGCGCGGTGGGCGCCGGAGCGGGTGCGGCGGCCGGGGCCGGAGCGCCGGACCGGATCGCGGACTCGATGTCCGCGCGGACGATGCGTCCGCCCGGGCCGGAGCCGTTCAGCGTCGCGATGTCGATGCCGTGGTCGCGGGCCAGCCGCCGTGCCAGCGGCGACGACGGCGGCCGGGTTCCGTTGCCCGAACGCGGAGCAACCGCGACCGGAGCGGGAGCCGAGGCCGCCGGTGCCTGCGCGACGGGCTCAGGTACCGGGGCGGACGCCGGTTCCGGGGCGGCGGGGGCGGGGCTCGCGCCGCCGGCCGTGGCGAGCACGGCGATCGGGGCGCCGATCGCGGCGGTCTCGCCCTCGGCGACCAGGATCTTCTCCAGGACGCCCGCCTCGTACGCCTCGTACTCCATGACCGCCTTGTCGGTCTCGATGTCGACGATGACATCGCCGACCGCGACCTCGTCTCCCGGCTGCTTCTGCCAGGAGCTGATGACGCCCTCCTCCATCGTGTCGGAGAGGCGGGGCATGAGGATGTCGGTCATCGCGCGGGCTCCAGGATGGTACGGCCGGTCGCGCGGAGCGTGTCGCGGACGGCGGTGAGCAGCGAGTCGGCGGACGGCAGCGCCGCCGTCTCCAGGGACTTGGCGTAGGGGAGGGGCACCTCGGCCATCGCGACGCGGCGGACGGGGGCGTCCAGCCAGTCGAACGCGCCCTCCTGGATCGTCGCGGCGATCTCGGCGCCGATGCCGTAGGTGAGCCAGTCGTCCTCGGCGACCACGGCGCACCCCGTCTTGCGGACGGAGTCCACGATCGTCCGCCGGTCGAGGGGGCGCAGGCTGCGCAGGTCGACGACCTCGGCGGAGATCCCGTCGGCGGCGAGCGTCTCGGCGACCTCGGCGGCGACCCGCGCCATCCGCGAGTACCCGATGATCGTGATGTCGGTGCCGGGACGGGTGACGCCCGCGCGCCCGATCTCGGCGGGCTCGATGTCCCCGACCTCGGCGGGCAGCTCGCCCTTGGTGTTGTAGAGGGCGAGGTTCTCCAGGAACAGCACCGGGTCGTCGTCGCGGATCGCGGCCTTCAGCATCGCGGACGCCTCGGCGGGCGTGCTCGGCGCGACGACCTTCAGGCCCGGGATGAACGAGTAGAACAGCTCGACGTTCTGCGAGTGCGTCGCACCGAGCTGCTGGCCGCCGCCGCCCGGGGTGCGGATCACCATCGGGACGCTGGCCTGCCCGCCGAACATGCCGTAGATCTTCGCGGCGTGGTTGACGATCTGGTCGAGCGCCAGCAACGAGAAGTTGATCGTCATGATCTCCACGACGGGGCGGAGGCCGAGCATCGCGGCGCCGATCGCGGCGCCGACGAAGCCCTCCTCGGCGATCGGGGTGTCGCGGACGCGGCGCGGCCCGAACTCCTTCAGCAGCCCCTCGGTGATCTTGTAGGAGCCCTCGAAGAGCCCGATCTCCTCGCCTATCAGGAAGACGTTCTCGTCCCGGAGCATCTCGGCGCGGAGCGTGTCCCGGAGGGCCTGGCGGTAGGTCACGGTTGCCATGGGGTGCCTCTCAGGAGCTGAATACCGGGTCGGCGGGCAGGCGGCGCAGCTCGCCCGGGACGGGGGTGGCGTAGGTGTAGTCGAACAGGGTCGACACCTCGGGGGCGGGGCTCTCGTCGGCGAACGCGGCGGCGGCGTCGACCTCGGCCGTGACCTCGGCGTCGAGCGTGTCGCGGTCGTCGTGGCCGAGGATCCCGGCCTCCTCCAGGTTCAGCGCCATCCGGGCCAGCGGGTCGGCGGCCTTCAGGGCCTCCTTCTCCCCCTTGGACCGGTAGCGGGCCGGGTCGACGACCGAGTGGCCCTTCAGCCGGGGGCTCGTGGTCTCCAGCAGGTACGGCCTGCTCTCCGACCGGGCCCGCTCGACGGCGAGGCGCGCGGCGTCCCGGACGGCGATGACGTCGGTGCCGTCCACCCGGGCGCTCTCCATCCGGTACGCGGCGCCGCGCCGGTACAGCTCGGGCTCGGCGGCGGAGTTCTCCACGGTCGTGCCCATCCCGAGACCGTTGTTGATCACGACGAAGACGACGGGGAGGTCCCAGAGGCCGGCGATGTTCAGCGACTCGTGGAACGCGCCGATCGCGGCCGTCCCGTCGCCCATGTGGCACATGACGACCTCGTCGCCGCCCTTGTAGGAGACGGCGAGCGCCGCGCCGGTGGCGAGCGGGACCTGGCCCCCGACGATGCCGTACCCGCCGAGCAGCCGGGCGCCGGCGTCGAACAGGTGCATCGACCCGCCCCAGCCCTTCGACACGCCCGTCGACCGCCCGTACAGCTCGGCCATGACCCGCTCCGCGCCGATCCCCTTGGCAAGGGCGTACCCGTGCTCGCGGTAGTTGGTGAACAGGTAGTCGGACGGGCGCAGCGCGGCCATCAGGCCGACGACCGTGGCCTCCTCGCCCAGGTTCAGATGGCAGTACCCGCCGATCTTGGCCTCGGTGTAGGCGCGGGCGGCCCGCTCCTCGAACCGCCTGATCAGCAGCATCTGCCGGTAGTAGCCGACGAGCGTCTCCGCGTCGGGCGGCGTCGGCGGCGGCGCGGCGGCGTTCACCCGGGGCGTCTTGGTGCCGCGTGTTCTCCGGGTGCGGGCCGGAGCGGCCTTCGTTGTCTCAGCCATCGGCGATCTTCCTCTGTCCGGGGCAACGCCGTAGGATCGCCACGACGCTCACCGATCATCATTGATCTATGATCGATCATATTGGCTTCGTCAAGAGTCACTTACCGACGCTCCGTCTAACATGGGATGCCGTGAACGCGCCGATCCCCGCACCGCTGCTCCGTACCGGACTCGCCGACCAGATCCGCGAGTTCATCGTGGACGGCATCAGCTCCGGACGCTGGCAGCCCGGCGAGCGCGTCGTCGAGCGCCGCATCGCCGCCGAGCTCGGCGTCAGCCAGGGTCCCGTCCGCGAGGCGCTCCGCCAGCTGGAGGCGCAGCGGCTGATCGAGTCGCTGCCGAACCGCGGCGCCCGCGTCCGCGACTTCACCGAGCGGGACCTCGCCGAGATCTTCCCCGTCCGCGCCGGCCTGGAGCGGACGGCCGTGGAGCTGGCCCTGCCGGCCCTGTCCGGCTGCCTGGACGCGCTGGAGGAGCACAACCGCCTGCTCGGCGAGGCGGCGCGGGACGGCGACCTGCCCGAGCAGATGCGCCTGAGCATCGCCTTCCACCGCGCGATCGTGGAGTCGGCCGGGAACCGGCTGCTGGTGTCGGTCTGGGAGGGGCTCGGCATCGAGCTGTGGACGACGCTGTCCCTCCGCCTGCACCACACGGAGATCTACTCCAAGTCGGCCGAGCACGCGGAGCTGATCGAGGCGTTCCGCCGCCGCGACCCGCGGGCGCCGCAGCTGCTCCACGACCACGTCATGAACTACGCGCCGTAGCCCTCCCGGGAGCCCTCCCGGCGGGTCCCGGGTTCACTCCTTCTCGTGGTACGCCTTCATGAGTTGCGCCTCCGCGTCGTCCAGATAGGACCGGAGCTCCCCCTCGGCCCGCGCGAAGTCACCCTGCGCCATCAGGTCGTAGAGACGGCGGTTGCGGGCGAGGTACGGCTCATGGAACTCGCGCGGCGAGCCCATCTCGTGGAAGACCAGGCGCATCTCGACGAGCACATGCCCGATCATCTCGTCCACCCGGGGGCTGCCCATCAGGGCGGCGAGGGCCTTGTGGAACTTGATGTCGGCGGTGCCGACGTCCGCCCAGTTCCCGGACGCCGCGGCGTGCTCGCCCTCCAGCACGGCGGCCTCGACCCGGCCGAGCGCGGCGTCGGTGGCGCCGGGCGCGCTGCGGACGCCCTCGCACTCCAGGATGCGCCGGACCCGGTAGAGGTCGGCCAGCGCGTCGGCGGGCACGCGGCTCACGAAGATGCCGCGGTTGAACTCGTGCACGAGCAGCCGTTCCTTGACGAGCATCTGGAACGCCTCGCGCATCGTGTTGCGCGACACCCCCATGACGGCGGCGAGCTTGTCGTCGGACAGCCGCGTCCCGGGGACGAGCCGCCCGTCGGCGATCTTCTCGCGGAACAGGTCCGCGACGCGGGTCGCGGTGCTCGACCGGTCCATGCCGTGCCGCGCCGCCGCGATCTCGTCGAGCCACGGCTCTCCCACGGTCATCGGCCGTCCTTTCCTCCGGGGCGTGGCGGATCGCACCGCCGCGGGACGCGTTCTCACCTGAAACGCCAGCGTATCCCAGCGCGCCGGAAATATCTCAACAAGGGGATTGCTGGATTGTTGAACAATCTCTACGCTGACGGAAAGGCGCATCCCTGGAAGGGCCAGCCCCATGACGGATCGGACCCTGGACAAACCCCCGGCACCATCCGCACCCTCCCGCCGCGGCGCGCTCCTCGGCGCCATGTTCCTGATGGCCACCAGTGCCATCGGCCCCGGCTTCATCACCCAGACCACCGTGTTCACCGCCAGGCTCGGCGCCGCGTTCGCGTTCGCGATCCTCGTGTCCGTGCTGGTGGACATCGCGATCCAGCTCAACGTGTGGCGCATCGTCGGCGTGTCCGGCATGCGCGCCCAGGAGCTCGGCAACCGCGTCCTGCCCGGCGCCGGCTACGCGCTCGCCGCGCTGGACGTCTTCGGCGGCCTCGTCTTCAACATCGGCAACGTCGCCGGCACCGCCCTCGGCCTGAACGCGCTGCTCGGCCTGGACGTCAAGATCGGCGGCGCGCTCTCCGCGCTGGTCGCCATCGGCATCTTCCTGAGCCGCCGCGCCGGCGTCGCGATGGACCGCATCGTGGTCCTCCTCGGCGCCGTGATGATCCTGCTGACGCTGTACGTGGCGTTCGTGTCCGAGCCGCCGCTCGGCGACGCGCTCAAGCAGAGCGTCGCGCCCGAGACCGTGGAGTTCCTCGTCATCACCACCCTGATCGGCGGGACGGTCGGCGGCTACATCACCTACGCGGGCGCGCACCGCATGATCGAGTCCGGGCTGACCGGGGCGGAGCACGTCCGGGAGATCAACCGCAGCGCCGTCACCGGCATCCTCGTCACCGGCCTGATGCGGGTGCTGCTGTTCCTCGCCGTCCTCGGCGTCGTCGCGGGCGGCGTGACGCTCGCCAAGGACAACCCGCCGTCCTCGGCGTTCGAGCACGCGGCGGGCGAGGCCGGGGTGCGGCTGTTCGGCCTGATCATGTGGTCGGCCGCGATCACCAGCGTCATCGGCGCGTCCTACACCTCGGTGTCGTTCCTGGTCTCGTTCTCGTCCTTCGTCGAACGGCACCGCAACCGCCTGGTCGTGGCGTTCATCCTCGTGTCCGCCGTCATCTACCTCATCATCGGCACGACGCCGGCCAAGCTGCTCGTCCTCGCGGGCGCGCTGAACGGGATGATCCTGCCGTTCGGGCTCGGCGTGCTCCTCTGGGCGGCGGCCCTCCGCCGCGATCTGCTCGGCGGGTACCGGTATCCGGTCTGGATGCTCGTCCTCGGCGGCACCGCCTGGGTGATCTCCCTGTATCTGAGCTGGGATCTGATCACCCAGCTCGACCAATTGTGGAGGTGAGGACGAAATTCCAGATTTCTCTCAGCGAGCGGGAACCATGGGACCGGGGCCGCACGTTCAACCAGACAAGGCCGCTGGCGACAGTCAGGATTGGGGCCGTCCGGGTCATGCGGCGCTCGGCGTGGGGGTGTCGGGCGTCGCAGACCCGGACTCATTCACCCCTCTGACCGCGCGGCCGTCATCGAATCCCCCTTTCCGATCTTCCGCATCGGTCTCGCCTCTCCCCGGGTTCCGCTCCCTGCCCGACCGTTCGACGGTTCTGAAGGAGCGACCATGACCGCACCCCTCGACCCGCACGCGCTGTCGCCGCAACAGGCCAGGGCGCTGTTCCGCGCCGGCCTCCGCGTCCCGACCGCCGGCTGGTGCGCGGGCTGGACGCAGGCGAACCTGATCTCCGTGCCCCGCGAGCAGGCGTACGACCTGCTGCTTTTCGCGCAGCGCAACCCCAAGCCGTGCCCCGTCCTGGACGTCACCGAACCCGGCGCGACGTCCGCGTCCCTGTTCGCCGGCGACCTGCGCACCGACCTGCCCGGCTACGTCGTCTACGAGCACGGCGAACCGGTCGCCCGCGTGCCCGATGTGACCGGGTACTGGCGGGACGACCTGGTCACGTTCCTCATCGGCTGCAGCTTCACGTTCGAGGACGCGCTCCGCGAGGCCGGCGTCCCCGTCCGGCACATCGAGCAGAACCGGAACGTCCCTATGTACCGGACGAACCGGATGTGCCGCCGCGCCGGCGAGTTCGGCGGGCCGCTCGTCGTCTCGATGCGTCCCGTGCCCGCCGCGCAGGTCGCCGACGCCGTCCGGGTCACGGCCCGCTACCCGTCCGTGCACGGCGCGCCCGTCCACGTCGGCGACCCCGTCGAGCTCGGCATCGACGACCTCGGCCGCCCCGACTTCGGCGACCCCGTCGAGATCAGGGTGGACGAGATCCCCGTGTTCTGGGCGTGCGGCGTCACCCCGCAGGCGGCCGTGATGGCGTCCCGCCCGAAGCTCGCCATCGGGCACGCGCCGGGGCACATGGCGATCACCGACGCCCGCGACACCCGGTACCTGGTGCCCTGAGCACGGCATTAGGCTTCCCCCATGCCCGAGATCGTCGCCCCGGGCGACCGCCTCGGGGACCGCTACCGTCTGGAAAGGCCCCTCGGCGCCGGCGGGATGGCGACCGTCTGGCGGGCGGTCGACCTCGTCCTCGACCGTCCCGTCGCGGTGAAGGTGCCCAAGGAGGGCTGGCCCGAGGAGTTCACGCGGCGGCTCCGCCAGGAGGCGAAGGCCGCCGCGGGCCTCACCCACCCGAGCATCACCGGCGTCTACGACTACGGCGAGCACATGACGGCGTCCGGGGGGCCCGGGGGGTCGTCCCCCCAGAGGCAACACGTCCCGTACGTGGTCATGGAGCTGCTGGACGGCGAGAGCCTGGCGGCGCGCCTGTCCCGGGGATCGTTGCCCTGGCAGGAGGCCGCCGCGATCTGCGCGCGCGTCGCCGACGCCTTGGCCGCCGCCCACGCCGCCGGGATCGTCCACCGTGACATCAAGCCGGCGAACATCTTCCTCACGCCGGTCGGCGTGAAGGTCCTGGATTTCGGCATCGCCTTCACCGGTCCGTCCGCGTTCGGCGGCCCCGTGCTGGGTACCCCCGCCTACGTCGCGCCCGAGCTGCTGTCGGGCTCGGCGCCGACTCCGGCCGCCGACATCTTCTCGCTGGGCGTCGTCCTGCAGGAGTCGGTGACCGGGCTGCCCGTGTCGACCCCGGCCCTCCCGAAGGACGTCCCGGACGAGGTCGACGCCCTCTGCCGCCGCTGCCTCGGCGAGGACCCCGGTTCCCGCCCGGCGGCCGCCGAGACCGCCCGCGTCCTGGCGGGCGCGGCCGGCGTCCAGCTCGCCCAGTTCGCGCCGCCGCCCGCGCAGGCCGACGACGCGCCGCCCGAGCCGCCGCCGGAAGCGACCTCGATCCTGGACGACCCGGCCC
>NZ_VCKW01000179.1 GCF_005889715.1 Actinomadura soli
GTGCGGACGGGCGGCCCGTAACGGTTCTGGTGGCGGTCTGGGCGGTTGCGTTCCGGGCCCGGTGCGGGCCCGGATGGAGCGGGCGGTGGCCGTGCCCCCGAGAGGATGATCACCCGTTTGAACTAGTCCCCCGTGGACGTCGTTCAGGCGGCTGACGGAGCCAGCGGATCCGTCGGCCGGTGCGGTGCGATGATTCCCCCGTCGGGCAGCAGCTCACCGGTGTCCTCGAACAGCACGACGCCGTTGCACAGCAGGCTCCACCCCTGCTCGGGGTGGGAGGCCAGCGTCCGGGCGGCGTCGCGGTCGGGTGCGTTGTGCGAGGGACAGGGCGGCTGGTGCGGGCACATCGTGGTGCCTCCGGTCTCAACTACGGGTCGGTTGTGGAGCTTTCCTTTATTGACGCCTCTCAGTGTGGAACGGTTCGCACTCACCGGCCATAGTCCGTTGGGGCGGTTGTCCGTTGGTACCGGAGTACCGGCGGCTGTGACCCGTCTCACTCGGAGGTGCCGGATCCAGCGTTCCTTCCGCACGCTAACGGACGGCGAACGACACGCCGTCGGCGCGTGAAACCCCTACGATGTTCGGCGGGAACGGGCTTTGCGAGGCGTGGGGGGAGTGAGGCCGGTGCGGGTCGCCCTGTCCGTCGCCTGCTTCGACGACGCGCTGTTCCCGGGCACCGGGAAGGCCGTGACCGTCCTGCTGGAACGGCTCGGCCACGAGGTCGCGTACCCGCCGGGGCAGACGTGCTGCGGGCAGATCCACTGGACGACCGGCTACCACCGCGAGGCCGCCGACCTGGCCCGCGCCTACACGGCGGCGTTCGAGGGCTGCGAGGTCGTGGTCGCGCCGTCCGCGTCCTGCGCCGCGACCGTCCGCGACGGCTACCCGCGGATCGCGCGGACGGCCCGCGACCCCGGCCTGGCCCGTGCCGCCGAGGGGCTCGCCGTCTACGAGCTGACGGAGTTCCTGGTCGACGTCCTGGGCGTCACCGACGTCGGCGCCTATTTCCCGCACCGGGTCACCTACCATCCGTCCTGCCAGTCCGCGCGGACGCTCGGCGTCGCCGACCGCCCCCTGCGGCTGCTGCGCGCGGTCAGGGGCCTCGACCTGGTCGAACTGCCGGCGGCGGGGGAGTGCTGCGGGTTCGGCGGCGCGTTCGCGATGAAGAACTCCGACGTGTCGGTCGCCATGGTGGCCGACAAGGTGCGCCACGTCCGCGACACCGGCGCCGACGTGGTCTGCGCGGTCGACAACTCCTGCCTCGCGCACATCGGCGGCGCGCTGTCGCGGCTGCGCGGCGGCGTCCGGACCATGCACCTGGCCGAGATCCTCGCCGAGACGGGGCCGGCGTGACGGACCGTCCTCCAGCCCCCACCCACCGCCATTCAACGGACGAGCTCCGCTCGACGGGCCGGTCCCCGGGCTCCTTCCCGGGGACGAGGCCGTCCTCCGCCGGGATGAGGCCGCCTCCCGGCACGACCGGGCCGGTCCCACTGCCGATGCCGAAGTTCGCCGCCGCCGCGCGGTCCGCGCTGGCCGATACCGGCCTCCGCCGTAACCTGCGCGGCGGGATCGCCGCGGCCAGGGAGCGGGAGGCCGCCGCGGCCGCCGAGCTCGGCGGGTGGGACGACCTGCGCGAGGCCGGGCGCGCGATCAGGGACGCCGCGCTCCTCGACCTCGACGCCCACCTGGAGGAGCTGGAGCGGGCCGTCACCGAGGCGGGCGGCACCGTGCACTGGGCGGCGGACGCCGCCGAGGCGTGCGAGATCGTCACCGGGCTGGTGCGGGCGGCCGGCGCGGACGAGGTCGTCAAGGCGTCGTCCGCGACCACCCGGGAGATCGGCCTGACCGCCGCACTGGCCCGCGCCGGCGTCACCGCCCGCGAGACCGCCCTCGCCGATCTGGCCGTCCAGCTCGGCGACGACGAGCCGTCCCACCTGCTGTCGCCCGCGCTCCACCGCGACCGCGCCGAGATCAGGGAGCTGTTCCGGCGGACGATGCCCGCCGCGGGGCCCGACCTGACCGACGACCCCGCCGGCCTCGCCGCCGCCGTCCGCGTCCATCTCCGCGAACGGTTCCTGCGCGCCCGCGTCGCCGTCACCGGCGCGAACTTCCTGGTCGCCGAGACCGGGACGCTCGTGGTCCTGGAGTCGGAGGGCAACGCGCGGATGTGCCTGACGCTCCCCGGCACGCTGATCAGCGTCGCCGGCATCGACAAGGTCGTCCCGACCTGGGCCGACATGGAGGTGTTCCTCCAGCTCCTGCCGCGCTCGTCGTCCGGTGACCGGATGACCCCCTACGTCGCGACGTCGACGGGCGTGACGGCGGGCGACGGGCCGCGCGCGTTCCATCTCGTCCTGCTCGACAACGGCCGCACGCGGGCCCTCGCCGACGAGGTCGGGCGCACCGCGCTGCGGTGCATCCGCTGCTCGGCCTGCATGAACGTGTGCCCGGTCTACGAGCGGGCGGGCGGCCGGGCGTACGGCCCGGTCTATCCGGGGCCGATCGGGGCGATCCTCACCCCCCAGCTGCGGGGCGTCGACAGCGCCGCCGACGCGTCGCTGCCGTACGCGTCGACGCTCTGCGGCGCGTGCGCCGACGTCTGCCCCGTGAAGATCGACATCCCGGACGTGCTGGTCCACCTGCGCGGCACGGTGGTGGAGTCGCGGCGGCGCCGTCCCGTCCCGCCGCCGGAGCTGATGCTGATGCGCGGCCTGGCCTGGACGATGGGCGACCCGCGCCGCTACGAGACCGCGCTGCGGCGCGGCACCCGCTGGGCGCGGCTGCTGTCGCGCGGCGGCCGGATCCGCCGCCTCCCCGGCCTGCTCGGCAAGTGGACCGAGGCCCGCGACCTGCCCGCGCCGCCGTCGGAGAGCTTCCGCGCCTGGTGGACGCGGAGGCGGCCATGACGGCGTCCGGCGAAGGGCCGGGCGGGGGCTCGCGCGCGGAGGTGCTGCGGCGGGTGCGGGAGGCGCTCGGCGGGGCGCGCGGCACGCGTCCGCCGGTGCCGCGCCGCTACGCGCGCCGCCTCACCGACGACGAGGCCGTGAACCGGGCCGACGTCCTGGCGCTGTTCACCGAGCGGGTCGCCGACAACCGGGCCTCGGTGCGTCACGTCAGCGCCGACGAGCTGGGCACCGCCGTGGCCGCCGCGCTGTGGGGGCGGGAGGCCAAGCAGATCGTCGTCCCGGCCGATCTGCCGTTCGGATGGCTCGCGGAGCTGGACGGCGTCCGGGCCCTGGCCGACACCCCGGCCGTCGACGTCGACACCCTCGCCGCCGTCGACGGCGTCGTCACCGGCTGCGCGGCGGCGATCGCGCAGACCGGCACGGTCGTCCTGGACGGCGGCCGCGCGCAGGGGCGGCGGGCGCTCACCGCCGTCCCCGCCTACCACCTGTGCGTGGTGCACGCCGATCAGATCGTCGGAACGGTCCCCGAGGCGGTGGAGCGGCTCGACCCGGCGCGCCCGCTGACGTGGATCAGCGGGCCGTCCGCCACCCACGGCATCGAGATGGTCCGCGTGGAGGGCGTGCACGGCCCGCTCCATCTGGAGGTCCTCGTCGTCGAGGACTGAGCCGCGTCAGGTCACGCCCCTGAGGATGAGGTCGAGCCCGGCGGTGAAGCGCGCGTCCCAGTCGACGGGCCGCTCGGCGCTGTTCGTGCCGTCCGAGGGGGGACGACCCCCCGCGTCCCCCGGAGCGGCTTCGGCGTTGTTTCGGTTGGTGCCGCGGACCTCCAGGGAGGCGTGGCCGATGACGTAGCCGAGCAGCGTGTGCGCGGCGACCGCGGCGGTCTCCTCGGCGACGCCGCCGCGCCGCAGCACCTCGCGCAGCGACGCGAGCGTGGTGGCGAGCGCGGCGGGGTTCCGGCGGGTCACGACGAGGGGGAGGACGCCCGAGTGCGTCAGCAGCCGCGTCCGGTAGTCGGCGGCCCACGCGCGCAGGGCGTTCCGCCAGTCCCCGTTCGAGGCGGCGGACACGGTGTCGGCGGGCGCGGACGCGACGTGCGCGACGAGGCCGTCCAGGAGCTGCTCCTTGCCGCGGGGGAGGTGGTGGTAGATCGCCATCGCCTCGACCTCCAGCGCGTCGCCGAGGCGGCGCATGGTGAGCCGGGCGAGGCCCTGCCCGTCGACGATCCGCAGGGCCGACTCGATGATCCGCTCGGTGGACAGCGGTGCTCGGTGCTGGGCGTTGATGCTCGGTTGGCGAACCATGGACCGACCTTACTGCGTAAAGGGCCGGAGCGGGGTGTCCGCCGCCATGACACGCCGGTGGCCCGCGTACGCTTTGCTCGACCGGAAACCCATGACCGCCGATAGGAGTGACCACCATGCCGCTGGGCCGCCGGGTGAGCAAGGACGTCGCCGAGCCGTACGAGGCCGACCAGCGGCTGGCCGCCGAGTACGAGGAGCGGCTCGCGGCGGCCGGCGAGGCGGAGCGGGCGCTGCGGGACGCGCAGGGCGCGGACACGCCCGAGCCCGAGCTGCGGGCGCTGACGGTCGCGTTCGACAAGGCGATGACCGAGGTGCTCGCCGCCGCCGAGGCGTCCGAGCGGATCGCGATGGGCCCGCAGGTGTACTCGGTCGAGACCCAGGACGCGAAGACCCGCCGGGCCGCGGAGATCGCCTACCGCAAGGCCAAGGCGCGCGCGGACGTGCGGCCGTGGACGGACGAGGTCGACCGGCTCCGCACCGCCCGGGAGGCGCACCGGCTCAGCTTCCGGACGCATCCGACCCTGGCCGTCTGAGGGGCCGCCTGGGGGCCGTCCAGGGCCCGGCAGGGGGCCGTTGGGGACGGGCGCGGCCGGTGGGGGCGACGTGTGACGACACAGCGTCACCGGGTGGCACCGGCCACCGAACTTTGAGAGTCTGCCCTCTCGGGGGAACGCCGGGGGGCGCTCGCGCCGGACGCCGCACTCCGCGGCGGGCGCGCGGCGGGGGCCCGGCGGAGAGGGCGCGCTGCGCACGCAGCGTGCTCTGGACGCGGGGGGAAGTCACGTGGAGCGCACGCCGCCGGACCGGGGCCGCGTACTGGAGTCCTACCAGGACGGGGTGACGGCGATCCGCGAGTTGGCGCAGCAGGCCGATGACTGGGACGTCCCGACGCCCTGCGCCGACTGGCGGCTGATCGATCTCGCCGGGCATCTGCGGTGCGTCGCGGAGAACTTCCTGGAGTACCTCCAGGACGCGCCCGACAGCCGGCTGGCGACGCTGTTCGCGCAGGACGCGGCGTCGGCGGTGCTGATCAGGCAGCAGGCGCGGCAGAACGCGGCGGAGCTGGCGGTGCTGCCGCCCGAGCCGGGCCCGGAGCGGATCATGGCGTTCGGGGTGTCGGCCGGCGCGTACGCCGACCTGATGCCCGACATGTGGGACCGGACGCATCTGATCTACCGGGGCACCAAATACACGGTCGGGGACCACGCGGGCGCGGCCTGCGTGGAGTGGCATCTGCACGCCTGGGACATGGCCCGCGCGGTCGGGGCGGGCTACCGGCCCCGCGACCCCGATCTGCTGGTGTCGGCGTGGCACTGGGGCGTGCCGCATCTTCCGCTGTCGTCCGGGGACGCGTGGGAGTCGGTGCTGCGGTCCTCGGGCCGGTCGCCGAGCTGGCCGGACCCCGATGAGGGGCCCGGCCGGGCGCGGGGGCGGCGCGGGGCCCGGCAGGCCCTCAGACGCCCGCCGGCCGCCTCGGGTGGTTCCGCAGGTAGACCAGCCAGGTGAGCGCGCAGCACACGGCGTAGAAGGCGATGAAGGCGATGTAGGCGGCGTCTCCCGTCCCGTGGGCGAGGAACGACTGCCGGAACGCGACGTTGACCAGGACGCCGCCGAACGCGCCGACGGCGCCCGCGACGCCGAGCAGCGCCCCGGCGAGTCTGCGGCCCTCGTCTCCGTCCCGTGTCCTCGCCCGGAAGATCGCCGGGATCATGGTGTAGGTGGAGCCGTTGCCGACGCCGCTCAGCGCGAACAGCAGGGCGAACCCGGTGAGGAACACCGGCAATGACCCGAGCCGCGACGCGCCCAGGACCAGGCCGGCCGCGGCGGCCATCGCGACGAACGTCCAGAAGGTGACCGCGGCGCCGCCGAGCCGGTCGGCGAGGCGCCCGCCCGCGGGACGGAGCAGGGACCCGAGCGCGGGGCCGAGGAACGTGAGGCACGCGGCCTTGACCGGGGTGTCGAAGACGTCCGCGAACTGCACCTGCAGGACCTGCCCGAACGCGAACCCGAACCCGATGAACGACCCGAACGTGCCGATGTAGAGCACCGACATGATCCAGGTGTGGGCGTCCTTGGAGACGTCCCGCATAGCCCTGCGGTCGTTGCGGACGTGCGACAGGTTGTCCATGCGGAGGGCGGAGCCGAGCGCGGCCAGGACGATCAGCGGGATGTAGACCCCGGCGACGAGTCCCGGGCGGTCCTTGCCGGCGGTGGCGAGGACGAGGAGCCCGACGAGCTGGACGACGGCGACGCCGAGGTTCCCGCCGCCCGCGTTGACGCCGAGGGCCCAGCCCTTGAGCCGCCGCGGGTAGAACGCGTTGATGTTGGCCATCGAGGACGCGAAGTTGCCGCCGCCGGCCCCGGCGGCGGCCGCGAGGACCAGCAGCACCGGGTAGGAGACGCCGGGCTCGACGAGGAAGGCGGCGAGCACGGCCGGGACGAGCAGCGTCGCGGCGCTGAAGACCGTCCAGTTGCGGCCGCCGAACCGGGCGACGGCGAGGGTGTAGGGGATCCGCAGCGCGGCCCCGACCAGCGCAGGGACGGCGGTGAGCGTGAACTTCCCGGCGGGGTCGATCCCGTAGGCGGGGCCGAGGAACAGCACCAGCACCGACCACAGCGTCCAGACCGAGAAGCCGACGTGCTCGGCGAAGATCGAGAAGGCGAGGTTGCGGCGGGCGGTGCGCGCGCCGGTGGCCGTCCAGAACGCGGGGTCCTCGGGCCGCCAGTCGTCGATCCAGCGGCCTTTGAGCGGGCGGGCGCGGGCGCGGCGGGCGGCTTCGGCGGTGACGCTCATGGGTCTCCCTCGGGTCGGTCAGGCGGCCACGACCCTAGGAGCGGTGCGTTTCGCGGGGGTGTGAGCGGTCATACGGCACTGAAAACTCTGCCGCACAGCGCGTCCCGCCGGCTGTGAGGGGCGGGGTAGACCGGGACCGTTCGGGTAGGGCGGTGCCGAGGCAGGCAGTGATCTGCGGCGCGGCGGGGGAACGGAGACAGGACCGATGGCGACCTGCGAAGTCTGCGGCAACGACTATGACATGACGTTCGACATCCACGCGCAGGGCGAGGTGCACACGTTCGACTCGTTCGAATGCGCGGTCAGCAAGATGGCGCCGGTCTGCGAGCACTGCCAGTGCCGCATCATGGGCCACGGCGTCGACGTGGACGGGCACTGGTACTGCTGCGCCCACTGCGCCCGCGTGGCCGACCCGGAACGCGGGCGGCAGGCCAGGGACGCCGTGCTCGCCTAGGCGGCGTCCGCCCGGACGGGCGGTGGGCGGCCCGCGCGCCCCGCGCCCGGGCCGGAGGCCGCCTCGGCCGTCAGGCGGACAGGCCAGTGCCGAACGGCTGCTCCCGGCCGTCCTCCAGATAGACGGCGCGGCCCTCGCCCATGGCGCGCAGGCTGGGGTCCATCCGGCGTGACACGTGCGCCGGCGCCAGCTCGGGGATCTTCTCCGGGGCGACGAGGATGTGGTCGGACAGCTCGTCCGGCGGCAGCCGGATCGCGGCGATCTCCTCGCCGGTGATCGTGCCACCGAAGACGAACACGTTGACGGCGTCGACGCCGTCGGCGCGCGGCGAGCCCCAGTCCACGCACGCCAGGCCGTCCAGGCGGGGGACGAGGCCGAGCTCCTCCGAGCATTCGCGCACGCATGCCGACAGGGGGGACTCGTCGGCCTCGATGACCCCGCCGGGCAGGTACCAGCCCTCGCTGTAGGTGGGCTTGACCAGCAGGACCCGCCCGAGGTCGTCCAGGAGAAGGGCCGCCGCGGCGCCGCGGGAGCGCGGCAGTGAGGCGTAGTAAGCAAGGTCGGGCATGTACCGAGGTTAGGCGCGATCATCGCCGCGTGATCCGGCGCCCCGGGCGGCCGGGGCCGCATCCGTCCGGGAGATCGCCGGGGGGCCGCGAATCCGTTCGGCGAACGGGTAAAAGGCGACGAAAGGGCCATGATCGGAGACGACAACGCTTGACCCGCGAATGTCAAGGTCACCGGCCCCGGGCGCCGCCGCGGGACGGCTGACCTCGGGAAACGCGCGGCGTGAAAGGCAATTAACGCTGGGGTCACACCGGGGACCCGCGGACGAAACCGCGCCCGCCGAGGCTCGGGCGCATGACGGCGACTCCGACGCACTGCCCGTACTGCGCCCTGCAGTGCGGCATGACCCTCCACCCCGGCCGCGGCGCCGTCCGGGTGGCGCCGCGTGACGACGTGCCCGCGAGCGGCGGCGGGCTGTGCCAGAAGGGCTGGACGGCCGCCGAGCTGCTGACCGTCCCGGACCGGCTCACGACGCCGATGATGCGCGCCGGCAAGGGCGCCCCGCTGGAACCCTGCACCTGGGACGAGGCGCTCGACCGCGTCGCCGCCGAGGCCGTCCGGCTGCGCGCGCTGCACGGGCCGGACGCCGTCGCGGTGTTCGGGGGCGGCGGGCTCACGAACGAGAAGGCCTACCTGCTGGGGAAGTTCGCGCGCGTGGCGCTCGGCACGTCCCAGATCGACTACAACGGGCGGTTCTGCATGGCGTCGGCCGCGGCGGCGTCCGGGCGGGCGCTCGGCCTGGACCGCGGCCTGCCCGGCCCGGTCACGGACCTGGCGGCGTCCGGCGCGATCCTGCTGGCGGGCGGGAACGTCGCCGAGACGATGCCGCCGTTCATGCGGCACCTGACCGCGATGCGGGACGCCGGAGGCGCGCTCATCGTCGTGGACCCGCGCCGCACCGCGACCGCCCGGCAGTCCGACCTGCACCTGCAGCCGGCGCCGGGGACCGACATCGCCCTGGCGAACGGGCTCGTCCACCTGGCGGTCACCGAGGGCCTGGCCGACGAGGGCTACATCGCCGCCCGCACCACCGGGTTCGACGCCGTCCGGACGGTCGTGAACGCCTACTGGCCGGGCCGGGTCGAGCGGATCACGGGCGTGCCCGTCCCGGCGATGCGCGAGGCGGTCCGGCTGCTGGCCCGCGCGGGCCGCGCCCACGTCCTCACCGGGCGCGGGGCCGAGCAGCACGCCCGCGGCACCGACACGGTGAGCGCCTTCATCAACCTGGCGCTCGCGCTCGGGCTGCCCGGCCGCGAAGGCTCCGGATACGGGTGCCTGACCGGGCAGGGCAACGGGCAGGGCGGCCGCGAGCACGGGCAGAAGGCCGACCAGCTCCCCGGCTACCGGAGGATCGACGACCCGGCGGCACGCGAGCACGTCGCACGGGTCTGGGGCGTGGACCCCGGGACCCTGCCCGGGCCCGGACGCTCGGCGTACGAGCTGCTGTCGTCGCTCGGCGCCCCGGACGGCCCGAAGGCGCTGCTGCTGTTCGGGTCGAACCCGGCGGTGTCCGCGCCGCGCGCCGCGCACGTGGAGGAACGGCTCGGCGCGCTCGGCCTCCTGGCCGTCGCCGATGTCGTGCCGTCGGAGACCGCGCGGCTCGCGGACGTGGTCCTGCCCGCCGCGCAGTGGGCGGAGGAGTCCGGGACGATGACGAACCTGGAGGGCCGGGTGCTGCGGCGGCGCCGGGCCGTCCCGCCGCCGGACGGCGTCCGCACCGACCTGGAGATCATCGCCGGGCTCGCCGCGCGGCTCGGGGCGCCGGGGGAGTGGAGCGCCGACCCGGAGGCGGTGTTCGGCGAGCTGCGGCGCGCGAGCGCGGGCGGCGCCGCCGACTACTCCGGCATCACCTACGAGCGGATCGAGGCGGAGGGCGGCGTGTTCTGGCCCTGCCCGTCCGAGGACCACCCGGGCACGCCGAGGCCCTACCTGGACCGCTTTCCCACACCGGACGGCCGGGCCCGGTTCGTCCCGGTGGACCACCGCGGCCCCGCCGAGGACGTGGACGCCGACTACCCTGTGTACCTGACCACGGGCCGCGTCCTCGCGCAGTACCAGTCGGGCGCGCAGACAAGGCGCGTCCCGGCGCTGGCGGAGGCCGCGCCCGGCCCGTTCGTGGAGCTGCACCCCGACCTCGCCGGACGCCTCGGCATCGAGGACGGCGCCCGCGTGCGGGTGGAGAGCCGCCGCGGCGCGGCGACCGTCCGGGCGAGGCTGACCACGGCGATCCGCCCCGACACGGTGTTCATGCCGTTCCACTGGGCGGGGGAGGGCCGCGCGAACCTGCTCACCAACCCGGCCCTCGACCCGGTGTCGCGGATGCCGGAGTTCAAGGTCTGCGCCGTCCGCCTCCGACCGCGCTCTTCGAGGGGGGACGCCCCCCACGCCCCCCGGAGCGGCCCGCGCCTTGAGGTGAGCGGCTTTTAACACGGCGGTGACAAGCGGGACCCAACCGCGAAACCGCCCCTGCCAAGGATCTGAGTATCGACCCGTATCAGCCAGGGAGGTTGCCGCGCCGATGACCACGACACCCGAAGCGACGATCACCAGAGCCGTCCGGTGGTCCGACGTCTGCTCCTACGCGTCCCTGACCCCCGAGCGCGGCGTCTGCGCGATCCTCGACGGCACGCAGGTGGCGATCTTCCGGACGTTCGACGGCGCCCTGTACGCGATGTCGAACCTCGACCCGTTCAGCGGCGCCCACGTGCTGTCGCGGGGGATCCTCGGCACCCGCGGCGGCGCCCCGGCCGTCGCGTCCCCGATGTACAAGCAGGTGTTCGACCTGCGGACCGGGATCTGCCTGGACGATCCCCGGGTGGCGGTGCCGGCGTTCCCGGTCCGCCGCGCCGGCGACCGCGTGGAGGTGGCGCTCACCGATGAGCACCGCCGGTGACCGGGACGCGGCGCCCGCGGCCGAGCCGCTGGCGGGCTTCGCCGTCGGGGTGACCGCGGCCCGCCGCCACGAGGAGCTCGCGACGCTCCTGGAGCGGCGCGGGGCCAGGGTCGTCCTCGCGCCCGCCATCCGCCTCGCGCCGCTCGCCGACGACGCCGAGCTGCTGGAGGCCACCCTGGCGTGCGCTGCCGGGCCGCTCGACCACGTGGTCGTGACGACCGGGATCGGGTTCCGCGCCTGGCTGGAGTCGGCCGACGGGCAGGGGACGCGGGACGCGCTGGTCGCCCGCCTCGCCGAGGCCGCCATCGTGGCGCGCGGCCCGAAGGCGCGCGGCGCGATCCGGTCGGCGGGGCTGCAGGAGCGCTGGTCGCCGGAGTCGGAGGGCTGCGCCGAGGTGATCGAGCACCTGCTGCGGACGGACCTGGCCGGCGCGCGGGTCGCCGTCCAGCTGTACGGGGAGCGGCAGCCGGAGCTGACCGCGGCGCTGCGCGGCGCGGGCGCCGAGGTGATCGAGGTCCCGGTGTACCGGTGGTCGCGGACCGAGGACCCGACGCCGCTGCGCCGCCTGGTCGGCCAGGCCGTCGCGGGCACGGTCGACGCGATCGCGTTCACCAGCGCGCCCGCGGTCACCGAGACGCTCGCCGTCGCCGCCGAGTCGGGGCTGGAGGAGCCGCTGCTGGACGCCATGCGCGCCCACGTGGTGGCGGCGTGCGTCGGGCCGGTCACCGCGCGGGCGCTCACCGTCCGGGGCGTCCCGACCGTCCAGCCGGAGCGGGCGCGGCTCGGCGCGCTGGTGCGGGCGCTGGTGACGGGCCTGCCGGGGCGGCGGTCGCGGTGGCTGTCGGTGCGCGGGTGCGCGCTGGAGCTGCGCGGGCACGCCGTCGTCCTGGACGGGCTGCTCCGGCCGATCGCGCCCGCGCCGATGGCGATCCTGCGGGCGCTCGCGCGGCGGCCCGGGCACGTGGTGTCGCGGGCGGAGCTGTGCGGCGTCCTGCCGAGCCGCCTCGCCGCCGGGGAGGGACGGCCGCAGGCCGACGAGCACGCGGTGGAGATGGCGGTGGCGCGGCTGCGGCGCGGCCTCGGCCGTCCCGGGATCGTCGAGACGGTCGTCAAGCGCGGCTACCGGCTGGCGTGCGACCCGCGGCTCACCGACCGGCTCCCGGCCGGTTCCACGACCGGATGACGGCCTGCGGTGCCGGTGCGGTCGCCGCGCCGATCGGAGCGCACGCCGCCGTGGCGCGGATGGTCCTTTGCCGCTACGACGAGGCCCGGTCGCGCCGCGCGGCCCCCGCCGCGGTGTCCTGACCCGGAGGCCGGGACGCGGGGCAGGCGAACCGGTGGTCGTGGTGGGCGAGGACGCGCAGCATCAGGTCCTTGAGCAGGCGCAGCTCGTCCGGCGACAGCGGCTCGAACAGCGCCTCGTTGAGGCGGGCGCGGTCGTCGAGGGTCGTGCCGAGGGCGAGCCGGCCGTCCTCGGTGGCCTCCAGCGCGTACCGGCGGCGGTCGCCGGGGTCGCGGCGGCGCCGGACGCTGCCCGCCTCCTCCAGCGCGTCCACGACGCCGACCAGGTCGCCGGGGTCCATCCGCAGGTGCTCGGCGACCTCGCGCTGCGACAGCGGCCCCAGCCGCGCCACGCATTCCAGCACGAGCATGTGCGGCATGCGCAGGTGTCCGGGGAACATCCGCGCCGAGGTGCGCCGCGCGAGCCTCATCAGCTCGAACATCAGGTAGGTGGGCGACTCGTGCAGCGGGCCGGGCCGGTCCTCCACGTCCCCCTCCCTCGGGTTCGCTTGGCCGTCCTATCTCTCTTGACGTGAGAGATAGGATAATCCTACCGTTGGACGGTCCACAACATGGCCGCGACGGAGCGGAGGGAGGCCGGATGCCGGACGGGGGACCCGCCGTCGAGGTCGACGGCCTGATCAAGCGGTTCGGCGACATGGAGGCCGTGCGGGGGATCGGCTTCACCGTCCGCCCGGGGGAGATCTTCGGGTTCCTCGGCCCGAACGGCGCGGGAAAGTCCACCACGATCAACATGCTGTGCACGCTGCTGAAGCCCAGCGGCGGGCGGGCCCGCGTCGCCGGGCACGACGTGGTGTCCGAGCGCGACAGCGTCCGCCGCAACATCGGCCTCGTCTTCCAGGACCCGACGCTCGACGGCTACCTGTCCGGCGAGCAGAACCTGCGCTTCCACGCCGAGCTGTACGGGGTGCCGAGATCGGTCACCGGGGAGCGGATCCGGCAGGTGCTGGAGATGGTCGGGCTGTGGGAGCGGCGCCGCGACCTGGTGCAGACCTACTCCGGCGGCATGAAGCGCCGCCTGGAGATCGCCCGCGGCCTGCTGCACTCGCCGCGCGTGCTGTTCCTGGACGAGCCGACCGTCGGCCTCGACCCGCAGACCCGCGCGTCGATCTGGGACTACATCCGGCAGCTCAAGGACGCCGAAGAGATCACGATCTTCATGACCACGCACTACATGGACGAGGCCGAGTTCTGCGACCGCATCGCGATCATGGACTCGGGGCGGATCGTGGCGCTGGACACCCCCGAGGCGCTGAAGGCGGGCGTCGGCAAGGACCGGGTCCGCATCCAGACCGCCGACGACGAGGCCGCGATCACCGCGCTCAAGGAGCGGTTCGACCTCGACGCGGTCATGTCGGAGGGCGTGGTCGCGTTCCCGGTGGCGTCCGGCGAGGCGTTCGTGCCGCGGCTGTTCGCCGGGCTCGGTGTCCCGATCCGGTCGGTGAGCGTGTCCCGGCCGTCCCTGGACGACGTGTTCATGTCCTTCACCGGCTCGACCATCCGCGACGCCGAGGCCGGGTCCAGCGACCGGCTGCGGATGACCATGCGCGCGATGAGGAGATGACGATGACGAGTCCCACCGGCGCGGCCCGTCCGGTCGCCGACGTCGTCCGCGTCCGGGTGCCCGAGCCGGGCCTGCGGCAGGACCTGCGCGCGGTGAAGGTCGTCCTGCACCGGGAGCTGATCCGGTTCTGGCGCGACAAGCTGCGGATGGTGTCCGGCCTCGTCCAGCCGGTGCTGTGGCTGCTGGTCATGGGCACCGGCCTGTCCAACCTGATGGCCGCGGGCGGCGGCCCGCACGGCGAGGTCGACCTGAAGACGTTCATCTTCCCCGGCGTGTGCGCGATGTCGGTGATGTTCACCGCGATGTTCTCCGCCGGGTCGATCGTGTGGGACCGCGAGTTCGGGTTCCTGCGCGAGATGCTCGTCGCGCCCGTCAGCCGCAGCGCCATCGTCATCGGCAAGTGCATCGGCGGCGCGCTCGTGGCGACCCTGCAGGGCGCGGTGATCGTGGCGCTCGCGGGCCTCGCGGGCGTCCCGTACGACCCGGCGCTGCTGGCCGAGCTGCTCGGCCTGATGTTCCTCGGCGCGTTCGCGCTCACCGGCTTCGGCGTCATGATGGCCGCGCGGATCAAGCAGATGCAGTCGTTCTTCGCCCTCATCCAGATGGCGATGATGCCGATGATGTTCCTGTCCGGCGCGCTGTACCCGCTGAACGGGCTGCCCACCTGGCTGACCGTCCTCACCCGCTTCAACCCGCTCACCTACGCCGTCGACCCGCTGCGCCAGGCGGTCTTCTCCCGCCTGGACCTGTCGCCCGCGCTGCAGCGGACGTTCAACCCCGGCGTGACGTGGAACGGCTGGGTCGTCCCGGTCTGGCTGGAGATCGCGATCGTGGTCGGCATGGGCGCCGCCCTGATGGGCGTGGCCATCCTGGAGTTCCGCCACGCCGACTGACGGAGGCATGTCAATCCGTCACCCAGTGTGATAAGGAATACGAGTGCGTAACGCAGTGAATTGGCTCGTATTCGAAGGGTGATGGTAGCCAGGTGAACGGGCAGCGGATAATGTGGCGCGGGATCGCGGCGGGCGCGGCGATCCTCGCGGTGACGGCCGTCCCGGCGGTCGTGGACGGGCGTCCGGCGGCGGACGCCGCCAAGGCAACGGCGAGCGCGGGGCGGGCGGACGCGCCGCCTCCGGGGCTGCGGATCACGCGGTTCCTCGGGGAGCGGCGCCTCCCGCACAAGATGAAGTTCGAGGGCACCACGTTCGGGGGCGTGTCGGGCATCGACCGAGATCCCCGCACCGGCACCTGGTTCCTGATCTCCGACGACCGGTGGCGCTACGACCCGGCCCGCTTCTACACCGGGCGCCTCGACATCGACCCGTCCACCGGCGCGTTCACCGGCGTGCGGCTCACCGGCGTCACCACGCTGACGCGGCGGGACGGCAGCCCCTACCCGGGCTACGCCAAGCCGGAGTCGGCCGACCCGGAGGCGATCCGCTACGACCCGCGCGTCCGCCGGCTGCTGTGGGGCAACGAGGGCGACCGCCCGGACGAGACGCACGAGGGCATCCCGGTGTCCGACCTGTCGGTCCGGTGGGCGGGACGGGACGGCCGCTACCGCGGGGACGTGCGCCTCCCGGCGAACCTGAAGCAGACCGGCGAGCATCGCGGGCCGCGCCGCAACTTCGGGATCGAGGGCCTGACGCTCACACCGGACGGGATCGCCGCGATGGTCGAGGGGCCGCGCTACGAGGACGGCGACCCGCCGACCGCGGAGCACGGCGCCGTCACCCGGCTGACCCTGTGGAGCCGCCGCGGCGAGATCCGCGCGCAGCACGCCTACCGCATCGGCAGGCTCCCGGAGGAGCCGGACGGGGCGTCCGACAGCGGCGTCTCGGAGATCCTCGCGATCGACCGGCACCGGTTCCTGGCGCTGGAGCGGTCCTGGCTCGAAGGCGTCGGCTACAGGGTCCGGCTCTACGAGTTCGACACGCGCGGCGCGACGGACGTGCTGAACCGCGGCGGCCTCGCCGAGGGCGGCCGGTATCGCCCGGTGACCAAGCGGCTGGTCGCCGATCTCGGCCGCTATGCCGAGCCGGTGCAGAACCTGGAGGCGATGAGCTGGGGCCCGCGCCTGAGGTCGGGGGAGTGCACGCTGGTGGTGGGCTCCGACGACAACTTCAGCGACGAGGAGGTCACCCAGTTCCTGGCGTTCGCCGTCAACGGCTGCCCGTCGGGGCGGGGGTAGGCCACGCACGAAAGGGCCCGCCGGACCGGTCACGGTCCGGCGGGCCCTCCGTTGTGCGGGACGCGCGTTTCAGATGTCAGACGGCGAAGTCGAGCAGCGGGCGCGCGTTGCTGGGGTGCCGCAGCTTCGACAGCGACTCCTTCTCCAGCTGCCGGATCCGCTCCCGGGTCAGCCCGAGCGCCTTGCCGATCTCGTCGAGGGTGCGCGGCGTCCCGTCGTAGAGCCCGAACCGCATCGCCATGATCTTGGCCTCGCGCGGGGACAGGATGTCCAGGGTGCGGCGCAGCTGGTCGGCCATGAGCTGCCGGTCCACCAGCTCGGACGCCTCGGGGCTGTCGGTGTCCTCGATGAGGTCGCCGATGCGGGTCTCGCCGTCCTCCCCGATGGTGGAGTCGAGGCTGATCGGCTGCCGGCTGGTGCGCAGCAGCTCGCGGACCTGCTCGGGGCTCTTGTCGAGCTCGACGGCCAGCTCCTCCGCGGTGGGCTCGCGGCCGAGCCGCTGGTGCATGTCGCGCTCGACGCGGCTGAGCTTGCTCAGCATCTCCAGGACGTGCACGGGCAGCCGGATCGTGCGGGCCGAGTCGGCGAAGCCGCGCTGGATCGCCTGGCGGATCCACCACATCGCGTAGGTGGAGAACTTGTAGCCCTTGGAGTAGTCGAACTTCTCCACGGCGCGGATCAGGCCGAGGTTGCCCTCCTGGACGACGTCCAGCAGCGACAGGCCCCGGTCGGAGTACTTCTTGGCGACCGACACCACGAGCCGGAGGTTGGCCTCCAGCATGTGGGCCTTGGCGCGGCGGCCGTCGGCGGCGACCCATTCCAGGTCGGCGCGCGCGGCGGGGGACAGGTTCTCGTTCTCCAGCTTGTGCTCGGCGTACAGGCCGGCCTCGATGCGCTTGGCGAGGTCGACCTCCTGCGCGGCGGTGAGCAGCTGGCGGCGTCCGATGGCCTTGAGGTAAGTGTGGACGGAGTCGCCCATGGTGGTCGACTGGTCGTCGAGGTCGGCGCCGGTGTCGGCGTCCGCGTCGGCGGGCTCGACCTCGGTGACCTCGAACCCCTCGTCGGGGGCGCCGCCGTCGGCGGCGCCCTTGCGGGGGCCCTTCGCGCCGTTCTTCGCCGCCGTGCGGGTGGACGGGGCGGCCGTCTGGCGGGAGGCGCGCTTCGCCGGACGGGAGGCGCCGGCCGCCGCCTGGGCGGTGCCGCCGCCGTCGTGGTCGGCCGCCGCGGCCATCTTGCGGACCGTGTCGGACTCGCCGGCCAGGCTGATCCCGGCCTCGGACAGCTCGCGCAGGATGGAACGGCCCTGGGCCGGGCTGATGCCCGCCGCCTCGAAGGCCCCCCTCACCTCGTCGAGCGAGAGGCGCCCTTGGGCGCGGCCACGCTTCAGGAGGTCGTCGAACGCGGGGCTCGCCGACTCCGTGAGCGGGGTCTCTACGGCGCTGCGCGGCATGGGGACACCCCCCTCCCTTCGGTGGTGTGAGTGCGGCGCGGATTGTGTTCGCTGGTGGCGCACGCACTTATCGGAACGTCGCACGGCGGGGTTCTTGTTCCCGACGCTCCGGGATCGGCGGCCCGCGGGGACCGGGAAGGAGCGATCCAGACGGTCGTGGTGCCCGGAGCGGGCCGTTTCACACCGGACCGTCCGAACGGCCGTTACCTTACTGCGTAAAGGGCCGGGGCGGTGGCAAATCCTAGTAAATCATTACCGTTCACCGCGCTTGGGCCGCAGCGTCCGGCCGTACCGCGCGATGACGCGTTCGCGCAGCTCGGGGTCGTCGCGGGGGACCGGTTCGAGGAAGACCTCGTCGATCTCCCCGTACGCCTCGTGCAGCTCGCGCGCCATGCGGACGCAGGCGCGCTCGACGTCACCGGCGGTGAGGGAGTCGCGGAAGTCCAGCCGGGCGCAGACGAGGACGCGGTCGGCGCCGAACGTGACGGTGACGATGTCGACGACCCACTCGACCTCGGGCGCGGCGCCGAGGCGTTCGCGGACGCCCGCGACGATCCTCGGGTCGGCCTGCGTGCCGGTCAGCAGATTGAGGTTGATCCGGCCGAGGACGAGCGCGACGGCGGTGAGCAGCACACCGATGAGGAGCGATCCGGCGGCGTCCCAGGCCGCGGAGCCGGTCAGGTGGTGCAGCCCGAGGCCGCCGAACGCGATGAGCAGCCCGACGAGGGCCGCGGAGTCCTCCAGCAGGACGCTGACCGAGGTGGGCTCGTCGGTCCGGCGGATGTGGGCGCGCAGCGGGAGGTCGGCGGCGCGGGCGGCGGCGCGGACCTGCCGGACGGCCTGCTGCCACGACACCGCCTCCAGCACGAACGCGACCGCGAGGACGGCGTAGCCGACGAACGTCCCGGCCTCGGCGTCCTCGCGGTGGCCGGCTGTCGTTCTGCGGCCCGTTCTCCGGCCTGTTCCGCTGCTGGTCGCGCTGTGCCGCCATGGTCGTCATCTCCCCGGCCGGTTGCCGGGTCATGCGCCGGGGAGATGACGACCATGGCGGCACAGCGCGACC
>NZ_VCKW01000017.1 GCF_005889715.1 Actinomadura soli
GCCTGCCAGCGATGCGGCGCCCTCTCGACGGCCTGGCGAAGTCCGCGTGCGTGATGCTCAGGCGACCCTCGAACTGCGGCCAGGTCTCAGGACAGGACTGATCGTGCTGGCCGCCCTGGGATTGGGCGGCGCGGCCACGGTCGCCGCGATCCTGATCGGCGGCGCCCCGACCGTGTTCGCCCCGATCGTGGCCGCCTTCTGGGCCGTTTTTGATCGTCCTGGGGGCAATGGCCTTCCTTACCTCCCGCATCACCCTGACCTCGCACGAGATCGTCGTGCGGGGGCCGTTCATCCGGCAGCGCCGGTCACGCTCGCGCGTCGCAAAGGCGGTGCGCGCAACCATCCAGGTGCCGAGGGGGCCAACGAAAGCCTGTTCCTACTCGATGCACACGGCAAGCTGCTCATCAGAGTGGGCGTCGACTACTACAAGCGCGAGGAAGTTGACCGACTGGTCCAGATGCTCGACGTGCCGTGCAGCGGACCCGATTACTTCGGCAGCGCCAAGGAATTCACCAAGACGTATCCGGGCCTGGTGTCGTGGATCGAACGGCATCCCTACCGGATCGCGTTCGCGATCGCCAGCGTCGTATTGGCCGTGACCATTGCGATGGTCCTAGTCTCGGTCACGACAGCAGCCTGACCCCCTACAAACGGACGACGTCGCCAACCTCCACGTCCTCATCGCCCCTACAAGGGTTCGCAACTTGACCACCCCGAGGTCATAGAGCGCGGACGGGTCGGCGGGTCCCCATCGCCCCTACGAGGGTTCGCAACGTGATGGCGACTAGGCCGGAGGCCTGTTCTTCCACTTGGTCCTCATCGCCCGCTTCGTTGTTCGGCTGACTCCCTCCGGTCGCCCCAAGGGGTGGCCTACGGCCATCGCCCGGCCCGCCCAGGCCAGCGCGAAGGGGAAGCCGCGGCCCTCACGCCATCACGGGGACGACCATTCACGATCCGGCAGACGTAGCTAGGCCCCGTCCCAGGACAGAGCCGGAACGGGGCCATGATGTGCGGGTTACGCCTTGGGCAGGTCCCCGCGCTTGATGCGGGTCAGGAACGCATGTGCGGCGGATGCGGAGAGAGCGAACCTCGGCCCATCCGGGTTCTTGCTGTCGCGTATGCCGACCGCGCCGGGGAGGGTCGCCATCTCCACACAGTCGGACTGCGAGCCCGTGCCGCTGCGGGACGACTTGCGCCACTCGGTCATTGATAGGTCTCCATGCTCCCGTTGAGGATGGTTCGCGACGTGCCGACAGGTGCCGCTATGTCGCTAAGTCGGTCGTAGCGTACTGCGTACTTCATGACGTCCGTAGGGGTGGTCACGAGTCGTCCCCGTTCGGGGGCGTCTGTGAACGCTACTTCCCTGTCTCCCACGGTCAGGAGCCGGAACGATCCGTCCAGCCCGTTGTGCGCTCCGTTGGACGCCTCCAGGACACGGATGGAGATGTGCGGCGCTTCCGCCAGCTCCAGCAGGTGCGAAATCTGTGCCCGCATCACGTCCGAGCCGCCCACGGGTTGCGCAAGGACAGCCCAACTGAAGATGACGCTCACTAGCGGTGGTTCGGGACGTTCCCACACCACGGCCTGCCGGGCTCGCCGCGCCTCTAGGTCCGCCTCCACATTTCGGTCCACTCCTGCGGACAAGAGGGCCCGCGTGTACTCCGGAGTCTGGAGCAGGCCGGGGACCAGCAGCGCGGCCCACATGCGATGCCGTGTGGCACGAGCTTCGTGGTCCGTGAGCCCTGTGAACCAGTCGCCGTCGTCGCTCGTCTCCGCCAATCGGACGAGCCGGGCAAAGGTCGTGTCCCAGAGGGCATCCAGCCTTTCGGCGTAGCCCCGGGAGAGGTGCAGACGTCCGTTTTCAACCCGGGAAACGTACGAACGATCGCATCCGAGTTGCTCGGCGAGCTTGTTCCCGGACAGCCCGCGCACCTGACGCAGTCTGCGCACTTCAATGGCGATGTAGTCCCATAACGATCTGTCCGGGTCGAGACCTTCGGGTTCTGCCATGTTCCGCTCCGTACGTTTCCGACGTTCCGCGAACGTAGAAACGTTAACCCTTCACGGCGCAGACTTGCAGCGCCAAACAGAAATCTGCCCTGTGAGGTGAGGAGGGCCATGTGCCCCGAGACCGGAGAAAGCGCCCGACCTGCGATCCATCCGGAGGTGAGGCGAGAGCACGTCATCAAACTCGCCGCAGCCGCGAACGACACCGGCGACCTCACGGGCGACATCCTCCGCCCTGACGGCGAGATGTCCGCCAGGATCGGCCATGCCCGTTCGGGCCACGCGACCGACGTGACGGTGATCCTCCACGGTGGGTTCCCGTACTTCGCACGGACGACCGACCACCGCCCGATCATTGCGATTGAGGACGTCGCCGGGACGCTCGCCGTGATCCGTCACGAGCTGGTGATGCGGGGACAGATATGTCGGCCGTGATCGCCACCAGCACGTTCACGACGTCGGGTGACCCGGGCGAACTGGTTCGCATGACGGCCGCGTTCGGAGTCGTCGCCGTCGCGTTCTTGGTTTTCGGCCTCCTCATGGGAGCCCTGTGGGCCACACGGCGTAGAGCACCCCCAGCGCGGTCGGCACGCCGCCGGGCAGCCGCCCACCAGAGGAGGAGGACACGGAAGCGCCCGCGAGCGCCGTCCGCAACCTCGCCAACGTACGGAGCAGCCCCGCAACGTGATTCACGGCGTTCCCAGCCACGTTCGCCCCAGGTTCGGTCCAGAGCAGTGGTGACCGGGCCAACCACATCAGAGAAGGACGGCAGCGTGACAGAGACCCCGAACCCCGCTAACGAGCGCGCGGGACTGGTCGAACTCGTGTCCGCCGCATTCCGCGAGGCGATGAGGGACCACGGCATGCTTCCGGGGACGGTAGACGCGATCAGCATCGCCGCCTACCTCAAGCTCTCGGCCGTGCTCGACGAGGTAGAGCCGAGTTCCCCGCCGGAGCCGTCCAGGTAGGGGGAGGACCGCGCGGGAGGTAGGCCCGCGCGAAGGGGGCACACGATGACGGACTACAGACCCCCCGGGCAGTCCGCCGCGCGTCCTCACCGGGAGGCAACGCCGCGTCGCTCAGTCGGTGTGCCAGACCGAGTCAAGCAGGTCAGAGTTTGAAGGCTGCCCGTCCCTTACCTACCGGCTGGAGCCGCACCGAGACATCCCGAAGTACGCGAAGTGCTCGACACGCACGCGGCCTGACGGCCGTTCCAGCAGGTCAGTCAGCCTCTATTCAGCCCGAGCGACGCCCACAGGGCAACTCAAGCCAGTGCCGCCGAGGCCGCAGTAGCCGTTCGGGTTTTTATTGCTTGAAAGATACTGCTGGTGGTAGTCCTCGGCGTAGTAGAAGTCGGTGGCGGGGGTTACCTCGGTGGTGATCTGGCCGTAGCCGGCCTTGGTGAGGACGGGCTGGTAGGCGTCTCGGGACGCCTCGGCGGCCTTTTGCTGGTCGGCGGTGCGGTAGAAGATGGCCGAGCGGTACTGGGTGCCGACGTCGTTGCCCTGGCGCATGCCCTGGGTGGGGTCGTGGGACTCCCAGAAGACGCGGAGCAGGTCGTCGTAGGTGACCTTGGCGGGGTCGTAGACGACGCGGACGGCCTCGGCGTGGCCGGTGTGGCCGCTGCAGACCTCTTCGTAGGTGGGGTTCGGGGTGTAGCCGCCCTCGTAGCCGGCGGCGGTGGAGAGGACGCCGGGGGTCTGCCAGAACTTGCGTTCGGCGCCCCAGAAGCAGCCGAGGGCGAACTCGGCGATCTCGGCGCCGTCCGGGAAGGGCGGTGCGAGCGGGGCGTTGAGGACCTCGTGGCGCGGCGGGACCGGGATGGGCTCGTCCCTGCCGGGGAGCGCCTTCTCCGGAGTGACCATCTGGGTCTTCGCGAAGCCGAACATGCCCTCAGGTTAGCTCGCCGCCGGAGTCATGAGCGTCGAACTTCTTGACTAATTACGTCCTGGTAGGTTGCTTTCGTGGTGAAGCGGGGGATCGGCTTCGGGGCCGCGGCGTATGTGATGTGGGGATTGTTCCCGCTGTACTGGCCGCTGCTGAAGCCCGCCGGTGCGGTCGAGATCCTCGCGCATCGGATCATGTGGTCGCTGGTCGCGGTCGGCGTGGTGCTCGCCGCGCGGCGGAGCCTGCGGTGGGTCAGGACGCTGACCGTCCGGCAGTGCGCGCTGCTGGCGCTGGCGGCGGTGGTGGTCACCGCCAACTGGGGCACCTATATCTACGCCGTCAACAGCGGGCAGACGATCGAGGCCGCCCTGGGGTACTTCATCAACCCGCTGATCAGTGTGCTGTTCGGTGTCGTCATTTTCCGGGAGCGGCTGCGGATGTGGCAGTGGTGCGCGGTCGGGGTGGGCGCGCTGGCTGTGGTCGTGCTGACCGTCGACTACGGGCGTCCTCCGTGGATCGCGCTGGTGCTGGCGTTCGCGTTCGGGACGTACGGGCTGATCAAGAAGTACGTCGACATGCCGTCGGCGGAGAGCCTCGCGGTCGAGACGGCCGTGCTGTTCCTGCCCGCCCTGGGGTTCCTGATCATGCTGGAGGGGCAGGGCGAGGGGACGTTCGGGCATCACGGCATCGGGCAGGCCGTTCTGCTGGCCGCGGCGGGCGTCGTGACCGCGGTTCCGATGATGTTCTTCAACGCGGCGGCGATCAGGCTGCCGCTGACCGTCATCGGCATGCTGCAGTATCTGGCCCCTTTGCTGCAGTTCGCCATCGGGGTGTTCGTCCAGCACGAGGAGATGCCGTCCAGCCGCTGGGCGGGCTTCCTGCTGGTGTGGCTCGCGCTGGTGATGCTGACTTTGGACGGTCTGCACGCCGCCCGCCGCGAACCGCTCCCCGAGACCGCCTAGGGAGGCTAAAGTGCCGGACGTCATACGCGCCCGGATCTGAGGGAGCTCCCGTTGCGGCTGGTCAGCGTCATCTTCCTGGGGACGGCCCTCATCGCCGCGGGCATGCTCGCCCCGGCCACCGGTGATGTGACGGACGGCGAGGCGGTCCTGGTCGACCCTGATGTGGTGCGTCCAGGTCAGCGGGTCGACGTCTCGGTCCCCCGCTGCGCGGAGCCCGGGCACGAGGTGACGTCCGAGGCGTTCACCGAGCCGGCCAAGGACGGCACGGCGACCGTCGAGAGAGACACGGAGCCCCGCACGTACACGGTCGTCGCGCGGTGCGGAGGCGACACGATGAAGGGCCAGTTCACGGTGGCCGAACGGCGGCCCTGGCCCGGTCTGCTTCCGGCCGCGAAGCACGTCCGCTGACGAGGCGGCGGCAGCGGCGTTCCCGGAGGCCCGGCGAGCCATTGGAATTGTCAGAGAGCTCTGACCAATATGTCATTCTGCTTGCAAAGTGAGCCAGGTCACTGACAAAAGGGTATTTCCTACCCCCATGACACTTGTATCCGTTAATTGATCATGTGATACTCCCCCTAAAACGCCCAGATAGCCCATCGCCGAACAAACCGCACATTCGATCCTTCGCGCCCCCCGCTTCCCCCAAAGAACGACGAGAGCTCGTCAACCGGCACAAGGGGTCGAGAATGACTGCCGAGGTCGACGCCAGGTCCGCCCGCCGGGCACGGACGCTGTCGCTCCGCCACCTACCAGGCCTGATGCGGGAGCCGCTGGAGACATTCGAGAGGCTGGGAAGTGAGGCGAGCGGCGAGATCGTCAGGGTGAACCTCGGTGTCTCCCGGCCCTATCTCGTGACGCGCCCCGAGCACGTCCAACGAGTCTTGCGGGACAACGCGGAGAACTACCCCCGCGAAGGCATGATGTGGAAACCGCTCACCCGTCTGGTGGGCGGCATCGCGGGCGAGGGCCCGGAATGGGCGCTCAACCGGGGCATCTTCCAGCGCCTGATGTCAGGCCCCAACATCGCCTCGGTCACCGGCGAGATGGCCCGGACGATCGCGGAGGCCGTCGACGAGCTGACCGGGCGGCTCGCCGGACGGCCGGGGGATTCCCAGGCCGAGATGACCCGCATCGTGCAGCGCGCCATCATCCGCGTCTTCTTCGGCAACCGGATCTCTCTCGACGAGGCGGACCACCTGGCCGACGCGATCAGGACGGCGACGAGGTCGATCGGCTTCCGGATGCTGATGCCGTTCGTCCCGCTCTCCGTCCCGCTTCCGGGCGACCGGGCGTTCCAGGCCGCGGTCCGGTCGGTCGACGAGGTCATCTTCCCGTTGGTCGAAGAGGCGCGCCGGGGCGAGCTCGCCGAGCGCGACATCGTCTCCATGTTGATCGAGACCAGGGACGAACAGGGCCGCCGGCTGAACGACCAGCAGGTGCGCGACGGCGTCGTGGCGATGTTCACCGCGGGGACGGAGACCACGGCGACGGCCCTCACCTGGCTCTGGGTGGTGCTGAAGGAGCACCCTGCGGTCGCGGACAAGGTCTACGCCGAGATCGACGCCGTGCTGGGGCAGGACAGGCCGGACCGGACGCACCTGCCGCGCCTCCAGTACACCAAGATGGTCATCCAGGAACTGCTCCGGATGTACTCCGTCGGCTGGATCATCCCCCGCACGTCCGTCGACGACGACGTGATCGACGGGGTCAGGATCAAGGGCGGCAGCACGATCGTGATCAGCCCTTACCTGACCCACCGGGTCGCGGACGTGTGGCCGGACCCCGAGGTCTTCGATCCCGACCGGTTCTCCCCCACCCGGTCGAAGGGCCGCCACCGGTTCGCGTACATGGCGTTCGGCGCCGGTCCCCACCAGTGCGTGGGGACGCTCTTCTTCACCGTCGAGGCCCACCTGATCGCGTCGACGCTGCTGCAGGGATTCCGTCCGGTCGTGCAGAACGAGAGCCCGGTCCGGCCGCAGGTGAGGCTGACGCTGATCCCGAGGGAGCGGGTCGACATCGTCCTGAATCCGGCGAGCCACCGGTGAACGGTCCGAAGACGTCCTCAGTCGAGGACGAGATCCAGCGCGCGCTGGAGGCCGGGAGGACCGCCGCGCTCGCGGCGGACTGCCAGCGCGACCTGCAGGAATGGGCGGAGTCCTATCCCGTCCTCTTCTCCGCCCGTCCCTTCGACGCCCGGCTGTACGGCACGGTGGCGCTCGCCAACGCGTTCGGCGCGCCATGGGAGTCGGCGGACCGGCTCCGGATCGCCGTCCGCGCCTCGCTCTGGGTGTTCGCCGCCGACTGGATCGTGGACTACGTCGCGAAGACGCGCGACGAGATAGACGCGGTGACGCGCGACTGCCTCGCGGTGGCGGACGCCGACGGCCGCGTCCGGAAGGCGGCGGAGCCCGGCACGCCGGGCGCCGAGCTCGCGCGCTGCCTCGCCGACATTCAGGCCGACCTCGCGACCGTGCCGGCGTTCGACGCCCACCGGTGGGCGTGGCGGGACCAGCTCCGGCGCTATCTGACCGCGATGGCCCTGGAGTGGGATTGGAAGGCGGACGGGGCCCACCGCGGGAGCGGCGGCGCCGCCCGGCTCACGTTCGAGCAGTACGTGGCCAATGCCGACAATTTCGGGTCTTCGCTGGTCAACATCGCCCACTGGATCTTCACCGGCGACGATCCCACACTCGCCCATCTCGGCGCGCTGTGGAAGATCAGCGAAAAGGTGCAGTGCGTCCTGCGGCTCCTCAACGATCTGGCCACCTACGAGCGAGACGTCTCCTGGGGTGACCTCAACTGCCTGATGCTCGGTGTGGACCGGTCCACAGTGGCCGCTCGCATCACCTCGATCGTCGACGACTGCCGCGAGTCCCTCCGGCCGCTGCGAGATGTGTGCCCCACCCAGGTCGACTACTTAGAACGGCAGATCGGATACAGCACCGGCTTCTACGGAATCACCGACTACTGGGGTGCGCTGTGACCGTGCACGTTCCGTCATCGGGTACCACGCCCTGCCGCTACGAGACCAAAGCCAACGAACTGATCGACGGACTCGTCCGCGAGCCCTGGGGACGGGTCTCGCCGTCGGTCTACGAGACCGCGCGGCTGGTGGCCGTCGCGCCATGGCTCACCGGGCATGTGGGCCGCGTCGCCTACCTCCTCGCCAACCAGCGGACGGACGGCGGATGGTGCAGGCCCGGCGGATACGGGCTCGTCCCCACGTTGAGCGCGACCGACGCGGTCCTCAGCGCACTGGAGCGTCGGCCGGACGGCGTCAGCCTCGCGGTTCTGGCGCGCTCGGCCGACCGTGCGCTGGGCGCGCTGGCCCGGCTGGTCGCCGACCTCGACGCGAGCGACGTCCCGGACACGCCCGCGGTGGACCTGATCACGGCCTCGCTCGTCGGCTCGATCGGAAAGCGCTTGGATGCGCTGCGGGACGCGCCGTCCGCGGACGTCGAACCGGCGGCCCACTGGGCGCCGCCTCCCCTGCCCGCCGGAATCGACCGCAGGCGGCTGGACGCCATGCTGGCCGCGCTGAACGCGGGCCTGCCCCTGCAGGTGAAGCTCTTCCACGCACTGGAGGTGGCGGGTCCGGCCGCGTCCGGCGCGCCCGGTGCCACGCCCGCCCCGACCGGCGCGATCGGCGCGGCGCCGGCCGCCACCGCCGCATGGCTCGGCGAACGCGGCCCGATCGACCCCGGTCATCCTGCCCGCCGCTTCCTGGAGACGGTCGTGGAACGCCACGGCGGTCCGGTTCCGTGCGGAATCCCCATCACGCTCTTCGAGCGCACCTGGGTGATCAGCAGCCTGCTTCGGGCGGGGCTCTCCCCGGTGGTGCCCGCCGGACTGGCAGCCGAGCTGGCGGCCGCCGTGGGCCCGGACGGCAGCCCGGCGGCCGCCGGGCTGCCCGCCGACGCCGACACCACGGCCGTGGCCTTGTACACGCTTTCCCTGCTCGGCGTCAAGCGGACGCCGGACGCGCTATGGCGGTACGAGACCGAGAGCCATTTTTGTACATGGCCCGGAGAAGACGGTCATTCGACCAGCGTGAACGCTCACATCCTCGACGCTTTCGGGCAATATCTCGAGGACGTTTCCCAGGGGGCGTCCACCGCCAATCCCCGGACTGTTCAACGCGCGGCCATGTCCGTGCGAAAGATTTCGTCCTGGCTTTGTGATCGACAACACATGGACGGCAGTTGGCGCGACAGATGGCACGCCTCGCCTTACTACGCGACGGCATGCTGCGCGCTGGCGCTTTCCGACTTCGGCGGCGACATCGCACGGGAGGCGGTGGCCCGTGCGGTCCGCTGGGTGCTGGCCACTCAGCGTCCGGACGGCTCGTGGGGCACCTGGAGCGGCACCGCCGAAGAGACCGCCTACGCCATCCAGATATTGTCGCTCGCCGGGACCCCGGCCGATGACGCGACGAAACGCGCGTTGACGGCTGGAAACCGCAGACTGCTCCAGTCCGCAGAGGCGGCGCGGCATCCGGCGCTGTGGCATGACAAGGATCTCTACCTGCCCGCGGCGGTGGTCGAAGCCGTCATCCTCGCGGCCCTCCACCTGCCCGAGCGCCGGCTCTCCACCGGAACCGGTGATTCCGTTCAGCATCGAACCGCGTGAAGCGGTCAAATCGGACATCTAGTCCGATTTGTCGTCAGGATTCACCTTGAGTGGATATGGCAGCGTTGCTAAAGTTCTACTCTGGCCGGAAACGTAGCCCGTTTCCGGCATGCCCTTCACAAGTCGGGCGCCCTGGACTCCAGCCCCCCTGGAAAGTCCGGGAGGCTTTCTATTCTCCTGGGCAGGTCATATGCGCTTGCGCAATTCACGTGTGCGAATCAAGATCACAGCGCTGCTGCTGTCGCTGGCGGCGCTCTGGGGCTTCGCCGCGTGGGTCACCCTGCGCGACGGGCTCAACCTGCTCACCCTCAGCACGCTCGACACGAACACGGGCCGCCCCGGCTCCGATCTGATCACCGCCCTGCAGAACGAGCGGCGCGCCAGCCTGGTGTTCCTTGGGCGTCCGAGCGGGCAGCAGCGGGCCGCGCTGGACGGGCAACGCGCGCGCACCGACCAGGTGGTGGACCGTTTCCGCCGGCTTGCGAGCGGCGACGACGTGAAGTCCGCGGCGAGCGATCTCGGCTGGAAACGGATCAAGGACACCCTGAACCGGCTGGACACCCTCCCGGCGAGTCGGCGCACGATCGACGCCGACACGGACCGCGCCCGGGCATCGCAGAACTTCAACGCCATCATCGACTCCACGTTCCGCATCTTCCGCTCCAGCGCGAGCTTGGACGACGAGAACATCGCCCGTGACAGCCGCACCCTCATCGACCTGACCAGGGCCCGCGAGGTGCTCTCCCGCGAGGACGCCCTCCTCGCCGGCGCCATGGCCACCGGCCACCTCACCGGTCCCGAGGCGATCGAGTTCGGCAGGCTCGTCGGCGCCCAGCGCTTCTTCTTCGACGAGGCGGTGGCCGAGTTGCCCGACACCGACCGGGGAGCCTACGAGCGCTTCCGCGCCGGGAACGAGAACCGACGCCTCCAGTTGCTCGAAGAGCGGGTCCTGAACAAGTCGCGGGCCACCACGAGAGTTCCGATCAGCGCGGGCGAGTGGCGGGCCGCCGTGGAACCCGTCCTGGCGCAGCACGATGAGCTGGTCCAGGCGGGCGGCGACCACGTGGTCGAACGCGCCAAGCCGGTGGCGATCGGGGTGATCGTGCGGTTGCTGCTGGCCGGGGGGCTCGGGTTGCTGGCGGTCATCGCGTCCGTCGTCGTGTCGATCACCACCGCGCGTGCGCTGGTGCGGCAGCTGGAGCGGCTGCGGAGCGCGGCGTGGGAGCTGGCGGAGCAGCGGCTGCCCGGGGTCGTCGAACGGCTCGGGCACGGGGAGACGGTGGACGTCGCGGTCGAGGCGCCGCCGCTGGAGTTCGGCGGCGACGAGATCGGGCAGGTGGGGCACGCGTTCAACGCCGTCCAGGAGACCGCGATCCGCACCGCCGTCGAGCAGGCCGAGCTGCGGCGCGGCGTCCGGGACGTCCTGCTCAGCCTGGCCCGCCGCACCCAGACGCTCGTGCACCGGCAGCTGACCATGCTCGACACCATGGAGCGCCGCCGCGACATCGAGGTCAAGGAGCTGGAGGAGCTGTTCAAGCTCGACCACCTCGCGACCCGCATGCGGCGCAACGCCGAGAACCTCATCGTGCTGTCCGGCGCGCTGCCCGCCCGCGGATGGCGCAACTCGGTCCCGATGGTGGACGTCGTGCGCGCCGCGGTCGGCGAGGTCGAGGACTACACCCGCGTCACCGTGCTGCCGTTCGGGCCGGTCGAGCTGGCCGGACGCGCCGTCGGCGACCTCACCCACCTGCTCGCCGAGCTGATCGAGAACGCCGTGTCGTTCTCCCCGCCCGAGACCGTCGTGCAGGTCGGCGGGCATCTCGTGGCCAGCGGCTACGCCATCGACATCGAGGACCGCGGGCTCGGCATGACCGACGACAAGCTCACCGAGATCAACGAGCGGATCGCCGACCCGCCCGACTTCAACCTGCAGAGCTCCGTCCAGCTCGGCCTGTTCGTGGTGAGCCGGCTCGCCGAGCGGTACAACGTGCAGGTCTCGCTCAAGCGCTCCGCCTACGGCGGCACCACCGCCGTCGTCGTCATCCCCCGGGACCTCGTCGTCGAGCAGAGCCCGGCGCCCGTCGGGGCGGCCACCACCAAGAACGGCCTGGAAGTGCGCCGGCCCGCCGCGATCGGCGCCGCCTCCGGCACGGGCCCGCAGCCCGCGCTGATGGCGGTGCCGCCGCCCCGGCGCGAGCCGGCTCCGCTGCCGTCCGGCGGGGAGAGCCCCGATGGCGCGCGCGAACCGGACGGGCAGGCCACCGCCGGTGAGCCCCTGGCGGACCGGCCCGCCCGGCACGACGACGCCGGCCCGCGGCCCGAGGCGGAGGACTCCCATCCCCGGCCAGAGGACCAGCCACCCGTGCCCGACATCTCCCTCACACCGTCCGGCCTGCCCGTCCGGGTTCCGCAGGCGAACCTCGCCGAGCCCCTCCGCGGCGACGAACCGGTCGCCGCCGACGAGCCGGACGAGCACGACGACCCCGGCCGCTCCCCCGAAGAGATCCAGCGGATCATGGGCGCCTACCAGCGCGGCACCCAGCAGGGCCGCACGGACGCCGCCCAGACCGAACAGGCCGTCCCGGCCGGACAGGCCGCCCCGACCGAACAGCGCGACAAGATCCTCGGCACCAACGCAGCGGAAGGCGAGGAAGATCAGTGACGCAGAAGACCGGTTCCTCATCCGATCTGGGCTGGTTGCTGGACGACCTCGTCCACCGGCTGCCGCACGCCCGGAGCGCGGTCGTCCTGTCGGCGGACGGCCTGCTCATGGCCTCCTCCGAGGGCGTGACACAGGACGACGGCGAGCATCTCGCCGCCGTCGCCGCCGGGATCCAGAGCCTCGCCAAGGGCGCCGGCACCCGGTTCGGCGGCGGGCCCGTCCGGCAGACGATCGTCGAGATGCAGTCGGCGTACCTGCTGGTCACGGTGGCCGGCAAGGGCGCCTGCCTCGCGGTCCTGGCCGAGGAGGACGCCGACGTGGGCCTCACCGCCTACGAGATGGCCATGCTCGTGACGGCGATGGGCCACCATCTCACGTCCCCGGCCCGTACCGAGGGCGCGGAGGGGCGTCCCGCATGATGCCCCCCGACGGCCCCTCGCCCGATTTCTGGGCGGAGGACCCACCGCGCCCGCCCGCGCCGCCCGAGCCGGACGCCGCGGAGCGCTGGCTCGACGAGGGCGCCGGCCCGATGGTGCGCCCGTACGTGATGACGAGCGGCCGCACCGAGCCGTCCCGGGGGACGTTCGACCTGATCACGCTGGTGGTCGCGGTCGGCGTGGAACCCGACACCACGATCGGGCTCGGGCCCGAGCATCTGGCCATCATCCGGCTCTGCCAGACCGTGATGTCGGTCGCCGAGATCACCGGCCACCTCGACCTTCCCGTCGCGACGGTGCGGGTGATGCTCGGCGATCTGCTCGACAAGGGGTTCGTCTCCCTGCAGGAACCCGAACCGGAGGCGGACATGCACGACATCAGGATCTACAAGGCGGTGATCGATGGTCTCCGGGCCCTCTAGGCGCAACACCCCGGCAGGGGGTGTTCGCGCTCGCCGGCTCCCCACCGCGGTCAAGATCGTTATCGCGGGCGGCTTCGGGGTCGGCAAGACCACCATGGTGGGCACGGTCTCCGAGACCCAGCCACTGCGCACCGAGGAACTCCTCACCGACCGCGGCGTCGGCGTGGACGACGTCGAGGGCGTCGAACGCAAGGACACCACCACGGTCGCGATGGACTTCGGCCGCATCACCATGCGGGACGAGTACGTCCTCTACCTCTTCGGCACCCCCGGCCAGAAGCGCTTCTGGTTCATGTGGGACGAGGTCGCGCTCGGCGCCCTCGGCGCCGTCGTCCTCGCCGACACGCGGCGCCTGTCGGACTGCTTCCCGTCGGTCGACTACTTCGAGCGCCGCAAGACGCCGTTCGTCGTCGCCGTCAACTGCTTCGAGGGCGCCAAGCGTTACGACCTCGCGGAGATCCAGATGGCCCTGAACCTGGGGCCCAGGGTTCCGGTGATGCTCTGCGACGCCCGCCGGCTCGACTCGTGCAAGGAGGTCCTCATCGACCTCGTCCTGCACGCCATGAAGTACCGCGGCCTCAGCGAGGAAGCCCAGCCGCAGAACGCCTAGGCGGCGTCAGCCCGTCCTTGAGACGACGTAGTCGCAGAGGTGGACGAGGGCGTCGCGGGCGGGGATGTCCGGGAGGGTGAGGAGCTCGGCGCGGGCGTCCCCGGCCCAGCGGCGGAGGTCGGCGCGGGCGCGGTCCATGGCGGGGTGGGCGCGCAGCAGCACGAGGGCCTCGGCGTGGAGCGCGTCGTCGGAGAGGTCCTGGACGAGGAGCGCGCGGAGGCGTTCGTCGTCCGGGCCCGAGCCGATCCCGGCGAGGACGTGGTGCATCGGCAGGGTCCGGATGCCCTCGCGGAGGTCGGTGCCGGGAGTCTTGCCCGACTCCTCCGTCTCGGACGCGATGTCCAGGATGTCGTCGGACAGCTGGAACGCCACGCCGATCTTCTCGCACGCGGACGTGACCGTCCGCACGACGTGCGGCGCGGCGCCCGCGAGCAGGGCACCGAAATGGCCGGACACGGCGATCAGGGAGCCGGTCTTGTCGGCCACGACCTGGAGGTAGTGCTCCAGCTGGTCGGCCCCGGGACGCGGGCCGACGGTCTCCTGGATCTGGCCGCGGACGAGCCGTCCGAACGCGCGGGCCTGGATCCGGACGGCGTCCGGACCGAGGTCGGCGAGCAGGTCGGACGCGCGGGCGAACAGGTAGTCGCCGGTGAGGATCGCGACGGTGTTCGTCCAGCGGGAGTTGGCGGACTGCTGGCCGCGGCGGACGGTCGCCTCGTCCATCACGTCGTCGTGGTAAAGGGTGCCGAGGTGCGTCAGCTCCACCACGACCGCGGCGGGGATGACGCCCGGCGCGGACGGGTCGCCAAAGTGGGAGGCGAGCAGCACCAGCATCGGCCGGAACCGCTTGCCGCCCGCCTCGACGAGGTGCTTGGAGGCGTCGGAGAGCAGCGGGTCCTCGCCGCGGACGCAGTCGAGGAGGAGGGCCTCGACGGCGGCGAGGCGCTCCTTGGCGTCGGCCGCGAGAGCCGCGTCGATGGAAAGCCCGAACGGGCCGGACTCGGTGGCCGGCCCGCCGGGTTTCTCGGTGGAAGGGTTGCTCACCCAGGACTCCCTACCGGACGAACATGTGGGTCGTGGCTTGTCCCGCAAGGTCCAGAATGGGCTGTGGGAGCACGCCGAGTACCACAGTAGCCGTCGCGCCGAGCGCGACCGCGACCGCGGTCGCCGGCCCGGCGATCACCACCGGCCCGTCCGCGTCCGGTTCGCTGAAGAACATGACGACGATCACACGGACGTAGAAGAACGCGGCCACGGCGGACGAGATGACCGCGACGACGACCAGCGGCGTCGCGCCCTCCTCCACGGCCGCCTTGAACACCGCGAACTTCCCGGTGAACCCGCTGGTCAGCGGGATGCCCGCGAACGCCAGCAGGAAGAAGGCGAACACGCCCGCGACGACCGGGGACCGCTTCCCGAGCCCCGCCCACCGCGACAGGTGGCCCGCCTCGCCGCCCGCGTCCCGCACCATCGTGACGACGGCGAACGCGCCGACGGACGTGAACCCGTAGGCGAGCAGGTAGAACAGGGTGCTGGACAGGCCGTCGGCCGAGGACGCGATCACGCCCAAGAGCAGGAAGCCCGCGTGCGCGATGGACGAGTACGCCAGCATCCGCTTGATGTCGGTCTGCGTGATCGCGATGATCGACCCGATGGCCATGGTGAGAATGGCCACACCCCACATGAACGGGCGCCAGTCCCATTCGAGGGTCTCGAACACGACGTAGTAGACGCGCAGGATCGCGCCGAACGCGGACACGACCGTGCAGGACGCCATCAGCGCGGTGATCGGCGTCGGGGCGCCCTGGTACACGTCCGGCTTCCACATGTGGAACGGGACGCCGCCGAGCTTGAACAGCAGCCCCACCGACAGCAGCGCGACCCCGGCGAGGAGCAGCGTCTCGTTGCCGGCGTCCTTGCCGATCTGCGCGGAGATGTCCGACAGCCGCACCGACCCGGCGTAGCCGTACAGCAGCGCGGCGCCGTACAGGAAGAACGCCGAGGAGAACGCGCCGAGCAGGAAGTACTTGACCGCCGCCTCCTGCGACAGCAGCCGCCGCCGGCGGGCGAGCCCGCACAGCAGGTACAGCGGCAGCGACAGCACCTCCAGCGCGACGAACATCGTGAGCAGGTCGTTCGCCGCCGGGAACATCAGCATGCCGCCGACGGCGAACATCATCAGCGGGAAGACCTCGGTCTGGATGACGCCCGCCTGGGTCACGCGCTGCTCGGCCTCGCTGCCCGGCAGCGCGGACGCCTGCGCGGCGAAATGCCCGCCGACCGCTCCGGCCCGTCCGTCGCCGCGCTCGGCGATCAGCAGAAGGCTGACGAGCGCCAGCACCAGGATGGTCCCCTGCAGGAACAGGGTCGGGCCGTCGACGCCGAGCGCGCCCTCCGCGGCGACGTGGTGCGGGTCGTCGCGCCACGCCAGCGCCGCCGTCAACGCGAAGCCTCCGGCGAGGCCGAGGAACGCGAGCGGCACCTGCAGGTAGTAGCGCCACGTGCGGCCGACGAACGCCTCGACCAGCACCCCCGCCACGGCCACGCCGAAGACCAGCAGCATCGGGGCGAGCTGCCCGTACTCGATGTGCGGCGCGGGGATGTCACCCCCCTGGGCCAGGATCACGCTTGCTTGATCCAGCGCAGTCCCTTGACCGCCGGTGTTCATGGACGGACTCCGTTCTCGGCGACGTTACCGGTGATGTCCGGCGCCGGGTCGTGCTTGTCGACCCGCACCAGCGTCTCCTTCACCGAAGGGTTGATCACGTTCAGCACCGGCTGGGGGAAGACGCCCATCGCCACGATGATCGCGATGATCGGGGCGACGGCCCACTTCTCGCGGGCGTTCAGGTCCTTCATGCCCTCGACGGCCGGGGCCTTCGGGCCGCCCATGGTCCGCTGGTACATCCAGAGGATGTAGATCGCCGCGAGGACGACGCCGCTGACGGCGAGCGCACCGGCCCACTTGTAGCGGTCGAACGTCCCGACGATGACCAGGAACTCCGAGACGAACGTGGACAGGCCGGGCAGCGAGAGGCCGGACAGGCCCGCGACGAGGAACGTCCCGGCGAGGACGGGCGCCGCCTTCTGCACGCCGCCGTAGTCGGAGATCCGCGCCGACCGCCGCCGGACGATCATGAAGCCGATGACCAGGAACAGCGCGCCGGTGGAGAACCCGTGGTTCACCATGTAAAGCGTCGCGCCGGACTGGCCCTGCGACGTCATCGCGAAGATGCCGAGCACGATGAACCCGAAGTGCGACACCGACGTGTAGGCGATGAGCCGCTTCAGGTCGACCTGCCCGATCGCGAGGACCGCGCCGTAGATGATGCTGAGCACCGCGAGCCCGAGCACGACCGGGGTCGCCCACTTGGCCGCGCCGGGGAACAGCTCCAGGCAGAACCGCAGCATCCCGTACGTACCGACCTTGTCGAGGACGCCGACGATCAGCACCAGCGCGCCGGGCGGGGACTGCTGCGCCGCGTCCGGGAGCCAGGTGTGCACCGGGACCATCGGCGCCTTGATCGCGAACGCGACGAAGAAGCCGAGGAACAGCCATTTCGCGGTCGTCGGGTCGATGTTCATCTTCGACAGCTCGTCGAACATGAACGTGCCGTGCCCGAGGCCGCCCTCGGATGCCGGCTTGCTCGACAGCGGGTACAGCCAGATCACCGCGACGAGCATCAGCAGCCCGCCGAGCAGCGAGTACAGCAGGAACTTCACCGCGGCGTAGGAGCGCTGCGCGCCGCCGTAGTACCCGATGATGAAGTACACCGGGATGAGCATCGCCTCGAAGAAGACGTAGAAGAGGAACACGTCGGTCGCGGCGAACACGCCGATCATGGCCGCTTCGAGGGACAGCAGCAGCGCGAAGTACGTCTTCACCGAGCGCTTGGCGGGGACGTCCACGCCGCCGGACCGGTCGGCCTCCGTCCAGGACGCCAGCATGACCAGCGGGACGAGGATCACCGACAGCAGGATCAGCACGAGCGCGACGCCGTCGACGCCGACCGCCCAGTGGACGCCGAACTCCTTGATCCACCAGTACTTCTCGTCGTACTGGAAGCGGGCGCCGTCGGCGTCGAACCCGGCCGCCATGACACCGGCGAGGACCGCGACGACGAGGGAGACGCCGAGCGCGAACTGCTTGACCAGCGTCTCCCGCTCGCGCGGGATGACGCTGAGCAGCACCGCGCCCACCAGTGGCAGCGCGATGAGGACGCTCAGCCAGGGAAAGTCGTTCACGAGACATTCACCGCCAGCAGGGCGGCCACCACGAGGGCGGCGCCGCAGAACATGGATAGGGCGTACGAACGGGCGAAGCCGGTCTGGACGCGGCGGAACCGGCCGGACGTCCCGCCGATCCCGGCGGCGGTGCCGTTGACGGCGCCGTCGACGCCGCGGCCGTCGAACCAGACCGCGAGCCGGGTCAGCCACTGGCCGGGACGCATCAGCAGCGACTCGTTCAGCGCGTCGCCGTACAGGTCCTTGCGGGCGGCGACGGTGACGAACGAGCCCTTCGGCGCCTCGCGCGGCACCTTCCGGCTGCCGTACTGCCGCCACGCGATCGCCGCGCCGATGACCATCAGGACGAAGGTGGCGATGCCGGCCGGGGCGAGCGGCTTGAACTCGTGCGCGTGCTCGGGCGCTCCGACGACCGGTTCGAGGAAGTCGGCGAACCCGCCGAGGACGAGGAACCCGCCCGCGCCGACCGAGCCGACCGCCAGCAGGATCAGCGGCCAGGTCATGACGGCCGGGGACTCGTGCGGGTGCGCGTCGTCCGCCCAGCGCTTCTCGCCGAAGAACGTCATGAACATGACCCGCGACATGTAGTACGCGGTGATCCCGGCGCCGACCAGCGCGCAGGAGCCGAGGATCATCCCGGACGTGCCGCCCTTGTCGAACGCGACCTCGATGATGCCGTCCTTGGTGAACCAGCCGGACAGGCCCGGGAAGCCGATGATGGCGAGGTAGCCGAGCCCGAACGTGGCGTAGGTGATGATCATCACCGAGCGGAGCGCGCCGTAGTGGCGCATGTTCACGTCGTCCTTCATGCCGTGCATGACGGATCCGGCGCCGAGGAACAGGCCCGCCTTGAAGAAGCCGTGCGCGATGAGGTGCGCGATGGCGAAGACGTAACCGGCCTTGCCGAGGCCCGCGGCGAGGTGCATGTAGCCGATCTGCGACATCGTCGACCCGGCGAGGGCCTTCTTGATGTCGTCCTTGCCGCACCCGATGATCGCACCGAACAGCAGCGTGGCCGCGCCGACGATCGTCACGACGAGCTGCGCGGTGTCGGACATCTCGAAGATCGGCCCGGCCCGGACGATCAGGTACACGCCGGCGGTCACCATCGTCGCGGCGTGGATGAGGGCCGACACGGGGGTCGGGCCCTCCATCGCGTCCAGCAGCCAGGACTGGAGCGGGAGCTGCGCCGACTTGCCGCACGCGCCGAGCAGGAGCAGCAGCCCGATCGCGGTGGCGGTGCCGGTGCCGAGCTCGGACGCGAGGCCCACGTGCTCGGCGCCGGTGCCGAGGATCGGGCCGTAGCCGACCGTCCCGAACGTGGCGAACATCAGCGCGATCGCGATGATCAGCCCCATGTCGCCGACGCGGTTGACGACGAACGCCTTCTTCGCCGCGGTCGCGGCGGTCGGCTTGTACTGCCAGAACCCGATCAGCAGGTACGAGGCGAGGCCCACGCCCTCCCAGCCGAGGAACATGACGATGAAGTTGTCGCCGAGCACCAGCAGCAGCATCGCCGCGACGAACAGGTTCAGGTACGCGAAGAACTTGCGGCGCTCAGGATCTTCGGCCATGTAGCCGATGGAGTAGATGTGGATCAGCGACCCGACGCCGGTGATCAGCAGGACGAAGCTGATGGACAGCGGGTCCACCAGCAGGTCCATGCCGATCTTGAACGCGCCGACGTCGATGAAGTCCCATAGGTGCCGGGTGCGGCGCCGTTCCTCCGCCTCATACCCGAGCATCTGGACGAACATCGCCGCGCCCACCGCGAACGACGCCACCGACATGGTGACGCCGAGCAGATGCCCCCACCTGTCGGTGCGCCGGCCCCCGAGCAGGAGGACCGCGGCGCCCGCGAGCGGGAGCGCGATGAGGAGCCAGGACGCGGCCTGGATGCCTTCCGCTTTCATTTCCGGCCTCTCAGTACTTCAGCAGGTTCACGTCGTCCACCGACGACGACCTGCGGGTCCGGAAGACGGTCATGATGATCGCCAGGCCGACCACGACCTCCGCCGCGGCCACCACCATCACGAAGAAGGCGATGATCTGGCCGTCCAGGTTGCCGTGCATGCGGGAGAACGACACGAACGCAAGGTTCGTCGCGTTCAGCATGAGCTCGACGCACATGAACACCACGATCGCGTTGCGGCGTACGAGGACGCCGAGCGCACCGATGGTGAACAGGATCGCCGAGAGCGCCAGGTAGTGCCCCGGACTCATTGACCAGCCTCCCCTTGACGCTCACTGCCCGAGGCGGGCGACGCGGACTTGACGGCGCGGCCCTCGGCGTCGGCGTCCTTCGCCTCCTCCGTGGCGGCCTTCACCGCGCGGACGTCCCGCTCGAGGGCCTCCACCTCGGTCCCGCCGTACAGGTCGGGATGCCGCTCCGCGGTGTCGGTGCGGGCGGCGATGACCGGGTTGAGCGACAGCTCGGACGGCGTCCCGTCGGGCAGCAGCGCCGGCATGTCGACGGCGTTGTGCCGGGCGTAGGTGCCGGGACCGGGCAGCGGGCCCGGGTGGTCGCCGGACAGGAACCGTCCCTTGGACAGGTCCTTCTGCGTCGGCTTCGGCTCGGTGCGCTCCCGGTGCGCCAGCACCATCGCGCCCAGCGCCGCGGTGATCAGCAGCGCGCTGGTCACCTCGAACGCGAACACGTACTTGGAGAACAGCAGCCGGGCGAGGCCGACGAGGTTGCCCTCCGCGTTGGCCTGGTCCAGGCCCGCCGCGTTGCTCAGCGCGGCGTTCCCGAGCCCGACCGTCAGCAGGACGATGAACCCGACCGCGGCGATCACCGCCCAGAAGCGCTGCCCCCGGATCGTCTCCACCAGCGAGTCGGTGGAGCTGACCCCGACGAGCATCAGCACGAACAGGAACAGCATCAGCACCGCGCCGGTGTACACGATGACCTGGACGAACGCCAGGAACGGCGCGTTCTGGATCGCGTACAGCGCGGCCAGCGACAGCATCACGGTCGCCAGCAGCAGCGCCGAGTGGACGGCCTTCCGCACGAGGATCATGCCGAGCGCGGCGCACACCGAGACGACGGCCAGCAGCCAGAAGAAGAACGGCTCACCCGACTGCTTGTCCGCGACCTCCGCGGCGAGCACGTGGGCGGAGGTCATTTGCCCTCACCGCCCTTGCGGGACCTGCCGCGCTTCGCGGCTTTGGCCGCCTGGTCGGCACTCGCCCGGCCGCCGCCCTCGGATGGGACGGTGGGGGCGTCGTCGGACGGCTGGAGGCCGAGGCGGTAGTAGTCCTCCTCGGTGTCGCCGAGCCGCATCTCGTGCGGCGGCGCCTCCATGCCCTCGCGCAGCGGCGCCAGCAGCATCTCCTTGGTGTAGATCAGGCTCTCGCGGCTGTCGTCGGCGAGCTCGTACTCGTTGGTCATCGTGAGCGCCCGCGTCGGGCACGCCTCGATGCACAGCCCGCAGAGGATGCAGCGCAGATAGTTGATCTGGTAGGTGCGGCCGTACCGCTCGCCGGGCGAGTACCGCTCGTCCGGGTCGTTGTCGGCGCCCTCGACGAAGATCGCGTCGGCGGGGCACGCCCAGGCGCACAGCTCGCAGCCGATGCACTTCTCCAGACCGTCCGGCCACCGGTTGAGCTGGTGCCGCCCGTGGAAGCGCGGGGCGGTCGGCTTCTTCACCTCGGGGTACTGAACGGTCTCGCTCTTCATGAACATCTGGTGGAACGAGACCCCGAACCCTTTGACCGGGTTCAGGAAATCAGTGAGTCCCACTGGTGACCTCCTCAGGAGGGGTTTCGATGGATGCCCCGGCCGGCTTCCCGCCCCGTCCGTGGTAGTGGGGAGCGTCCATGGGCGGCACCGGGAACCCGCCGGCGGACGGATCGGGCGTGCCGCCCTGCTCCGCCGCATCCGGCACGATCTCCTTCTCGTCCTCGCCGCCGCGGAGCATCTCCCAGACCACCGTCGCGAGCAGCACCACCGCGGCGGCCACCGCGGCGTAGATCACGATCTGCCGCATGTCGTAGCCGTCGTTGCGCAGCGCGCGGATGGTGGCGACCAGCAGGATCCAGCCGAGCGAGAAGGGCATCAGCACCTTCCAGCCGAGCTTCATCAGCTGGTCGTAGCGGACGCGCGGGAGCGTGCCGCGCAGCCAGATGAAGAAGAAGATGAACAGGAAGACCTTGGCCAGGAACCACAGGATCGGCCACCAGCCGGAGTTGGCGCCCGCCCACACCGTGGAGATCGGGAAGGGGGCGCGCCAGCCGCCGAGGAACAGCGTGGTGGCGAGCGCGGACAGCGTCGTGAGGTTGATGTACTCCGCGAGGAAGAACATCGCGAACTTCAGCGACGAGTACTCGGTGTGGAAGCCGCCGACGAGCTCGCCCTCGCCCTCGGGCAGGTCGAACGGGATGCGGTTCGACTCGCCCATCATCGTGATCACGTAGACGATGAAGGACGGCAGCAGCAGGAGCACGAACCACTTGTCGTGCTGCGCCGCGACGATCTCCGAGGTGGACATCGAGCCCGCGAACATGAACACCGCGACGAACGACAGCCCCATCGCGATCTCGTAGGAGATCATCTGCGCGGACGAGCGGAGCCCGCCGAGCAGCGAGTACGGCGACATCGAGGACCAGCCCGCCAGCACGACCCCGTAGATCCCGAGCGAGGACATCGCGAGGACGAGCAGCACCGCCACCGGAAGGTCGGTGAGCTGCAGCGCCGTCTCGTGCCCGAAGATCGACACGTTCGGGCCGAACGGGATGATCGCGAACGAGATGAACGCGGGCACCGCCGACATGACCGGCGCCAGCACGAACACGACCTTGTCGACCTGGCGGGGGACGATGTCCTCCTTCAGGGCGAGCTTCACGCCGTCCGCGAGGCCTTGCAGCAGGCCGAAGGGCCCGGCGCGGTTCGGGCCGACGCGCAGCTGCATCCGGCCGATGACGCGCCGCTCGATCCACATCGTCAGCAGGACGGTCACGACCAGGAACGCGAAGACGACGACGACCTTGCCGCCGATGAGCCACCACGGATCGTTGCCGAAGCCCTCCAGCGGCGCCTGAGCGGGGGCCGACGGGGTCGGGTTCATTTCACGCCTCCGGCATTCTCCGTCGCGGCGGTCGCGGCGGTCGCGCCCCGGAGGGTACCGCTCGCGATCTTCACGACGCCTCCGGCGGCCGCGCCGAGGTCCCGGTGCACCGCGCAGCCGGCCGAGTTCGTCGGCAGCCACACCACCCGGTCGGGCAGGTCGGCGGTGATCTCCAGCGGGAGCGTGACCTCGCCGCGCGGCCCCGTCACCTTCACCGCGCCGGTCGCGCCGATCTCGGCGGCCGTCGCGGGCGACAGCCGGGCGACCGCGGCCTTGGCGGTGCCCGCGAGGAACGGCTCACCGTCCTGCAGGCGGCCCCGGTCGAGCAGCTGCCGCCAGGTCGCGAGCACCGCCGCACCGGCCTCCGGGTGCGGCGGCAGCGGCTGCGCGACGTTCGGCGCGTCCGGGCGGTCGCCCCGGTAGGCGCCGAGCTCGGCCAGCTCGCGGCGCGCCGCGTCCGGGCCGGGCAGGCCCAGGTGGACGTCCATCTCGTCGGCCAGCGCGTCCAGGACCCGCAGGTCGGACATCTTCCCGGCCGCCTTCAGCACGATGTCGAACTGGCGGCCGCGGCCCTCCCAGTCGACGAACGTCCCGGACTTCTCCGCGACGGCCGCGACCGGGAAAACCACGTCGGCGCGGTCGGTGACCGCGCTCGGCCGCTGCTCCAGGCTCACCACGAAATCGGTGGCGTCCAGGGCGCGGAGCATCGCGTCCGGGTCGGCGAGGTCGTAGGGGTCGACGCCGCCGACGAGCAGCGCGCCGCGCCGTCCGTCCGCCGCGGCGGCGATGATGCCGTCGGCGTCCAGGCCGGGCGCGGCGGGCAGGTCAGCGACGCCCCACCGGCGGGCGACCTCGGCCCGCGCCTCCGGGTCGGTCACCGGGCGGCCGATCGGCAGCAGCCCGGGCAGCGCCCCGGCCTCGATCGCGCCGCGCTCCCCGGCCCGGCGCGGCACCCACGCCAGCTTCGCGCCGGTCACCTGCGCCAGCCGCACCGCCGCCGTCAGCGCGCCCGCGCTCGCGGCGAGCCGCTCGCCGACGAGGATCACGGCGCCGGGCGTCTCCAGCAGCGTCCGGACGTCGGAGCGGGCCGCGTCCCCGATCACGGAGCCGAGCACCTCGGCCTCCGCGCCGGGCACCGCCCGCAGCAGCGTCCCGCCGACCTTGCTCAGCCCGCGCGTCGCGAACGGCGCGACGCCGTACACCTTCAGCCGGCTCTTGCGGTGGGCCTTGCGGAGCCGCAGGAACACGATCGGCGACTCCTCCTCCGGCTCGAAACCGGCGAGGAGCACGGCGGGCGCGTTCTCCAGGTCGGAGTACGACACCTCGATGGAGCGTCCCGCGACGGACGAGGCCAGGAACCGCGCCTCCTCGTCCGACGCCGGGCGGGCCCGGAAGTCGACGTCGTTGGTGCCGAGCGCGATGCGGGCGAACTTGGCGTAGGCGTAGGCGTCCTCAAGCGTGACGCGGCCACCGGTCAGCACCCCGGCCGAGCCGCGCGCCGCCGCGAGGCCCTCGGCCGCGATGGTCAGCGCCTCCGGCCACGACGCCGGTTCCAGCACGCCGTCCTCGTTGCGGACGAGCGGGTGCGTCAGCCGCTCCGGCTGCGTCCCGTAGGTGAACGCCCAGCGGCCCTTGTCGCAGTTCCATTCCTCGTTGACCTGCGGGTCGTCCCCGGCGAGCCGCCGAGTGATCTTCCCGCGCCGGTGGTCGGTCCGCATCGCGCAGCCGGACGCGCAGTGCTCGCACACGCTCGGCGCCGACACCAGGTCGAACGGCCGCGACCGGAACCGGTACGCGGACCCGGTCAGCGCGCCGACCGGGCAGATCTGCACGGTGTTGCCGGAGAAGTACGACTGGAACGGCTTTCCGTCCGCCGCGCCGACCTGCTCCTTCGCGCCGCGCTCGAACAGGTCGATGAACGCGTCCCCGGCGATCTGGTCGGAGAAGCGGGTGCAGCGGGCGCACTGGATGCAGCGCTCCCGGTCGAGCAGCACCTGGCTGGACAGCGGGATCGGCTTCGGGAACGTCCGCTTCACCTCGACGAACCTGGTCTCGCCGCGCCCGTTGGACATCGCCTGGTTCTGCAGCGGGCACTCGCCGCCCTTGTCGCAGATCGGGCAGTCCAGCGGGTGGTTGATGAGCAGGAACTCCATGATGCCGTGCTGGGCCTTGTCGGCCACCGGCGAGGTGAGCTGGGTCTTGACGACCATGCCCGGCATCACGGCGGTGGTGCACGACGCCTGCGGCTTCGGCATCCCGCGGCCGTTCCCGGCGTCGGGGATCTCCACCAGGCACTGCCGGCACGCCCCGACCGGGTCGAGCAGCGGATGGTCGCAGAACCGGGGGATCTGGATGCCGAGCAGCTCGGCGGCCCGGATGATCAGCGTGCCCTTCGGCACCTCGATCTCGAAGCCGTCGATGGTGCACGAGACCATCTCGACCTTCTCCACCGCCGACTTGTCGTCGGTGACGGTCACTTGGCACCTCCCCAGAGGGTGGACTCGGCCGCGTCGAACGGGCAGCTGCCCTGCTCGAAGTGCCGTACGTACTCGTCCCGGAACAGCTTGATGGACGAGACGACCGGGCTCGTCGCGCCGTCGCCGAGGGCGCAGAACGCGCGGCCGAGGATGTTGTCGGAAATGTCGAGGAGCGTCTCCAGGTCCTCCTCGGTGCCCTGCCCGGACTCCAGCCGCTTCAGCATGAGCTTGTACCAGTAGGTGCCCTCGCGGCACGGCGTGCACTTGCCGCACGACTCGTGCGCGTAGAACTCCGACCAGCGCAGCACCGCCCGGACGACACACGTCGTCTCGTCGAAGATCTGCAGTGCCCGGGTGCCGAGCATCGACCCGGCGGCGCCGACGGACTCGAAGTCCAGCGGGACGTCCAGGTGCTCCTCGGTGAAGATCGGCGTGGACGAGCCGCCGGGCGTCCAGAACTTCAGCCGGTGCCCCTCGCGGATGCCGCCCGCCATGTCGAGCAGCTCCCGCAGCGTGATGCCGAGCGGCGCCTCGTACTGGCCGGGACGCGTCACGTGCCCGGACAGCGAGAAGATCCCGAAGCCCTGCGACTTCTCGGTGCCCATCGAGGCGAACCAGTCCGGCCCGTTCCCGACGATCGAGGGAACCGACGCGATCGACTCGACGTTGTTGATGACAGTGGGCCCGCCGTACAGGCCCGCCACGGCGGGGAAGGGGGGCTTCAGCCGGGGCTGGCCGCGGAACCCTTCGAGGGAGTCCAGCAGCGCGGTCTCCTCGCCGCAGATGTAGGCGCCGGCGCCGCTGTGGACGACGACGTCCAGGTCGTAGCCGGAGCCGAGGATGTCCTTGCCGAGGTAGCCGGCCTCGTACGCCTCCGCGACCGCCTGGTGCAGCCGGCGGATCACGTGCAGCACCTCGCCGCGCACGTAGATGAACGCGACGTTCGACCTGATCGCGTACGAGCTGATGACGACGCCCTCGATGAGAACGTGCGGGTTGGCCATCATCAGCGGGATGTCCTTGCACGTGCCCGGCTCGGACTCGTCCGCGTTGACGACGAGGTAGCGCGGGTTCGGGCTGGTCGGCGGCAGGAAGCCCCACTTCATGCCGGTGGGGAAGCCCGCGCCGCCGCGGCCGCGGAGGCCGGAGTCCTTGACCGCCTGGACGATCTCGTCCGGCTCCATCCGGAACGCCTTGCGCAGCGCCTTGTAGCCGCCGTCGCGCTCGTAGCCCGCGCGGGTGAACGAGTCGGCCTGGTCCCAGTTCTTGGTGAGGATCGGGGTGAGCGTGGTCACTTGTTCCGGCCCTCCTGGCTGCCGGGCTTCGCGTCGCCGGGGATGGGCTTGCCCGGCTCGTGCGGCGGCTCGCTGATCTGCCCGGGCCGCACCGGCTCGTCCGGGCGCTCCCGGTCCACCTCGGTGGACGGTGCGGCCCAGCCGCGCTCCTGCGCCAGCTTCAGGCCGCGCAGCGACTCCGGACCGGCCTGGACGCCCTCGCCCGCGCGCCCGTCCGGGAACCCGGCGAGGACGCGGGACGCCTCCTTCCACGTGGCCAGGCTCTCCGGCCCGCGCGTCGGAAGCACGCGCTCGCCCGAGCGCAGGTCGTCGACGAGCCGCTTCGCCTTCTCGGGAGTCATGTTGTCGAAGAACTCCCAGTTGACCATCATCACCGGCGCGAAGTCGCAGGCGGCGTTGCACTCGATCCGCTCCAGGCTGACCTTGCCGTCCGGGGTGGCCTCGTCGTGGCCGAGCCCGGTGTGCTCGCTCAGCTCGTCCCAGATCTGGTCGCCGCCCATCACCGCGCACAGCGTGTTGATGCACACGCCGACGTGGTACTCGCCGACCGGCTTCTGCTTGTACTGCGTGTAGAACGTCACCACGCCGACCACCTGCGCCGCCGTGATCCCGAGCTGCTCCGCGCAGAAGTCGATGCCGTCCTGCGTGACGTGCCCCTCCACCGACTGCACCAGGTGCAGCAGCGGCAGCAGCGCCGACCTCGGCCGGGGATACCGGCCGATGATCTCCTTCGCGTCCCGCTCCAGGCGTTCGCGAACGTCGGGTTCGTACGTCATCGGTCCACTCCCCCCATGACCGGGTCCAAACTGGCGACGGCGGCGATGATGTCGGCGACCATGCCGCCCTCCGACATCGCCGGCGCGGCCTGCAGGTTGACGAAGGACGGCTCGCGGAAGTGCACGCGGTACGGGCGGGTGCCGCCGTCGCTGACCACGTGCGCGCCGAGCTCGCCGCGCGGCGACTCGATCGGCGCGTACGCCTGCCCCGCCGGGACCCGGAAGCCCTCGGTCACCAGCTTGAAGTGGTGGATCAGCGCCTCCATCGACGTGCCCATGATGTGCGCGATGTGCCGGGGCGAGTTGCCCATGCCGTCCGCGCCGATCGCGAGCTGCGCCGGCCAGCCGATCTTCTTGTCCTCGATCATCACCGGGCCCTTGGCGGCCTGCAGCCGGTCCAGGCACTGCTCGACGATCTTCAGCGACTCCTCCATCTCGTCCATCCGGACGAGGTAGCGGCCGTACACGTCGCAGGTGTCCTGCGTCGCGACCTCGAAGTCGTAGGTCTCGTAACCGCAGTAGGGCTGCGACTTGCGCAGGTCCCACGGCAGGCCGGTCGAGCGCAGGACGGGGCCGGTGATGCCGAGCGCCATGCAGCCGGTCAGGTCCAGGTACGCGACGTTCTGCGTCCGCGCCTTGAAGACCGGGTTGTCGTCCATCAGCTTCCGCAGCGCCTGGATGCGCTTCGGCATCCGGTCCAGATAGTCGCGGATCTTGCTGGTCGCGCCGCTCGGCAGGTCCTGCGCGACCCCGCCCGGACGGACGTAGGCCATGTTCATCCGCAGGCCCGTGATCTCCTCGAACAGGTCGAGGGTGTACTCGCGCTCGATGAACCCGTTGAGCATCACGGTCGTCGCGCCGAGTTCGAGGCCGAACGTGGCGATCGCGACGAGGTGCGAGGAGATCCGGTTCAGCTCCATCATCATCACGCGGATGATCTGGGCGCGCTCGGGGATCTGGTCGGTGACGCCGAGCAGCTTCTCCACGCTCATGCAGTACGCCGTCTCGTTGAAGATCGGCGCGAGGTAGTCCATCCGGGTGCAGAACGTGGTGCCCTGCGTCCAGGTGCGGAACTCCATGTTCTTCTCGATGCCGGTGTGCAGGTATCCGATGCCCACCCGGGCCTCGTTCACCGTCTCGCCGTCGAGCGTGAGGATCAGCCGGAGCACCCCGTGCGTGGACGGGTGCTGCGGCCCCATGTTGACGACGAGCCGCTCGTCACCGAGGTCCTCCGCGCCGGCGACGACCTTGTCCCAGTCCTGCCCGCCGACGTCAAACACCTTGCCCTCGGCGGCCTCGTCGGCCGCGTAGGCGTCGTACTCGGTGTACTTGGCCGAGCTCATGTGTACGACCTCCGCTCGTCGGGCGGCGGGATCTCCGCTCCCCGGTACTCGACGGGGATGCCGCCGAGAGGGTAGTCCTTGCGCTGCGGATGGCCGACCCAGTCGTCGGGCATCTCGATGCGCGTGAGCGCGGGATGGCCGTCGTAGACGATCCCGAAGAAGTCGTAGGTCTCCCGCTCGTGCCAGTCACTCGTCGGGTAGACGGGCACCAGCGACGGGATGTGCGGGTCGGCGTCCGGGCAGGTCGTCTCCAGCCGGACGCGCCGGTTGTGTGTGATCGACAGCAGGTGCGTGACGGAGTGCAGCTCGGCGCCCTCGTCCTTCAGGTAGTGCACGCCGGACACGCCGGAGCACAGCTCGAACCGCAGGGACGGCTCGTCCCGCATGGTCCTGGCGACCTCGCGCAGGTGCTCGCGCTTGACGAAGAACGTCAGCTCGCCGCGGTCGACCACGACCCGCTCGATCGCGTCGCCGAAGTCGGGGTAGGCGCGCTCCAGCTCGTCGGCGATCTCGTCGTACTCGCCGGGTTCGGCGGCGCCGCCGGGCCCGCCGTAGGGGCGGGCGGCCGACACCTTCGGGCTCTGCCGGACGATCAGCCCGCCGTACCCGGACGTGTCGCCGGTCGTCCCCGCGCCGAACATGCCCTTCCGGACGACCGGCTGCTCCCGGCGCTCCTCCTCGGTGCGCGCCGGGAGCTTGTCGGCGCCCTGCTCGGCCTGCTGCTCAGGGTGTTCGGAACTCATCTCAGGCCCCCTGTCCGAGCAGCGGGAGCCGGCGGCGCTTGGCCTCTTCCAGCTCCGTGATCTGCTTCGCGCGCTGCGGGCCGAGCTTGGTGTTCTGGATCTTGTCGTGCAGCTTCAGGATCGAGTCCAGCAGCATCTCCGGCCGCGGCGGGCAGCCGGGCAGGTAGATGTCCACCGGGACGATGTGGTCGACGCCCTGCACGATCGCGTAGTTGTTGAACATCCCGCCGGACGACGCGCACACGCCCATCGCGATGACCCACTTCGGCTCGGTCATCTGGTCGTAGATCTGCCGCAGCACCGGCGCCATCTTCTGGCTCACCCGGCCCGCGACGATCATCAGGTCGGCCTGCCGCGGCGTCGCCGAGGCGCGCTCCATGCCCCACCGGGAGAAGTCGTGCCGGGGGTCGCCGGTCGCCATCATCTCGATCGCGCAACACGCAAGGCCGAACGTCGCCGGCCACACCGAGCTCTTCCGCGCCCACCCCGCGACCTGCTCGACCGTGGTCAGCAGGAAGCCGCTGGGAAGTTTCTCCTCAAGACCCATGTCAGTCCCACTCCAGACCGCCGCGCCGCCAGATGTAGGCGTACGCCACGAGGACGGTGACGATGAAAAGGACCATCTCCACAAGACCGAAAATGCCCATCCGGTCGAATGCGACCGCCCAGGGGTAAAGGAAGATGATCTCAATGTCGAAGACGATGAACAGCATCGCCGTCAGGTAGTACTTGACCGGAAAGCGCCCGCCGCCGACCGGCTGCGGGGTCGGCTCGATTCCGCATTCGTAGGCGTCGAGCCGGGCCCGGTTCCACCGCTTCGGCCCGGTGAGCGAGGCCATGGCCACGGAGAACGCGGCGAAGCCGAAGGCGAGCACCCCCAGCACGATGACCGGAATATAGAGATCCATGTCTCTACAGCCTCTCCTCGCGACGTACGGCGTTGTACGGGACAGGGTTGTACGCGTCAGGCCCTCCGCGAGCCGCCGCCACCCTAGCCAAGGCGATCAATAGCACTCCCCTCCAGGGGGTCGTGTAATGCACACTAGTCCGCTCACCTGCGGAAGCTTGGTTCTCCAGGAGTGCCTCATGCCGCGGGAGCCACCTTCTGCATAGCGTTGATGACGCGGTCCATGGCGTCCCCGCCCTTGGGGTCGGTCAGGTTGGCGAGAAGCTTGAGCGTGAACCGCATGAGCGTCGGGTGCGGCAGGCCGTGCGCGGTGAGGAACTTCATGATCCGCGGGTCGCCGATGGCCTGGACGAACAGCCGCGCCAGGGTGAAGTAGCCGCCGTGCTCGTCCTTCAGGATGCGGGGGTACTCGTAGAGCGTCCGCTCGCGCTGCGCGGGGGTGCGGCGCGCGAGGGCCTGCACCATGATGTCGGCGGCCAGCCGCCCGGACTCCAGCGCGTAGTCGATGCCCTCCCCGTTGAACGGGTTGATCATGCCGCCCGCGTCGCCGACGAGCAGCATCCCGCGGGTGTAGTGCGGCTGCCGGTTGAAGCCCATCGGCAGCGCCGCGCCGCGGATCTTGGAGGTGGCGTGGTCCTCGTCGAACTGCCAGTCCTCGGGCATCTGCGCGCACCAGCGCTTCAGCATGCCGCGGTAGTCGACGCTCTGGAACGCCTTGCTGGTGTTGAGGAGCCCGAGCCCGACGTTGGACGTCCCGTCCCCGACGCCGAAGACCCAGCCGTAGCCGGGCAGGAGGCGCTCGCCGTCCCACAGCTCCAGCCACGCCTCCATGAAGTCGTCGTCGTGCCGCGGGGTCTGGAAGTAGCGGCGGACGGCGACGCCCATCGGACGGTCCTCGCGGCGCCGCAGCCCCATCGCGAGGGACAGCCGGGTCGAGTTCCCGTCGGCCGCGACGACCAGCGGCGCGTGGAACGCGACGTCCTCGCCCTCGTACCGGGCGGTGACGCCGGTGATGCGGTCGGTGCGCTCGTCCAGGATCGGGCCGGTGACGTTGCAGCCCTGCAACAGCTGGGCGCCGGCCTTCGCGGCGTGCTCGGCGAGGAACTGGTCGAAGTCGGTGCGCTTGCGGACGAGCCCGAAGTCGGGGAAGCTCGCGAGCTCCGGCCACGGCAGCTCCACCTTGACGCCGCCGCCGTAGATGCGCAGGCCCCGGTTGCGTCCCCAGCCGGGGTCGTTGACGTCGACGCCCATGCCGATGAGCGCGCGGACGGCGCGCGGGGTGAGACCGTCGCCGCAGATCTTGTCGCGCGGGAAGGTGGACTTCTCCAGCAGGAACACGTCCAGGCCGGCCTGCGCCAACCAGTAGGCGGTCGACGAACCGGCGGGGCCTGCCCCGACGACGACCACATCTGCGTGTCGGACGTCTGCGTGCCGGGCGGAGTCGGTCACGGCGTTCCTCATTCAGCTCGTTCGCTTGTGAAGCACTTCACAAGGGTCCGGTGGGGAGTCTATTCCTTTATCACGACTGGTGGGTACTTCGGGGGCGGTCCAGCGTGGACCGCTCCCGTCCACCAGCCCGGGATCACCGTGGATCCCGCCCGGGATCACCCCGGTTTGACGGCGTGGTGCAGCGCGGCGACCCCGAACGTCAGGTCGCGCCAGCGCACGTTCGTCCAGCCCGCGTCCTGGATCAGCCGGGCGAGGGCCGCCTGGCCGGGCCAGGCCAGCGTCGACTCGGCGAGGTAGTGGTAGGAGTCGGGGTTGGAGCTGACCCGCGCCAGCAGCGGCAGCCCGTACCGCAGATGCGTCCGGTGCCCGAACGCCAGCAGCGCGTTCGGCGGATGGCTCACCTCGCAGACCACCAGCCGCCCGCCGGGCTTCGCGACCCGCCGCAGCTCCCGCAGTGCCTTCCCGGTATCGGCGACGTTACGGAGGCCGAACGAAATCGTCACCGCGTCGAACGAGCCGCCCGCGAAGGGCAGCCGCAGCGCGTCGCCGGCGACGAAGCTCAGCCCCCGGACGCCCGCCTGCCTGCGCGCCCCGACGCGGAGCATGCCGAGCGAGAAGTCGCACGCCACCGTCTCGGCCCCCGCCTCGGCGAACGGCACCGACGACGTGCCCGTCCCGGCCGCGAGGTCAAGGACCCGCTCGCCCGGACGCGCCGCCAGCGCCCGCACGACCTCGCGCCGCCACCGCCGGTCGCGCCCGCCGGTCATCAGCGTGTTCAGCAGGTCGTACCGCTCGGCGGTGCCGTCGAACATCGCCGCGACGTCGGCGGGCTTTTTCTCCAGAGAGGCGCGGCTCATGCCCCCACCCTAAAAGCCGTGTTCACCGCCTCCGCACCCCGGGTGCGTCAGGCGTCCTCGCGGGTGACGGACTTCTCGAACTTCTCCCGCTGCGCGCGGGCGCCGCGCGCGACGGCGGCCGACATCCGGTCGCGCTGCCCGGACAGCAGGACGTAGCTGACGACGCCGCTGATCAGCAGCGCCAGCAGCAGGAGCAGGAACCCGCGGGCCCCGAACAGCGCCAGCACGCCCGCGGTCACCGCGAAGATCGCGAGCCGGGCGACGGAGTAGAGGATGACGGAACGCATGACCCTTCGAGCCTAACGGCTACCTCAGGACGTCGAGGAAGAGGGCCGGGTCCACGTTGCCTCCGGACAGGACGGAGACATAGGTGCGCGCCTTGGGGAGTTCTGGGCGGCGGTAGAGGTAGGCGGCGGTGGCGACGGCGCCGCTGGGCTCGGCGATCAGGCGCGCCTCGCGGGCGAGGCGGCGCATCGTCAGGCGGATCTCGTCCTCGGTGACCGTGACGACGCCGTCCACGTGCGCGCGCATGTGCGCGAACGGCAGGTCGCCGACCCGCTGGACGCGGAGCCCGTCGGCGATGGTGCGGCCGGTCTCCTCCGCCTCCCACGCGACCGGGCGTCCCGCGGCCATCGAGTCGCGGGCGTCGGCGGCGAGCTCCGGTTCCACGCCGACGATCCGGGCCTCGGGCCGCAGCGCCTTGACGGCGGCGGAGACGCCCGCGATGAGGCCGCCGCCGCTGATCGGGACGAGCACGACGTCCACGTCCGGACGGTCCCGGACGATCTCCAGCCCCACGGTGCCCTGTCCCGCGATCACCCGCGCGTCGTCGTAGGGCGGGATCATCGTGAAACCGTGGGCGGCGGCAAGCTTTTCGGCGGTCTCGGCGCGGGCCTGGGAGGTCGGCTCCACGTACACGACCTCGGCTCCGAGCGCGATGCACGCGTCCACTTTCACGCCCGGCGTGGTGTGCGGCATGACCAGGACGGCCTTGATCCCGAGCACGCGGGCCGCGTACGCGACGGCCTGCGCGTGGTTGCCGCTGGAGTGCGTCACGACGCCGCGCGCCCGCTGCTCCGGCGGGAGGGAGGCGATGGCGAAGTAGGCGCCGCGCACCTTGAAGGCGCCGACCGGCTGCAGCGACTCGGCCTTGACCAGCAGCGACGGCTCACCGGCGGCATCGGCCCCGGACGCGGCGGCGAGGCCGGGCGGGAACGGGACGAGCGGCGTCCGGACGGCGACGCCCGCGATGCGTTCGGCGGCGCGTTCGATCTCCGGGAGCGAAACAAGATCGGACATGGACCGGAGACTACTTCCACGAGGCCGGGCGCGGGGCCTGGCGCGGGCCTGGCGCGGGCCTGGCGCGGCGGCCCGCGAGCGAAGGCCCCGGCGTGTCGGACGGGACGCCTTCGCGTCCCCGTTCAGGGGGTGACTTGGCAGGTCAAACGAGGTCGGCGGAAGGCATGCCCGAAAGGCCGTCCATACCGAGGGTGATCGGTCCTGCTCGGAAAACTACGGTCCGTGATCTTTTCCGAAAACAAGGGAGAAATCGGTCTTGACCCGCCACACTGTTAAACAGTCCACCCGCGCCGAGAGCGGGACAAAGGGGGAGAGAAAACGTGGAGAGCACGAGCGAGCGCCTGCTGACCCCAGGAGAGGTCGCCGCCCTCTTCCGGGTCGACCCGAAGACGGTCACCCGGTGGGCCGCCGCGGGGCGGATCAGCAGCATCCGCACTCCCGGGGGCCACCGGCGCTTCCGCGAGTCCGAGGTGCACGCGCTGCTGCGCGGCGACGAGCCCATCGCCGAGCATTCGGCCCGCTGACCTGCCCGAACCTCGCTGATATCAGGGCCCGCCCCGCCGATCTGGGCCCGCCACCGGCCTCAGCCGCCCGGACCGCCGCGTCGTGGTAGTCCCCCGGGGGAGACTCCCGCCCGGGCGGCCGGGGCCGTGCCGTTTCCCGAAGCCGTTTCGTTCCGAGGCTTTTTCGCATTTCCCGGGCCGTTCCCGGGTCAATCCCCGTTCTCGACCGGGCCGTCCGGCTTTCCCTGGGCGCCCGGTTCTCCCGGAACGTCCGGCATTCCCTGGGCGTCCGACTTCCATTCCTCGAACCGGCGGAGCAGGTCCGCGTCCTCCTCCCGCCAGCGGCGGCGCCGGTCCTCCAGCTCGTCCTCCGTCAGCGACTCGCGGAGGAGCCGGTCGTAGTCGGGATCGCCGGGCCCGATCTCGACGTAGGCGTCGGCGATGATCCGTCCCTCGCGCGGCTCGGGCCCGGTCCCGTCCGCGCCGCCGTCGGCGAGAACGCTGTGCGGAACCCGGAGCGTGCCGTCCGGGAGCCGGATCACAAACATCGTCGTCCACCCTCGCGATTCACCATTGCGCGGCCTGCCATCAGGATGTCCTAGATCCCGTACCTGCGGTTGAAGAAGAGCATGACCTCCAGCGCCATCCGGATGTTGCCGGCGAGCATATCGACGAGGGCCGGGCGCTGCCGGGAGGAGATCGCGGCGAACGCGTCCGCGAAGAACTCGCGGCGGCCGAGCGCGTTCGGCTGGCGGTGGAAGTCGCTCGCGAGATGCGGCCGGCACTCCTCGTACAGCCGCTGGAAGGCGGGGCTGTCGGACGTCCACTCGCCGTCGTCGCCGTCGATGTCGTCGAGCGCGTGCCCGACCTCGTGCAGCATCACGTCCGGCGTCGGCGACGGCCGGTCCCCGACGACGATCTTGTGGTCGCCGTACGCGCCGGCGCAGATGTCCCAGGTGGCGCGGCCCGACGGCAGCGGGCGGTCGCGCAGATGGCCCATGTCGTCCAGCTGCGGGACGCCGCCCGGGCCCACGTAGATGCCGTCGAGCCCGGCCGCGAGCTTCTCCTTGAGCGCGTCCGGCAGCGCCGCCAGGCTGTCCACCGCCCCGATCACCTCGGGGCCCGGAGGCCCGTCCCGGACGTCCCACTGCCGGTACAGGACGTTCTCCAGCACGCCGCAGTGGCGGCGGCCGTCGGAGACGTGCGGCATGCCCGGCGGGTACGGCTCCACGCGCAGCCGGTCGTCGTCGAGCTCGAAGTCGCTCCACGAGTAGTCGCCCGCCCGCGGACGGCCCCGCCTGCGGCGCCCGAACCGTCCGGCGAGCAGGCCCGCCGCGTCGCCGCTCTCGGGGGTGTCGCGACCGGCGTCCCCGCCGTCCTCGACGCCGCCGGGGCCCAGCGCGAAGTCGTCGTCGCGGCCCGCCTTGCGGAACCGGCCGAACCGGTCGCGCGGCTGGTTGCTGCGCGGCCGCACCTGCCCCGAGTCGGGCGGCGACGGGGAGTAGGCCGCGTCGTCGCGCCGGAGCGTGCGGTCCTGGGCCGCGCCGTCCCCGCGCATGCGCCCGCCGCGGAACGAATCGCGATGCCACAGGTCGCGAGGGCGGGGCTTGCGATGGACGCCTTTGAAGCGCATCGGGCTCCTCTGTCAACGGACCCGCGGGGGTAGCGCGCGGCGTCCGCCGCACGATCGGGTCCCTGAGGAAGGGTAAGCCGGAACCCGACACTCCGTCATCCCCAGGAGTCACGCATCCCGCAATATCGTCAGGCGTAGGAGTGCAAACCGGAGAACATGTAGTTCACGCCGAAGAAGTTGAACAGCAGCGCGGCGAACGCGAGGAGCGACAGGAACGCCGCCTTGCGGCCCTTCCAGCCCGCGGTCGAGCGGGCGTGCAGGTAGGCCGCGTAGATGATCCAGGTGACGAACGACCAGATCTCCTTCGGGTCCCAGCCCCAGTAGCGGCCCCACGCCTGGTCGGCCCAGATCGCGCCCATGATGATCGCGGCCGTCCAGATCGGGAACGCGAACATCGTGACGCGCATCGCGAGCCGGTCGAGGCTCTCCGCGGACGGGACGCGCGCCAGCACTCCGCCCGGGACCTTGACGCCGGTGGCGACGCCGGTGCCGGCGCTCGCGCGGGCCTCCTCGCGCGACTTCAGGAAGTAGAGGATCGTGGCCGCGCCCGCGACGGTGAACGCCCCGGTCGCGATGATCGCGGCGGACACGTGGATGGCGATCCAGTACGAGTTGAGCGCCGGAGTGACCGGGCCCACCGAGTCGTACAGCCAGATGTTCGCCACGCCCAGCGCGATGACGGCCGCGAACATGACGGGCACGCCGAGGAAGCGCGCCCGGTACCGGAACATCACGACCATGAACGCGGTGACGGCGGCGAACGAGATGGCGGTGAGGAACTCGTACATGTTGCCCCACGGCCACCGGCTCGCGGACAGCCCGCGCGACACCAGGACGCCGAGGTGCGCGCCCACGCCCAGCACGCTCAGGAAGATCGCGAGGCGCGCCCAGTCGACCTGGGGGCGGTCCGCGTCGTCCTCGCCTGCGGCGGTGGCGGCGGCCTCGGTGGCCTCGGTGGCGTCGGTGCCGTCGGCATCCGTGGCGCCGCCTGGCCCGACCAGGATCTTGGCCTCGGCCTTCTCCTGCACCGACGCCCTGGCCTCCGCGGCCGTGGCGGCGCCGCGGCGGCCGAAGCCCATGTCGGCGGCGTACGCGACCAGCGCGATGATGTACATCACCACCGTGGTCAACATGAGCTTGTCGCTCAGGTTCGCGAGGTCGGCGTTGCTCACCTGGTGCTCACCTCGTCACTCCTTCGATTCGGTCGCCGGGCCATCCGGCTCGCGGGGCTCGTCCGGTTCCCCGGGACCGGGCTCCCGCTCGGGACCGCGCAGGGCGGTCACGATGTCGTCGAACTCCGAGGTCGGGCTCCCCAGCGTGAGGCCGCCGACCTCGACCACCGTACGCCCGCCCTCTCCGGCGCCCGCACGGACCCACACCCTGCGCCGCCGCACCATGAACGACGTCGCCACGCCCAGCACCGCCAGGATGGCCGCGACCAGCGCGGGGATGCGTCCCGGGTCGTGGTTGACCGACAGGGTCGCGTACTCCTTGAGGCCGTCGAACGTGACCGAGCCGGCGCCGCCGGGGAGCTGGAACGTCTCGCCCGGCTCCAGCAGCTTCTGGCCGTCCTTGACCGGCTGGAGCGTCGTGCCGATGCCCTCCAGCTTGTAGACCGACTGCGGGGAGCCGGAGTCCAGGCCGATGTCGCCCTTGAACGAGGTGATCGTGATGACCGGGCGGAGCGGCGCCGGGAACGCGGAGACGATCTGCTTGCCGTCCTCGCTGGCCATGGCGGTGGGCCACAGGATCGCGTAGAAGGCGAGCTGGTCCGGCTCGGCGTCGGGGGCCTTGATCACGCCCTCGGACGTCAGGTTCCGCGGCTCCATCTCCAGGAACGGCACCGAGTCCTGGAACGCGACGTTGCCCTTGGCGTCGCGGACGGTGAACGTCGGCGCGTACCCGTGGCCGAGGAGGTACACCTTCGCGCCGCCGACCTTCAGCGGATGGTTGATCTGCAGGTCGTGCGTCTTCTGCCCGCCGTCCGGCGTCTCGCGGTAGCGGATCTTGGCGTTGAACTCGGTGGCCTGGCCGCGCTTGTCGCCGCCGGTCTCGTACTCGGCCTTGAAGTCGTCCAGGCTGACGGTGAAGGGGGCGAGCTCGCCGTCGTCGAAGGCGCGTCCCGGCGTGAACTGGTCGTACTGGTTCAGCGAGTTCGCGAACGTCCTGCCCTCCATGAGCAGCACGTCGCCGCGGTAGCCGAACAGGTTCCCGATGCCGAGCGCGAACAGCAGCGCCAGCAGCGCCAGGTGGAACAGCAGGTTGCCCGTCTCCCCGAGGTAGCCCTTCTCGGCGGACGCGGCGCCGCTGGACACGTCCACCCGGAACCGCCGCCCGCGCAGGGCCTTGCGGGCCTCGGCGAGGACGTCCTCCGGGGACGCGTCCGTCTCGAACGTCGCGGACTGCGGCAGCCGTGCCAGGTTCCGGGGCGCCGCGGGCGGGCGGGCCCGCATCGACCGGTAGTGCTTCACCGCGCGCGGGATGACGCACCCGGCCAGCGAGACGAACAGCAGGATGTAGATCGCCGCGAACCAGGGCGCGGCGAACACGTCGAACATGGAGAACCGGTCGAGCCACGGGCCGAGCGTCCTGTGCTCGTCCAGGTAGGCGGCGACCTTCTCGGGCGCCTGGCCCCGCTGCGGCAGGATCGATCCCGGCACCGCGCCGAGCGCGACCAGGAACAGCAGGATCAGCGCGGTGCGCATCGTGGTGAGCTGCCGCCAGCCCCAGCGCAGCCAGCCGGCCGGGCCGAGGCCCCTCGGGCGCGGCACCTCCTCCGGCGCCTGGCGCGCGGCGGGCGCCTGCGTGCCCGACTCGGGGCCTGAGTCCTTGACGTCGTCCTTGGTGTCAGTCATCTCAAACAACCGGTTCGAAGCCGCTGATCCACGACCTCAGCTCGATGGTCAGGTGGCCCCACAGGCCGCTCACGAGCAGCACCCCGATGAGGACGAGCATGCCCCCGCCGACGCGCATGACCAGGGGGTAGTGGCGTTTCACGGCACCGAACGCGCCGAGCGCCCGGCGGTAGGCGACCGCGGTGGCCACGAACGGCAGGCCAAGGCCCACACAGTACGCCAGCGACAGCAGCGCGCCCCGTCCGGCGCTCGCCTCGGTGATGGCGAGGCCCTGCACCGCGCCGAGCGTGGGGCCGATGCAGGGCGTCCAGCCGAGCCCGAACAGGACGCCGAGCAGCGGCGCGCCCGCGAGGCCGGCGGCGGGCAGCCGTCCCGACTTCATCGTCCGCTGCAGCCCGGGGATGAAGCCCATGAAGGCCAGGCCGAACGCGATCGTGATGACGCCGAGGACGCGGGTGATCGGGTCCTGGTACTCCAGCAGCCACCGTCCGAGCCCCCCGAAGATCACGCCGTAGCTGACGAACACGACGCTGAACCCGGCGATGAACAGCACGGCGCCCGCGAGGAGCCGTCCGCGCCGCTGGTCGGCCAGGTCGGCGCCGGTCATGCCCGTCACGTACGACAGGTAGCCCGGGACGAGCGGCAGGACGCACGGCGAGGCGAACGACACGAGCCCCGCCAGGGCCGCCAGCGGGGCCGCCGCCACCAACGACCCGCTGACGACGGTCTCGCTGACGGTGCTCATCTCCTGGGGCTCATCCGCTCACGTCCCCGCGAGGACCTTGGCGACCAGCGGGTTCAGCTTGGAGTACGTCGTCGCTCCGATGATCCGGGCGGCGACGCGGCCCTGCCGGTCGAGGACGAGCGTGCTCGGGATCGCGCTCGGCGGGACCTCCCGGAACGCCAGCGTGACCTGCCCGCCGTCGTCGTACAGGCTCGGGTAGGTGACCTTGAACTTGCGCTCGAACGCCTGCGCGTTGGCCTTGGAGTCCTTGAAGTTGACGCCGAGGAACTCGACGCCCTTGGCCTTGTTCGCGTCGTACACCTGCTGGAGGGACGGCGCCTCGCCGCGGCACGGCGCGCACCACGACGCCCAGAAGTTGACGACGACGACCTTGCCCTTGAACTCGGCGAGCCTGAACTGCCTGCCGTCGAGGCGGTCGCCGCCGACGTCCTGGACGCTTTTGCGGTCGGCGGGCTTGTACTCGGTCACTTTCCCGTCGCCGGAGACGAACCGCGTGTCGTCGCCGCCCTGCCCGTTCTCCGCGGCGCCCGTCCCGGCGCACCCGGCCAGCAGCCCGCAGAGCGCGGCGGCCGCGGCGGCGGCGCGCAACGGGGAGACTCGGGGGCTCAACTGACCCTCCAATTCAGGGCGAGCTACTACAAGACGTAGTACACAACTTAGCGGTGCGGTCAGGCACCCGCGACACTGGGGCCTTTCGCGATCCCGGCGGCGGGCTCGCAGTAGGCGACCTCGACCAGCCGGCTGCCCGCGAACGTCAGGCTCGTCAGGCTGGCCAGCCCGCATTCGCGCCGCTTGGGGTGGTGCCAGAGGCGGCGGCGCTCGGCGTGCAGGCGCAGCACCCAGATCGGCAGCTGGTGGCTGACGCACACGGCCTCGTGGCCCTTCGCCGCCTCCCGCGACCTGATCACGGCCGCGCGCATCCGGGCGGCGAGCTCCTTGTAGGGCTCGCCCCAGGACGGCTTGAACGGGTTGACCAGGTGCCGCCAGTGCTCGGGACGGCGCAGCGAACCGGCCCCGGCCCCGAACGTCAGCCCCTCGAAGTGGTTGCCGGCCTCGATGAGACGGTCGTCCACCGTGACGGGCAGGTCGAACGCGTCGGCCAGCGGCGCGGCCGTCTCCAGCGCCCGCTGCATCGGCGACGAGAGGATGGCGGTCACGTCCCGGTCGGCGAACCACTTGGCGACGGCCTTCGCCATGAGGACGCCGTCCTCGCTGAGACGGTAGCCGGGCAGCCGCCCGTACAGGACCCCGTCGGGATTGTGCACCTCACCGTGCCGCAACAGGTGAACGGTCGTTTTCTCGGTCATCGCCAGCAAGATTACCTAGGCCCATTTGCGCTTCCATCCACCGGCCATGGCCTTTGCCCGCGAGGTCAGTGGGAGATGGCGGCGACGGCAGGAAGGTCTGAGGGGACGGCGGCGCGCAGGGCCCCGAGCGCGGCGCGGATGGCGGGACGGCGGGCGGCCTCCTCGCGCCAGACCGCGTACACGCGGCGGGACAGCGGGTCCGACAGCGGGACGATCGCCACGCCCGGCGGAACGTCGCAGCGCCCGAGCCGCGGCAGGATCGCGTTGCCGAGCCCGGCGGAGACGAGGGAGAGCTGCGTGGCGAACTCGTAGGCCATGTGGTCGATGCTGGGTTCGCTGTCGACGGCGCGGAGCGTCCGCAGGAGCCAGTCGCAGCAGATGCTGTCGGGCGACGAGCTGATCCACGGGTCGCCCGCCAGCTCCTTCAGGTCGATGGAGTCGCGCCCGGCGAGCGGATGGGTGGACGGGAGCGCGACGTCGGCGACGTCGTCGCAGATGACGCCCTTGTGCAGGCCCTCGGGCATCGGCAGCGGCTCGTTGTTCCAGTCCTGGACGACGGCCATGTCGAAGTCGCCGCGCGACACGAGCGGCATGCTGCGCATCGGGTCCTCTTCGAGGAGCTGGACGCGCAGGCCGGGATGGTCGGCGCGGAGGGCGCGCAGCGCGGCGGGCATCAGCCCGCGGATCGCGGTGGGGAACGAGGCGACCGTGAGCTGCCCGACGACGGAGCCGCGGTGGGCCTCCAGGTCGGCCTGCGCCTGCTCGACGAGCGACAGGATCCGCTCGGCGTGGGCGACGAGCAGTTCGGCGGCGTCGGTGAGCCGGACGCCGCGGCCGTTGCGTTCGAGGAGCTTCTGGCCGGTCTCCCGCTCCAGCTTGGCGAGCTGCTGGGAGACCGCCGAGGTGGTCACGTGCAGGACGTCGGCGGCGGCGCTGACCGAGCCGTACGTCGCGACGGAGTGCAGGGCGCGCAGCCGCTCCAGATCAAGCATGTAAGTAATACTAAAGCGATGTGTCAAGAATTTCTCGCTTGTCCTAAAGCGAGTTTCTGCTCGACGATCGGGGCATGAGATCGCGCCACGTCCTGCTGGCCACGCTGGTCGCCGCACTGTGGGGCTTCAACTTCGTACCCATCCACTTGGCCCTTGACGACATCTCGCCGTTGCTGATGGCGTCGCTGCGGTTCGTCCTCGCGGCGGTACCGGCGGTGTTCTTCGTCCGGCGGCCGCCGGTTCCGGTGCGCTGGCTGATCCTGGTCGGGCTTCCGCTGGGCGTGGGGCAGTTCGGCCTGCTGTTCATCGGCATGGACATGGGCATGCCCGCCGGCCTGGCGTCCGTCGTGCTGCAGGTCCAGGCGATCTTCACGGCGCTGTTCGCGCGGCTGCTGCTGCGCGAACGGCTGAGCGCCCGGCAGGTCGCGGGCATGGGCGTCGCGTTCGGCGGGGTCACGCTGCTCGGCGCGGCGCAGTCCGAGGGCGGCAGCCCGGTCGGCGCGTTCCTCGTCTGCCTCCTCGCCGCCGCGAGCTGGGGGCTGGCGAACATCGCCATGCGGAAGATGAACCAGGTCGCGACCGGCCCCGTGGAGCCGCTGGGCTTCATGGTGTGGGTGTCGCTGGTGCCACCGCTCCCGCTCCTCGCCCTGTCGCTGGTCTTCGAGGGGCCGGGCGCCGTGCCGGACGCGGCGCGCGAGCTGTCCCTGGCCGGGCTCGGCTCGATGGTGTACATCGCCTACATCTCCACGCTGTTCGGATTCGGCGTGTGGGGATGGCTGATGCGCCGGTACGAGGCCAGCACGGTCGCCATGTACTCGCTGCTCGTCCCGCCGTTCGGGCTCGTCTCGGCGGGCCTGCTGCTCGGCGAGCACGTGGACGCGGTCCGGCTCACCGCCGCCGCCCTGATCATCGCGGGCGTCGCCGCGGGCAGCGTCCGCCCGCGGTCGCGGCCCGGGGTCGCGCCCGCCCCGCCCGCTCCCGAACCCGAACCCGTCGAAACGAGGTGAGAGCCGTGCGCGGAACCCACGCGTCGCTCGTGACACCGTTCACCCGCTCCGGCGAGGTGGACGCCAAGTCGCTCGAACGGCTCGCCGTCCACTGCCTGGACCACGGGGCGGCCGGCCTGGTCGCGCTGGGCACCACCGGCGAGGCCGCCATGCTGAGCCCCGCCGAGCAGCGGACGGTCCTGGAGGTGTGCCGCGCCGTCTCGATCGAGCACGGGACGCCGCTGACCGTCGGCGCCGGGACGATCGGCACCGAGGACTCGATCCGGCAGGCCCGCGAACGGGCGCCGCTGGCCGACGCGCTGCTCGTCGTCGTCCCGTACTACCTGCGGCCGTCGGACGAGGGCGTCGTCGACCATTTCGCGGCCATCGGCGCCGCCGTGGACGTGCCGCTCGTCGCGTACAACGTCCCGTACCGGACGGGGAAGCCGCTGTCCGCCGAGACGCTCCTGCGGATCCTCGCGCTCGACTGCGTCGCCGGGATCAAGCAGTGCGCGGGCGCCGTCGACCACGACACCCTTGCCGTGCTCGCCGCCAACACGGGCAAGGCGGTCCTGTGCGGGGACGACGCGTACCTCTATCCGATGCTCCAGCTCGGCGCGTCCGGGGGGATCACCGCGTCCGCGTGCCTCGCGCCCGCCGCGTACGCCGCGATGTCCGCAGCGGCGCGCGACGGCAACGCGCCGCGCGGGCTCGCCCTGCACAACGCGCTGCTGCCGATGGCGGAGGCGCTGTTCGGCGAGCCGTCCCCGAGCGTCCTGAAGGAGTGCCTGGTGGAGGAGGGGCTGATCGACGAACCCGCGGTGCGCGCGCCGCTGCACGCGCCGCGTGCCGAGTCGGTCGCCGCGGCGCTGAGGGCGTTCAGGACCCTCTAGGAGGCAGACGCCTGGGCTGCGGCTCGGGCGGCGTGCGGGAGGACGTCCAGGACGCGTCCGAGCGCCTCCTCATCGTGCGCCGCCGACAGGAACCACACCTCGTACGCGGACGGCGGCAGGTACACGCCGCGTTCCAGCGCGGCGTGGAAAAACGCGGCGTACGTTTTCGCGTCCTGGCGCTGCGCGGCGGCGAAATCGCCGACCTTGTCGCCGGTGAAGAAGACCGAGAAGAGGTTCCCGGCGTTCTGCATCGAATGCGGGACGCCCGCCCGCGCCAGTTCCTCCGACGCGGCCTTCGACACGGTCTCCGCCGCGCGGTCGACCGCCGCGTACACCTCGGCGGTCGCGTGCCGGAGGGTGGCGAGCCCGGCGGCGGTGGCGAGCGGGTTCCCCGACAGGGTGCCCGCCTGGTAGACGGGGCCGGCGGGGGCGAGCTGGTCCATGATGTCGGCGCGCCCGCCGAACGCGGCGGCGGGCAGCCCGCCGCCCATGACCTTCCCGAACGTCATCAGGTCGCCCGGAACGCCCTCGATCCCGTACCAGCCGGACGGGGACGCGCGGAACCCGGTGAGCACCTCGTCCATCACCAGCAGCGCCCCGTACCGCTCGCAGAGCCGCTTCAGCAGCGCGTTGAAGCCCGGCAGCGGCGGCACCACGCCCATGTTGCACGGCACGGCCTCGGTGATCACGCAGGCGATGTCGGTGCCGTGCTCGTCGAACACCGTCTCCAGGGCCGGGACGTCGTTGTAGGTCAGGATCAGCGTGTCGCCGGTGGTCGCGCCGGTCACGCCGGGGGTGTCGGGCAGGCCGAACGTCGCGACGCCGGACCCCGCCGCGGCGAGCAGCGCGTCGACGTGCCCGTGGTAGCAGCCCGCGAACTTCACGATCTTGGAGCGTCCGGTGAAGCCGCGGGCCAGCCGGATCGCCGACATCGTCGCCTCGGTGCCCGAGTTGACGAGCCGGACCTTCTCCGCGGGCGTCCGGGACACGATCTCCTCGGCCAGCTCGACCTCGCCGGGCGTCGGCGCGCCGTAGGAGGTGCCGCGCCCCGCCGCGTCCCGCACCGCCTCGACGACGGCCGGGTGGGCGTGCCCGAGGATCATCGGGCCCCACGAGCACACCAGGTCGACGTACTCGTTGCCGTCGGCGTCCGTCAGGTACGGGCCGCGCGCCGACGCCATGAACCGGGGCGTCCCTCCGACGGCGCCGAACGCCCGCACCGGCGAGTTCACGCCGCCGGGCACCACCCGGGAAGCACGATCGAACAAGTCCTGGGAGCGATCGAAACCTGTCATTGATTCAGTCTCTCAGTTGCAGTTCGGGAACTTGCCTTGACCTCGCCGGGTACGGGCCGATATTCCACCAAGTACGACATGGTGCCCGGTCGCTGCCTGCGGTCCCACGGCGCCCCTCGACTCCCCGGCCGGCTCACCGGGACATGCGCATCGGAGGGATGGCTTTCACTGTGGTCAACGGCTGGACGGTCCCGGGCTTCACCCACGAACGGGAACTGGGTGGCGGCGCCGCGGGCCGGGTGGTGCTGGCGGTCGACGACCTGACCAGCACGAAGGTCGCGATCAAGTACCTCGCCGGCGGCCTGCTCGCCGACGAGGTCTTCCGCACGCGGTTCCGCGCGGCCGCGCGCGTCCTGTCCCAGCTCGAGGACCCCAACGTGGTCGACCTGTACGACTTCGTGGAAACCCCGGACGGCACCGGCGCCGCGATCGTGATGCAGTGTGTGGAGGGCGTCAGCCTGCGGCACGTCCTCGCCGCGCAGGGCCCCGCCGGCCCGCTCGCCGCCCTGTCCATGCTCGGCGGGACGCTGCTCGGGCTCGCGTCGGCGGACGAGCACGGGGTGCCCGTGCACGGCGCGCTGCGCCCGGCGAACATCATGATCGACGCGGAGGGCAACGCCCGGCTCACCGACTTCGCGACGACGCCGCCGGGCGCCGAGGTGCAGCCCGGCCCGGCGTACGCGGCGCCCGAGCTGTGGGACGGCGCGTCCGCCACCGCCGCCACCGACCTGTACGCCGCCACCGCGGTGTTCTACGAGTGCCTCACCGGGCGTCCCCCCTTCGCCGGACGGAACATGGCGCGGCTCCACCGGGAGGCGCCGATCCCCGCCGACGAGGTTCCGGGGCCGCTGCGCGATCTCGTCCACCAGGGCCTCGCGAAGGACCCGGCCCGGCGTCCCGCCTCCGCCGTCGACTTCCTCGCCGGCCTGGAAGAGGCGGCCGTGTCCGCGTACGGGCCGTCCTGGGAGGCGCAGGGCCGCGGACGCCTCGCCGAGCTGGCCGGGCAGGCCGCCCTCCAGCCGGAACCGCCGAGGCCCAAGCCCCGCAGCAGCGGCCGCAACCCCGTCGTCGCGGCCAAGCAGCCGGGCGGCGGGTCCCGGACGCGCTGGGTCCTCGCCGCCGTCGCCGTCCTCGTGGTCGCGGGCGCCGGGGCGAGCGCCGCGACGCTGCTGAACGGCGACAGGAAGCAGCCCGCCGCGCCGGCGACGGCGCAGAGCAGCACCCCGCAGCCGACGCCGCCCGCCGGGGGCGTCGACCCGAAACCGCTCGCCGCGCGGATCGACCAGGCCGTCGCGCGGGCGCCCGGCGCCCTGTTCAGCTACCGGCAGACGGGCTGCTGCGGCTTCCCCGCCAGCGGGAGGGGCACGCTCGGCCTGCCCCCGGGCGGGGAGGCGTCCGCCGCGCTGCCGTCGTACTCGCTGACGCTGTCCGGGGCGGGCGCGGCCCGCAAGCCGGTCCGCGCCGTCATCGTCCAGGACCGGTTCTACGTGCGCGTCGGCCAGAAATGGAGATCATCTCCGTTTACCGGGCGCGGCTACCCCGCGGTGGCCGACCAGGTCCGCCAGGGCAGCTCGGTCGCGAACCTGACGGCGCTGCTGCGGTCGGCGACGAGGCTCGCCAAGAACGGCGCGATCTACGAGGGCGAGGCCCCGGTGGCGACCCTCTCGCAGGCGCCCGAGGTCGGGCCCATGTACGCGCGGATGGCCGAGGCGACGGGCGTCGACCGGATCGCGTTCGCCATCAAGCTCGACGCGGGGTTCCGACCGGTCAAGTTCTGGGTGCGCGCCGGGCCGGAGAAGGGCCGCAACCAGACCATGCGCGGCTCCTACACCAAGTGGGGCCGCAAGCCCGCCATCCAGGCGCCCCGCTGAGCTAACCGACAGCTATCCGCCGAGGTCGCAGCTGTCGGAGAGGACTTCGAGGAGCCGCAGCGGGTCGGGCAGCGGGTCGCCGGACGGCGGCCGCAGCCAGCTGACCTCCCGCCCGGACGGCAGGACGGACGGCGGCGCGACCACGTAGCTGTCGCGGCAGTGCCACCGCATCCCGGGCGTCTCGACGACGTCCTCCGGGGAGCAGTCGAGGTGGCAGGACCACCATTCGTCCTCGTCGACGGGCGCGCCGCGGGTCGCGACGAAGAACAGGCTCCGGTCGCCGCCGACGGACGCGACCGGGCCGACGGGCAGGCCGCCGCGGGAGATCCGGTCGAGCGCGAGCGTGCCCGCGGCGGCGGGGACGTCGAACACGTCGAAGACGCGGCCGGTCGGCAGGATGATGTTGGCCTGCGGGCGTTCGGCCCACCAGCGTCCGATGACGTCGGCGTCCACGCTGGCCTGGTGCGCCCAGGCCGCCGATACCGGATGCGCGCCCGGGTCGGGACACCCGATCCGGTCGCACGAACACGCTCTGTCACCGCCTTTGCGGTCGGCCGCGTTCGGGGGGTGGGCGCCGGGAAAGCAGGACCAGCCGAGGGCGGCGTACTCCCGCGCCGCCGAGGCCATCCGGTCGCGTGCCGCCTTCAGCCGTCTGTTCCCCGAGACCGCCAGCATTCCCGCCCCCAATACCCCAAGGTCGAACGTGGGTTCCTGGTTACCGATGATGCCCGGCGGGCGAAAGCCCGGGCACGGCAACCCCCGGAAACGACCCTAAGTAACTAGGACCCGTCCCACGACGGCGGGACCCTGGGCCAACCTCTCAGACCGACCATTCAGGCCAGCCGGCGCGCCACTTCAGTGGCCCAGTAGGTGAGGGCGATGTCGGCGCCGGCGCGGCGGATGGAGAGGAGCGACTCCAGGATCGTCCGGTCGCGGTCGATCCAGCCCTTCTCGGCGGCGGCCTCGATCATCGCGTACTCGCCGCTGACCTGGTAGGCGACGACGGGGACGTCCACGGTGTCGCGGACGCGGCGGACGATGTCGAGGTACGCCCCGGCGGGCTTCACCATGACCATGTCGGCGCCCTCGTCGAGGTCGAGGAGCACCTCGCGCAGCGCCTCGTCGGCGTTCCCCGGGTCCTGCTGGTGGGTGGACCGGTCGCCGAACTGCGGCGCGCACTCGGCGGCCTCCCGGAACGGACCGTAGTACGCGGACGCGTACTTCACCGAGTACGCCATGATCGGGAGGTCGGGGTGCCCGGCGCCGTCGAGCGCCGCGCGGATCGCGGCGACCTGGCCGTCCATCATGCCGCTCGGGCCGACGACCGCCGTGCCCGCCTCCGCCTGCGCGACCGCGATGGACGCGTACCGCTCCAGCGTCGCGTCGTTGTCGATCTCGCCGGACGCGGTGACGATGCCGCAGTGCCCGTGGTCGGTGTACTCGTCCAGGCACAGGTCCGTCATGATCACGGTCGAGTCGCCGAGGTCGGAACTGAGGTCGCGCAGTGCGAGCTGGACGATCCCGTCGGGGTCGTCGGCGGCGGAGCCGGTGCCGTCCTTGACCGCCGGGATGCCGAACAGGATGAGGCCGCCGACGCCGGCCTCGACCGCCTCGTGCGCGGCCTTGCGGAGGCTGTCGCGGGTGTGCTGGACGACCCCCGGCATGGACGTGACCGGCTGCGGCTCGGCGATGCCCTCCTTGACGAACATCGGCAGCACCAGGTCGGCGGGGCTGAGCCGCGTCTCGGCCACCATCCGGCGCAGCGCGGGCGTGCGCCGCAGCCGGCGCGGCCGCGCCACCGGAAACTGAGCAGACATGTGGTGTGAACTCCCCGTCACTTGCGGCGGCGCGCGCCGCGGCGCATCTGGCTGGGCTTGCGGGGCGGCTCCCCCGCCTCGGCCCGGGACGTCCGCCACCTCGCACCGTACTCGGCGAGGGCCTCCGCGAGGGCCGATACGGACGGTTTGTCCGCCGTGACGTCGACGCGCAGCCCGTACTCGCCGGCCGTCTTCGCCGTCTGCGGGCCGATCGCGGCGATGACCGTCACCTTGTGCGGCTTGCCGGCGATCCCGATCAGGTTCTTCACCGTGGACGACGAGGTGAACAGCACGGCGTCGAACCCGCCGCCCTTGATCGCGTTGCGGATGTCCTCGTGCGGCGGGGCGGCGCGGACGGTCCGGTAGGCGGTCACGTCCTCGCACTCCCAGCCGAGCTCCGTCAGCCGGGCGATGAGCACGTCGGTCGCGATGTCGGCGCGCGGCAGCAGCACCCGGTTGATCGGGTCGAGGTCCTCGTCGTAGGGCGGCCACTCCCGCGCCAGGCCCTCGCCCGACTGCTCGCCGGACGGCATCAGGTCGGGGTGGATCCCGAACTCGACCAGGGCCCTGGCCGTCTGCTCGCCGACTGCGGCGACCTTCAGCCCGGCGAACGCGCGGGCGTCGAGCCCGTAGTCGACGAACTTCTCCCGGACGGCCTTGACCGCGTTGGTGGAGGTGAACACCACCCACTCGTAGCGTCCGGTGACGAGGCCCTTGACGGCGCGCTCCATCTGCTGCGGGGTGCGCGGCGGCTCGACGGAGATCGTCGGGACCTCGACCGGGACGGCCCCGTACCCGCGCAGCTGGTCCGACAGCGACGCGGCCTGCTCCTTCGTCCGCGGCACCAGGACGCGCCAGCCGAACAGCGGCTTCGTCTCGAACCAGGACAGCTCGTCGCGCCAGCCGACCACGTCCCCGACGACGATCAGCGCGGGCGCCTCCATGCCCTTGGCGTCGGACGCCAGCCTCTGCAGCGTCGACACGACGGTCTCCTGCTCGGTCGTCGTGCCGAGGCTCGTCATCGCGGCCGGGGTGGAGTCGGGGCGTCCGGCGGCGACGAGGCCCTTGCAGACCTCCGCGACCGCGCCCTCCGCACCGATGATCACGAGGGTGGCGCCGGGGTCGGAGAAGCGCTCCCAGTCGACGCCGCCCTCGGACGCGTCGATGACCCTGACCTCGCGGTGCTTGGCGTCGGTCAGCGGGATGCCGGCGTAGCCCGGTACTCCGGTCACGGCGGACACGCCCGGGACCACCTCGAACGGGACCCCGGCCTTCGCCAGCGCGCCGCCCTCGGCGGCCAGCCCGCACGCCAGCCCGGGGTCGCCCTGCAGCAGCCGGACGACGCGGCGCCCGGCCTTCGCCGCCCGTGCGGCGGTCTTCACGGGATCGCCGTCCGCGGAGTCGATGATCTCAGCGTCCGGGCGGCAGTGGGACAGGATCTCCGGCGGGCAGTGCGCGCGGCTCACGATGACCATGTCGGCGCGCTCCAGCTCGGCGGCGGCGCGGAGGGTCAGCAGGCCGGGGTCGCCCGGCCCCGTCCCGACGATCACGACGCCGCCGGGCCTGGCCGCCCGGTCGGCGGCACCGTCCTCGATCGGCACGCCCTCCTCGGCCGCGCCCTCGGGCGCCGTCCTCGGTGCGGTCTCTGCGGTGCTGCTCTTCGCGGCGGGGCTCAATCGCGCTCCCCCATCAACTGGTCGGCCCCCTGCGCGAGCAGCCGGTTGGCGAGATCGCGCCCCAGCCGTTCCGCGTCGTCCGGGTGGCCGCTGGTGGACAGCCTCACCTGCCGGGTGCCGTCGTAGGCCACGACGGTCGCCGTCAGATGGAGCTTTTCATCTACTTCGGCAGCGTACGTGCCCACGGGCGCGGAGCAACCCGCCTCGAGCACGGCGAGCACCGTCCGCTCGGCGGTGACGGCGCGCCTGGTCGGGGCGTCATCGACCGTTCCAAGCAGGGCACGGAGGTCGGCCCGGTCGGCGCCGCATTCGAGCGCGAGCGCGCCCTGCCCGGGGGCGGGCAGCATCAGGCTCGGGTCGAAGACCTCGGCGACCGCGTCCAGGCGGCCGATCCGCTTCAGGCCCGCGTGCGCGAGGACGACGGCGTCCAGCTCGCCGTCGGTGACCTTGCGGAGCCGGGTGTCGGCGTTGCCGCGGATCGGGACGATCTCCAGGTCGGGACGCATCGCGCGCAGCTGCGCCACCCGGCGCGGCGAGCCGGTGCCGATGCGCGCCCCGCGCCGCAGGTCGGCGAGCTTCGCCGGGCCGCACAACGCGTCGCGGGGGTCGTCGCGGTGCGGGGTCGCGGCGAGGGCGATCCCCGGCGTCGCGGACGTCGGCAGGTCCTTCAGCGAGTGCACGGCGAAGTCCACCTCGCCGGAGAGGATCTTGTCGCGGAGCGCGTTGACGAAGACCCCCGTCCCGCCGATCTGAGCGAGCAGGGCCTTGGAGACATCACCTTGCGTGGTTACCCCGACCAGCTCCACGGCATGCCCGGTCAGGCGCGTCAGCGCGTCCGCGACCTGCTGCGACTGGGTCGTCGCCATCAGGCTCTTGCGGGTGCCGAGCCGCAGCGGGCGCCCGCCCGGCAGGCTCGTCTCCCCGGTCGCTCCCCCGCCTGCTTCCCCGTTCATCTCTCGTCTCCTCCGCGCCCTGGCACGGTGTCGCGGGCGCTCACCGCCCGGACGTTCGCGGCCTGCGCGTTCACCGTCTCCGCGCGCAGATCCTGCTCTTTCGGGCCCTGGTCGTTCAAGTCCTGGACGGCGTGCGCGCCCAGCCCGTCCAGCGCGGGCCCGGGGCTGACGCAGTCGGCCTCGGCGCACTCCGGGGCCACCGCAGGGGCGGGGCCCGTCCACTCATGGTGCCCGTCGCCCGCCTCGGTGTCGCGCAGGTCGGCGCGGGCCACCGCCTCCGGGGCCTTCGGGTCGAGGTCGAACAGCTCGCGCAGCGCGTCGGCGTAGGAGTCGCCGCCCGGCGCCGACGCCAGCTCCTTGACCCGGACGGTCGGCGCGTGGAGCAGCTTGTCCACCACGCGCCGGACGGTCTGCTCGATCTCCTTGCGGGCCCGGTCGTCGATCCCGGGCACGCGTCCTGTCAGCCGGGACAGCTCGGCCTCGACGACGTCCGCGGCCTTGCTGCGCAGCGCGACGACCGTCGGGGCGACGGCGGCGGCGCGGGCGGCGCTGAGGAACGCCTCCACCTCGTCGCAGACGATGAGCCGGACGGCCTCGACCGCCTTCGGGCCGATGGCGTGCGCGGCCTCCTCGGCCGTGCGCAGGTCGTCCAGCCCGGCGAGCCCGACGCCCGGCAGGTCGCGGACGGACCGCTCGACGTCGTGCGGCAGCGCCAGGTCGAGGAAGAACCGGTTCCGCCCGTCGGAGCCGACGCCCTGCGCCCGCAGCTCCGCCGCCGTCAGGACCAGCCCGGTCGCCCCCGTGCAGGACACCACCAGGTCGGCGGCGGCGACCGCGGAGTCGAGCTCCGACAGCTCGATCGCGCGGGACGGCGCGTCCAGCGACTCGGCCAGCCGCACCGCCCGCTCGTGGGTACGGTTCGCGACCACGACCTCGCGCGCCCCGGCGCGGCTCAGCGTCGCCGCGGCGAGCGAGCTCATCGATCCGGCGCCGACGACCAGCGCGCGGACGCCCTGCAGCGGGCCGAGATGCCGGGCCGCGACGTCCAGCCCGACGCTGACCAGCGAGGCGCCAGCCTGGTCGATGCCCGTCTCGTGGTGGGCGCGCTTGCCGACGCGCAGCGACTGCTGCAGGACGTCGTGCAGCTCGCGGCCGAGCGTGCCCTCGTCCTGCGCGACGCGGAACGCCTGCCGGATCTGCCCGAGGATCTGCCCCTCGCCGACGACCATCGACTCCAGCCCGCACGCCACCGCGAACACGTGCTGGACGGCCCGCTCCTCGTAATGGACGTACAGATGCCGCGACAGCTCGTCCAGCGGGACGCCGGACCGCTGGGCCAGGAGCTCGGAGACCGCGGTGACGCCGCCGTGGAACTTGTCGACCACGGTGTAGATCTCGACCCGGTTGCACGTCGACACGATCGCCGCTTCGGCCACGTTCGCGGAGCCGTGCACGGCGTGCAGCAGCTTCACCAGGTCGTCCCCGGCCACCGCCGCCCGCTCCAGCACCGCGACTGGAGCGCTCCGGTGACTGAGCCCCACGACCAGAACGCTCACGCTCTGCCTCCCGTGTCTCCCGCTCGCCTCATGCGCTCATCGTGTGGGGGGACGACCCCCCACACCCCCCGGCTCGCTTCGCTCATGCGCTCATCCGGTGGGGGGACGACCCCCCACACCCCCCGGTTCGCTTCGCTCATGCTTCGACCGTCTCCACGTACTGCTTCGCGCCCGGCGGCGCGTCGCCTGCGGCCAGGGAGGCGAGGCCGTCGGGTCCGCCGGCCTTGCGCTGCTCGTGGAACGCGAGGATCTGCAGCTCGATGGACAGGTCGACCTTGCGGACGTCGACGCCGTCGGGCACCGAGAGCACGACCGGCGCGAAGTTCAGGACGCTCGTCACACCGGCCGCCACGACGCGATCGCACACCCCCTGGGCCGCTCCCGCGGGGGTCGCGATGACGGCGATGGAGACGCCGTGGCCCGCGATGATGTCCTCCAGCCGGTCGATGTGCTGCACCGTCATGCCGGCGATCTCCTGGCCGACGATGGACTCGTCCGCGTCGAGCAGGCCCGCCACGCGGAAACCGCGGGACGCGAAGCCCCCGTAGCCGGCCAACGCACGGCCCAGGTTACCCACACCGATGATCGCCACGACCCAGTCTTGCGTCAGCCCGAGTTCCCGGGAGATCTGGTAGACGAGGTATTCGACCTCGTACCCCACGCCGCGCGTGCCATACGAGCCCAGGTGGGAGAGGTCCTTGCGGAGCTTGGCCGAGTTGACGCCGGCCGCCGCGGCGAGCTCCTCCGACGACACGGTCGCGACGCCGCGCTCCTGCAGCCCGGTGAGGGCCCGCAGGTACACCGGCAGCCGCGCCACGGTGGCTTCGGGGATGCCGCGTCCTGCGCGGTCGCGTTGGCGGTTCTGTCGAGGTGTCACGGCCTGCTCTTCGGCTCGGTGCTGGGAACGGGACCGCGAGGCCCCCCGGCCCCGGCTCGCACGGCCAGGAGACGGCCTCCCGGCCGCGGCCTGACCGCCTCGGGGCCGTCCACCAGGTTATGCCTTTGTGAATACGCGCACAAAGTGACCCCCTCCGTAGCCCTGGGGGCGGCGCGGAGGGCCTCGGCCGCGAAGGGCCGTCCAGCAGGGGCTTCCGGCGCGGTCGCGCACCCGGACGCCAGCCGGATGTGACCGACCAGACACCCCGTGACCGGGTCAGGAGCCGCGCAGGGCGCCGATCGCCGCGCGGAGGCGGTCCTCGTCGACGCGCCAGAAGTCGTGCTGGACGCCGTTGATCAGCGTGACGGGGATCTGCTCCCAGTACTGCTCGGTGTCGCGTTCCGACTTCGTGATGTCGCGCTCCTCCCAGGGGACGTCCAGCTCGCGGGCGACCCGTTCGATCACCGCGCGGGCGTCGTCGCACAGATGGCAGCCGGGCTTGCCGAGCAGGGTGATCGTGACGTCGTCCACCGCGGTCACCGTCCGGGGAACTCCGGCGCGGGCAGCGGCACCTTGGCCGGGCCGAGCCGCAGCTCGATCACGTTGGTGGCCAGCACATGGGTGCGGGACTCCGCCAGGAACCGCTGCAGGTGCGGCTGCTGCCGGTGCGCGGCGAACGCCGGCTCGTCGCGGAAGAGCTGGTAGAAGATCCGCTGCGTCGGGGCGCCCACCACCTCGTGGCAAGCGAAGATCACCGTGTCGGGCTCGGCGGCCAGCGCGGCCTTCACGAGGTCGGTGGCGAGCCGGTCGAAGGCGTCCTCACGGCCGTCCAGCAGCGTGTAGACGGTGATCTGGCCGCACGCGTCGGCCAGCCGGACGAGCCCCCACTGCAGCATGCTGACCATCGCGAACATGAACAGGTACGTCGGGATCGCGAACGCGACCCCGGCCTCCTTGAGGC
>NZ_VCKW01000180.1 GCF_005889715.1 Actinomadura soli
GCATGGACGCGTCCCGGTAGCCGGGCCGGCCGTCCTCGAACGGCAGGCGCGGCGGAGGCGGAGCCGGACGGTCCGGGCTCGGCGGACGGCGGCCCGGGGTGCGCGGGCGCGGCGCGGCGGCACGGCCCGGGGCCGTCCTGCGCGGGGCCGGCCGCCCTCGGCCCTGGCGGCTCACCGGCGGCCTCCGGGGGCCGCCGCCACGGTGTTCATCAGGTTCCACGGTTCATCGGGTTCCACGACCGCGCAGACTACTGCCCGCCGGCCGGTGACACGCCCGCGCGCGGCCGGATCACTGCCCCGGGGTCCCGGTGGAGGCCAGGTCGAGCCGCCCGTAGAGGAAGTCGGCGGCGTTCTCGATGACCAGGCTCACATCGATCATCTCGTTGAGCGAGGCGGGCTGTGCCCCGCCGGCCCGCTCCACCAGCGTCAGCACCGCGTAGTGGCCGTAGGTCCTGGCGTAGGCGGCGCTGAACCCGGCGCCGGTCGCGGGCACGCCGGGCGCCTTCAGCAGGGTCGGCCAGCCCGCCTTCGTCCGCGGGTCGAGGTCGCGCAGGATCTGCTTGACGCCCTCCACCCCCGACAGGTTGATCACGACGAAGTGGCCGACGTGCTTCTTGTCGGCGCTCACGTACGCGGAGCGGACGATCTGGTTGCAGCCGAACTTGGCGAGATCGCCCTGCAGGCGGGCGCCCCAGGTCGCGGCCTTGCAGTCGGAGCTCAGGTCGGACGCGGCGAGCGAGAAGGAGTACCCCGTGGACTTCAGGCTCTTGGCCGAGAACGCCTCGCCCTCGGTGATCACGCGGCCGTCGGCGGACCGCTCGGAGATCGAGCGGAACCCCTCGCCGTTGTAGTCGGGCGTGTACGCGGTCGGGAGGACCTCCCGGGGGGCGGCCTGCTCCTTCGTCCCACCGCCGGTCAGCAGCATCACGGCCACCACCGCGACGACCACGGCGACCAGCGCGGCGGCCGCGCCGAACAGCAGCTTCGGGCTGGAGAGCCGGCGGCCGGGCTTGTCGTCGTCCGGCCAGAAGTCCCGCCCGCGGCCCCTGCCCGGGGTCTCGCGGGAGCCTGTGTCACGAGCCTCGATCACGACCGGGAGCTTAGCGGCCCCGGCGCCCTCCGCGTGGCCAAAAGGGCGTTTCATCCAGATTCCTTGGCGGACGGGCAGGCCATCGGCCGGACCGTTCCGCTCAGCCCGTTCCGATCAGCGCGCCGACCCCGTAGGTGATCCCCGCGGCGGCGGCGCCGAACAGCAGCTGCCGCGTCCCGCCGAACCACCAGGCGCGGGTCGTCACCCGCGACACCAGCGCGCCCGCGGCGAACAGGCCGAGCGCGGCGACGCCCGCCGCGGGCCACAGCGTGGACGCGCCCAGCAGATACGGCAGCACCGGCAGCACCGCCCCGACCGCGAACGACAGGAAGGACGAGCCGGCCGCCAGCACCGGGGAGGGCAGTTCGCCCGGCGTCACCCCGAGCTCCTCCTTGGCGTGCACCTCAAGGGCCTCGTCCGGGTCGCGGGACAGCTGCCGCGCGACCTCCGCGGCGGTGTCCGGGTCGACGCCGCGCGCCTCGAAGACCCCGGCCAGCTCCCGCTCCTCGGCCCCCGGGTGCCGGGCGAGCTCGCGCCGCTCGACCTCGATCTCCGCCTCGGCCAGCTCCGACTGGGACGCGACCGAGATGTACTCCCCCGCCGCCATCGAGAACGCGCCCGCGGCGAGCCCGGCGAGGCCCGCGAGCAGGACGACGCGCTGGCCCGCCTGGCCGCCCGCGACGCCCGCGATCAGGGCGAAGTTGGAGACCAGGCCGTCCATCGCGCCGAACACCGCGGGCCGCAGCCAGCCGCCGGTGACGTCGCGGTGCTGGTGGTGGCGCTCCGGGCGCACCCCGGTCATCCCGCTGGTCATCTCCTCCGCACCGGCCGCCCTCGCCGACTCCTACTTCCCGTCCTTGACGGGCTCCCCTTCGGGTTCCTGTTCCTCTACCCGCTCGGAGCCGGCCGCACCATCGCCCTGCGCGTCCGCCGTGTCGGCCTTGGTCGCGCCGGACTCCGACTCGGCCGCCGCCTCCGCGTCGACCTCCGTCTGCTCGTCCGAATCCGCCTTCTCGTCGGACTCAGGCTTCTTGCCGGACTCGGGCTTCTCGGGCTCCAGGACTTCGGTCGGCTCCGCGTCCTTCGGCTCGGTGCCCTCGTCCGTCTCCCCCTCGGCGGGGACGGCCGTGGCCGGGGCGCCGGACGCGGTCTCTTCCGCCGGACGGCCGACGTTCTCCGGCCCGGTGCGGTTGCGGGCCTGGTAGATGTAGGCGACCGCGCCCGCGAACAGGATGATCGACGCCCAGTTGTTCAGCCGCAGGCCGAGGATCTCGTGGGCCTCGTCGATGCGCAGCGCCTCGATCCAGGCGCGTCCCAGGGTGTAGGCGGCGACGTAGAGCGCGAACGCGCGCCCGTGCGTCAGCTTGTAGCGGCGGTCGGCCCAGATGACGAGGATCGCGACGCCGACGCACCACAGGAACTCGTACAGGAACGTCGGGTGGTAGGTGGCGATATCGGCGTACTTGGGGTCGAGCGCGGGCCCGCCGTCCAGCACCGGCCGGTGGTTCTCGTCGATCTCGATGGCCCAGAAGGCGTCGAGCGGCCGTCCGTACAGCTCCTGGTTCCAGTAGTTGCCCCAGCGGCCGATGGCCTGCGCGAGGACGATGCCCGGCGCCACCGCGTCGGCGAGCGCGAGCCAGGAGATCCCGCGCCGCCGGCAGCCGATGAGCGCGCCGACCGCGCCCAGCCCGATCGCGCCCCAGACGCCGAGACCGCCCTTCCAGATCTCCAGCGCGCGCAGCGGGTCGCCGTCCCCGCCGAAGTAGCGCTGGTAGTCGGTGAGGACGTGGTAGATCCGCCCGCCGACCAGGCCGAACGGCACCGCCCACACGGCCACGTCGACGACCACGCCGGGGGCGCCGCCCTTGGCGGCCCAGCGCCGTTCGCCCACCCAGACCGCGACGACGATGCCAAGAATGATCATGACGGCGTAGGCGCGGATCGGGACGGGCCCGAGGTGCCAGACACCCTGCGAGGGACTCGGAATATAGGCCAGCGGCTCCATGCCCGCAGACGTTACCGCCTCCGGGGCGCGGATCGCGCCGTCTCCGCTACGCCGCCGGGTCGCCGCCGATCGCCGTCCCCGAGCGGGTGGCGCCGGGCGCCCGGACCCCGGCCGCCGCGGCGACGGCCTTCTTCAGCGCGTCCGGCGAGCCGAGGACGTCGGCGTCGACCTTCCGGCCGTTCAGCGCCAGGTAGGGGGTGGCGTCGACACCGGCCCGCCCGGCCTGTGCGCTCGCCTTCTCCACCAGGTCGATCTTCTGGGAGCCGTTGACGCAGGCGGCGAACGCCGGGTCGGCGGCACCCCCCTCGGCGCCCCAGTCGATCAGGTCCGCGTTGCTGAAGCCGGTGTCGCCCTCGAAGGGCTGCTCGGCGAAGAGACGGTCGTGGTACCGGACCCAGTTCTCGACCGGGACGCAGGCGGCGGCGTTCGCGGCCCGCCGCGAGTTCGACATCAGCGGTTCCTGCTGGAAGAGCTGGAACGGGCGGTAGACGACCTTGGCCCTGCCCTCGGCGGCGAGCTGCTTGAGCGTCCCGCCGAGCCTCATCTCCAGCGCCTTGCACGCGGGGCACTGGAAGTCCTCGTAGACATCCAGGACGGGGGCCGTGACGCCCGGCCGCGCCATCGCGACGGCGCCGAACTGCTCCCTGGACGCCGGTGCCAGCGGCCCCTTGTAGGAGTCCTCGAAGGTCTCGCCCCCGCTGTTGCGCGATACGGCCACGACCACCACCGCGACCACGACGGCCGCCGCGACGACCCCGCCGAGGACGACCACCAGCAGCCGCTGCCGCCGCCCCCGGGCCGCGGCCCGCGCCTGTTCGTCCCCGAGCCGCCGGCGTGCCGAAAGCCCGCTCCCCTGCTCGCTCATCGATCCCCCGATCGCCACTGTGCGTGATTGGTCGCGCACCTGAGCGTAGCGGGACGGGACGGCTCCGGACGGTGAGAAACACCGCGCCGCGCCGTCCCCGCCGGATGGGAGGGGACGGCGCGGCGCTCGGCGCGTCGGTCAGGGGCGGAGCGTCACTTGCCGGCGGCGCGGGCCGAGTCGATGGCCGCCCGTAGGCCACCGGGGTTCATGGCCTGGTTCGTGTCGAGCTTCTGGCCGTTGAGGAACACCGTCGGGGTGCCGTCGACGCCGCGGGTCTGCAGGGCGTACTTGGTCATCGCGTCGACCTCGGGCTTCTTCTGCTCGTCCCGCACGCACTTCTCGAAGTTCGCGTCGGTGACGCCGACGTCCTTGCCCCACTTGACGAGGTCGTCGGGGGAGAAGCCCTCGTCGCCCTCGGCGGGCTGGAACCGGTAGAGCGTCTCCTGGTAGGAGACCCACTTGTCGGCCGGGACGCAGAGCGCCGCCGCCGCCGAGCGCAGCGAGTTGGTCTTGATCGGGTCCTTCTGCTGGCCGAAGAGGTGGAACGGCCGGTAGACGACCTTGACCTTGCCCTCCAGCGCGAGCTGCTGGACGGTCTTGCCGGTGGATTCCTCGAACTGCTTGCAGATCGGGCACTGGAAGTCCTCGAAGATCTCCAGCTCCGGCTTGGTCACCCCGGCCTTGGCCATGACGATGGAGCCGTCCGCCTGGCGGCTGAGCGGCGCGAGCGCGCCCTTGTGGGCCTCGGCCCGCCCGCTCTTGCGCTGCTGGTCGATGATCAGAACGGTCCCGACCACGATGACCGCCACCGCGACCACCGAACCGAGGACGATGGCCAGCAGCCGCCGCTGCTTGGAACGCGACTCCTGCCGCTTGCGCTCAGCGGCCAGGCGCTCCCGCGCGGACCGCTCCCGTGCGGCCTTGCTCATGGGGTTTCTCCTATTGCGTATGGGCCGCGCCGGCACCGTGCGGCGCGGTCACGGCGAGACTAGTCGACTTGACCGATCCGCCGGAATTCGTCGATGAGAACGAGAAGGAAGAGCAGGACGGTCACGACGTGCACCCCGGTGCACCACAGGCAGATTTTGTGCAGGATTGCCAATTCCACGGTGACCAGGTAAACGACGAAGAGCACGCCGACCGACACGCTCGCGACCCGTCCCCAGCGCAGCGGCGGCCAGGTCGACCGCAGCGCCCACGGGGTGATCAGCGCGGCGAACGAGAGGAAGAACGCCAGGCCGAGCAGCGGCATCGGGATCCCGGCCAGCGTCGAGTACTCACTCGTCGTGACCGCGTGGCAGTCGACGGTCTTCGACGCCGAGCACACCAGCGACCCTTCGTTGTAATGCGCGACCGTCAGGTAGACCGAGATCCCGGCCCCGGCGATCGTCAGGATCCAGGCCGTGACCTGGAACCATGCGGGCGGCAACGGCGGCGCGGCCGTACCGGCCTCGTCCTTCGCCGTCATCTCTTGCGTCATCGTGATCCTTCCAGGACCGTCTCACCCGGCGAACACACCTTACGGGAGAGCGGCGGCAGCACAAGCACAACACGGAGGCGGCATCCGCGAGATCGCGCCCCCGCGCGCACCCCGCCCGCGGGCCGGTCGTCAGACCCGCACAACACGCCCGCCGAATGATCGTCAGACCGCACAACCCGGGCACCGCACGCCGGGCGGTCAGCGGGTTGCGCGGACGCCTTCGGCCAGTTCCTCGGTGAGCGCGCGGACGCCGGCCAGGCCGGACGCGAGGTCGGGCGCGTCCAGCAGGCGACGGACGAACGCTGATCCGACGATCACACCGTCCGCGAACCGGGCGACCTCGGCGGCCTGCGCGCCGTTGCCGACGCCGAGCCCGAGCCCGACCGGCAGGCCCGTCCCGGCCTTGTCGATCACGGCGCGGGTCCGCTCCACCAGGCGCGGGGCGCCGGTGTCGACGGCCGTGCGGGCGCCGGTGACGCCCATCAGCGACGCCGCGTACACGAACCCGCGGGACACCCCGGTGATCTTCTCGATGCGCTCGTCGGTGGAGCTGAGCGCGACGAGGAACACCCGGTCGAGGCCCTGGCCCCCGCCGTGCGCGTCGGACGCCTCCAGCCAGGCGCCGCCCTCCTCCGGCGTGAGGTCCGGCGTGATCAGGCCGGCGCCCCCGGCCGACGCGAGATCGCGGGCGAACGTGTCGACGCCGTAGTGGTCGACGGGGTTCCAGTACGTCATGACGAGGGTGGGGACGCCGGTGGCGGCGACGGCCTCGACCGTCCGGAACACGTCGGCGACCCGGACGCCGCCGACCAGTGCCTGGTGGACGGCGTCCTGGATGGTGGGGCCGTCCATCATCGGGTCGGTGTAGGGCAGCCCGATCTCGATCACGTCGCAGCCCGCGTCGACCATCGTCTTCAGGGCGTCGATCGCGCCGTCGCGGGTGGGGAACCCGGCGGGCAGGTAGCCGACGAGCGCGGCGCGTCCCTCGGCCTTGGCCTTGTCGTAGGCGGTCTGAGCGCTCACTCGGCGTTCCCTTCCCGACCGGCCGGCCCCGACGTGCCGCCTCGGTCCTCGGAGATGAGGCCGAAGAAGCCGGCGGCCGTGTGCATGTCCTTGTCGCCGCGTCCGGACAGGCACACGAGGATCGTCGCGTCCGGCCCCAGCTCCGCGCCGGCCTTGAGCGCGCCGGCCAGCGCGTGCGCGGACTCGATGGCCGGGATGATGCCCTCGGTGCGGCAGAGCAGCGAGAACGCGTCCATCGCCTCCGCGTCGGTGATCTCCCGGTACTCGGCGCGGCCGGAGTCGCGCAGCCACGCGTGCTCGGGGCCGACGCCGGGATAGTCGAGGCCGGCGGAGATCGAGTGGGTCTCCTGGGTCTGGCCGTCCTCGTCCTGCAGGAGGTAGGTGCGCATGCCGTGGATGACGCCGAGGGAGCCGCCGACCAGCGTCGCGGCGTGCCTGCCGGTGGCGACGCCGTCGCCGCCCGCCTCGAAGCCGAGCAGCCGGACGGACTCGTCCGGGATGAAGGCGTGGAACGCGCCGATCGCGTTGGAGCCGCCGCCGACGCAGGCGACGACGGCGTCCGGCAGCGAGCCGGTCAGCTCCAGGCACTGCCGCCTGGCCTCGACCCCGATGATCCGCTGGAAGTCGCGGACCATCATCGGGAACGGGTGCGGGCCCATCACGGAGCCGATGCAGTAATGGGTGTTCTCGACGCTGGCGACCCAGTCGCGGAACGCCTCGTTGCAGGCGTCCTTGAGGGTGCGGCTGCCGGTCGTCACCGGGACGACCTCGGCGCCGAGCATCCGCATCCGCGCGACGTTGAGGGCCTGCCGCTCGGTGTCGACCTCGCCCATGTAGACGGTGCAGTCCAGGCCGAGCAGCGCCGCGGCGGTGGCGGTCGCGACGCCGTGCTGGCCCGCGCCCGTCTCGGCGATCACCCGGGTCTTGCCCATCCGCCGGGTCAGCAAAGCCTGGCCGAGCACGTTGTTGATCTTGTGGGAGCCGGTGTGGTTGAGGTCCTCGCGCTTGAGCAGCACGCGGGCGCCCGCGTGCGCGGAGAAGCGCTTCGCCTCGGTCAGCAGGCTGGGACGGCCCGCGTAGTCGGCGAGCAGGCCGTCCAGCTCGGCGGTGAAGGCGGGGTCGTGCTTGGCGGTCTCGAACTCGCGGGCCAGCTCGTCCAGCGCCGCCATCAGCGCCTCTGGGGCGAACCGGCCGCCGAACGATCCGAAGTGGCCCGTGGCGTCGGGCACGGCACCGCGCGCGGTGTCGATGGTCATGGGAAACGCGTCCTGTCGTAGGAGAAGGGGCTTGTCACTGGGTCAGAGAGAAGCCCTGCCATCGCTCCCGGAGCGGTTCGACCTGCATACCCGTAGCCTATCCAGTCCCTTAACCGCTCTGCCGCAGCGCAGGGTGAGCGCCTGCGGCGACGAGGTCGGCGACCGCGGTGCGCGGGTCCTTGCCGATGACCAGGCTCTCCCCGACCAGTACGGCGTCGGCGCCGCTGGAGGCGTAGGCGAGCAGGTCGTGCGGCCCCCGGACCCCCGACTCGGCGATCTTCACGATGTCCTTGGGGATGCGCGGCGCGACCCGCGCGAACACGCCGCGGTCGACCTGCAGCGTCTTCAGGTCGCGCGCGTTCACGCCGATGACCTTGGCGCCCGCGTCGACGGCGCGGGCGGCCTCCTCCTCGGTGTGCGCCTCCACCAGCGGGACCAGCCCGATCGACTCGGCCCGCTCGACCAGCGACACCAGCGCGTCCTGCTCCAGCGCGGCGACGATGAGCAGGGCCATGTCGGCGCCGTGCGCCCGGGCCTCCCACAGCTGGTAGGACGTGACGATGAAGTCCTTGCGCAGGACGCAGACGCCGACGTTGGCGCGGACCGCGGCGAGATCCTCCAGGCTGCCGCCGAACCGCCGCCGCTCGGTCAGCACGCTGATCACCTTCGCGCCGCCGGACTCGTAGTCGCGGGCGAGGGCGGCGGGGTCGGCGATCGCGGCGAGCGCGCCCTTGGACGGGCTGCTGCGCTTGACCTCGGCGATCACCGAGACACCCGGCCCGCGCAGCGCGGCGAGCGCGTCCCGCGGGGCGGGGGCGGCCGCCGCCCGCTCCTTCAGGACGTCGAGCGGAACCTCACGCTGCCTTTCGGCGAGATCGGCCCGGACGCCCTCAACGATCTCGTCCAAAACGCTCAAGGTCGCAGGCCCCCCTATTTCAGGTCGTTCCGTGCACCGATCGTATCCGCCCTCTGGAACGCTCTCCGCATCCGGGGACCCCTCCCGCGGACGCCGCCTCTCAGGGCGCCAGCACCTCCGCGAACGGCAGGTTGCGGACGACCCAGTACACGGCGAGGACGCCGACGAACGAGTACACCACGACCGGCCTGAACAGAGCGGACCGCATCGGCATCCCACGCGCGCCCAGCACCGTCCACCGGACGAACATGTACCCGAACACCGGCAGCAGGACGAAGACCAGCGGATTGAACCCGAACGCCGTCCCCACGTCCCCGTGCGCGAGCGCGTGGACGAGCCGCATCATCCCGCACCCCGGGCAGTAGTAGCCGGTCATGGCCAGGAAGGGGCAGCTCGGGTAGTGCCCCGACTCATTCGGGTCCCGGAACGCCACCAGCAAGGCCCCCGCGGCGACCCCGCCCAGCACGAGCCCCTGCGGCAACAGCGTCCGCCGAACCGAGCCCGAAGCCACCCGAGTCATGCGTCCAGCCTAGGAGCCTGCATGGGACCTCTCATCTGTCCAGGACGTAGCCGACGCCCCGGACGGTCCTGATCGGGTTGCCCTCACCCAGTTTGGCGCGGAGCTGGGCGACGTGGACGTCGACGGTGCGGCTTCCGGCGCCGGCGCCGGGGCCCCAGGCCGCGTCGAGGAGCTGCTCGCGGGTGAAGACGCGGCCGGGATTGGCCATGAGGAATTCAAGGAGGTCGAACTCGGTGACGGTGAGGGTGACGCGGCGGTCGCCGATGACGGCGGTGCGGCCTTCCGGGTCGAGGGCGATGGCGCCGGCGCGGAGGGGGCCTGGCGTCTCGGCGGGGGCGCCGCCGCGGAGCGCGTCGGCGACGGCGCCGACCAGGACGCGGGGGCTGAAGGGCCGGTCGACGTGGTGCTCGCCGAGGGCGCGGGCGAGCGCGGGGTCCAGCGGGCCGGTCACGGCGATGACGGGCGCGGGACGGGCGGCCTCGGCGACGCGCCGGTAGAGGTCGGCGGGCAGCGCGGCGATCGACAGGTCGAGGACGACGACGTCCGGGCGCCCGCGCTCGGCGGCGGCGGGCGCCTGGCCGGGATCGGCCTCGATCTCGACGTCGAAGCCTTCGCGGGCGAGGTAGCGGCGCTGCAGTTCGGCGACGGCGGGGTCGTGCTCGACGACGAGGACGAGCCCGCCACCGTCGGTGGTCACGGCCGTCCGTTCTTCTGGGCGGTGGGGTCCTCGCCGCGGTCGAGGGACTTCCACATGGCGGACGGGTCGTCGTCAGCCGCGGGCTCGGGCGGTGCCGCGCGTTCGTAGCGGGCGGACATGCCGGGCCAGCGCGCTCCGCGCACCGCCGTGACGACGCCGGCGGCGACGAGGAGGACGCCGCCTGCGACGGAGACCGTCCACCAGAGGTTGACGTGCAGGGCGGGGTCGGCGCCGAGCTTGATCAGGGCGCTCTCGTCACCGGCCGCGGACAGCACGTTGGAGTGCTGGACGGCGGCGCTCGAGGCGTACGCGATGCCTGCGCCGAACAGCGCGATGAGAACGCCGACGCCCGCGCGCACACGGCCGCGGGTGGCGAAGATCGCGGCGAGGCCCGCGAGCCCGGCCCAGCCGAGCGCGCCGGACGCGCCGCCGAGGTCGCCGCCGGTGAGGCTCTGGCTGAACGGGGTGATGGCGTCCTCGGCCTTGACGGTGGCCCAGGTGCGGCCGGCGGCGAGGAGGACGAGACCGGCCCCGGCGGCGCACAGCAGCGCCGTCACGCCGCGCTCGCGCCCCGGGGTCATCGGGCCCCGCCCCGTCACAGGGCCGGTTCGGGGCGTTCGCCGACGACGGCGTCCAGGACGTCGGCGTCCCAGCAGGTGCGGTCGCCGGTGTGGCAGGCGGCGCCGACCTGGTCGACCTTCACCAGGATCGCGTCGGCGTCGCAGTCGAGCGCGACCGACTTGACCCACTGCTGGTGGCCGGAGCTCTCGCCCTTCACCCAGTACTCCTGGCGGCTGCGGGACCAGTAGGTGCAGCGGCCGGTGGTGAGGGTTCGATGCAGCGCCTCGTCGTCCATCCAGCCGAGCATGAGCACCTCGCCGGTGTCGTACTGCTGGGCGATGGCAGGCACGAGCCCGTTGGGGTCGCGCTTGAGCCGGTCAGCGATCTTAGGGTCCAGGTCGGACGGTCGAACGGACATGCGCCGATTCTATGGCAGTGCTCTCCTCCTTCGGGCCTGGCGGCCCTCCATCGTCGAGCACTGCGTGCGATCGCTGCATCGCTCCGACTCGCCTGGCGGCTCGCTGCGCGATCAGGTTTCTCGCAAGCTCGAAACCTGCCTTCGGACGCGATCGCAACGGTTCGGGTCGTCGCCTGGTTGCGGTCGGGGGCTGGGGCGTCACGCGAAAGGACCCGCCTTCCTTGCGGGGAGGGCGGGCCCTGACGTACGACTACGGGCTTTACAGGGGGACGACCTGGTCGGCCTGCGGACCCCGGTTACCCTGCGTCACCTCGAACTGGACGCGCTGGTTTTCGTCCAGCGTGCGGTACCCGGAGGTCTGGATAGCCGAGTAGTGCACGAAGACATCCGGCCCGCCGCCGTCCACGGCGATGAAACCGAAGCCCTTCTCGGCGTTGAACCACTTCACGGTGCCCTGCTGGGGCATGTCTTTCTCCTTGCGGCAAAACCTGGGCCCACACCTCGCGGGCCCGTGCGGTCGCTGCGGAACGCTCTCGCCCCCGGTACGGTCCCGGAAAAGCCAAAACGCCCGCTGCCATCAGTCCGCGGGCGTCTGAACGATCGAGAACCACGACTGCAACCGACCGACCCACCGTATCACCGGTTCCGCGTAAAGCGGAGGAGCCGCAAGCCTTGCGATTCACCTCTCCGCGAACCACGCCGTTACCTGGCCGTTAAAGACTCCAACCCGTCTCGGTCAGGGTCTTGACAGCGTCCGTCGCCCCGGTGATACGGACGTTCGCGACGTCGCGGCGGCCCAGTGCCCACAGGACGAGTTCGCCGACCGGACCATGGACGCGGACGGCGCCGCGACCCCGTCCGGACACGCGCACGCTCCTGCCGTCCGGCTGGACCAGCGTTACCCGAACATGAACTTTTCTTAGGACAAAGCGGGCAATTCTTATCCGTCGCCAGAGCAGTTCCTCGAGTTCCGGGGAGATCTCCCGAGGGTCCCAGTCGGGACGCGCGCGGCGGATGTCCTCATGGTGAACAAAGAACTCAACACCGTTGGCGATTTTGTCCACGCCGGGAAGCGCGTACGGCGAGAACTTCGGCGGTCCGAGCCGAATCCGTTCTACCAGACGGTCGAACGGAACGGCTCGCGCCGTGCGGCGCCGCACGCGCTCGGAGTAGAAGGACAGCGGTGGCAGAAGTATTCCCGGGGCGGCGTCGGGACGCCCTTCGCGCACGACCAGATGGGCGGCGAGATCGCGGGCGTCCCAGCCGGCGCACCTGGTGGCCGCGTCCGGCCCCGCCGCCGCGAGGGCGTCGGCCAGTGCCCGCCGCTCGCGCGGGACGGGCCCGTCCTCGGGGGTGCTCATCGCCTGATCGTAGGCCGGGGCGAGCGGGGCGGGAATAAGCGCGCGGGCCGGATGGTAGGCATATCCAGGCCCGCAAACCCCCACAACCCGGTCGCAGGGGGCATGTCCCCGGGCGCCAGCCGTGATCGAGGAGTCGCCGTGCCACCTGCGTCCAGACGCGTCAGCCCGCATGTCCTCCGGGAGGGCATGCGCGTGCTGTGGGTCGCGGTGAAGGCCGAGCCCCGGGTCTTCACCCTGTCGGTCCTCGCCAGCGCGCTGTACGCGGCGATGACCGTGGCGACCGCGACGGTGCTCGGCTGGGCGACCGAGGAGGTCGTGCTGCCGGCGTTCGAGTCGGGGGACACGACGGCCGGGTCGCTGGCCGTGGCCGCGCTGCTGATCGTCGGGGTGGCGCTGCTGAAGGCGGTCGGCGTGGCGGGGCGCCGGTTCTACGCGGGCCTCATGCAGTACCGCCTGCAGGCGGAGTACCGGCGCGCGGTCACCCGGCAGTACCTGCGGCTGCCGCTGGCGTGGCACCACCGGCACCCGACCGGGCAGCTGCTGTCGAACGCCAACGCGGACGTGGAGGCGGTGTGGGCGCCGATCGCGCCGCTGCCGATGGCCGTCGGCGTGGTGTTCATGCTGCTGATCTCCGCGGTGTCGATCATGGTCACCGACCTGGTCGTGGCCGGGGTCGGGTTCCTGGTCTTCCCCGCCGTCGCGCTGATCAACGTCGTGTACCAGCGGCGGCTGTCGCCGGTGGCGACCCGGGCGCAGCAGCTGCGCGCGGAGGTCAGCGAGGTCGCGCACGAGAGCTTCGAGGGCGGCCTGGTCGTCAAGACCCTCGGGCGGGAGGAGTCCGAGACGGAGCGGTTCACCGAGCGGGCGGAGGCGCTGCGGGACGCCAACGTCGCGGTCGGGCGGATCCGCGGCCTGTTCGACCCGGTGCTGGAGGCGCTGCCGAACCTCGGCGTCCTGGCCGTCCTGCTGATCGGGTCGATGCGGCTGGAGTCGGGCGCGATGTCGCCGGGCGACCTGGTGAACGTCGCGTACCTGTTCACGCTGCTGTCGTGGCCGATCCGGGCGCTGGGCTGGGTGCTGGGCGAGGTGCCGCGCAGCGTCGTCGGCTGGGAGCGGGTCCGGGGCGTCCTGGACGCGCGCGGCTCCCTCCCATTCGGGGACGGCTCGCTGAACGGCGGCGGGAAGGCGACGTCGCTGGAGGTGCGGGACGTCCGGTTCGCGTACGAGTCCAGGGCGGACGACGACGGGGCGGGGCGGCTCGTCCTGCACGACGTGTCGTTCGCCGCCACCCCCGGCCGGACGATCGCGGTGGTCGGCCCGACGGGCTCGGGCAAGTCGACGCTCACCTCGCTGCTCGTCCGCCTCGTCGACCCGGCGGACGGGACCGTCCTGCTGGACGGCGTCGACCTGCGCGACGTCGAGCGCGGCGGGGTCGCCGAGACGGCCGCGCTCGTCCCGCAGCAGACGTTCCTGTTCGACGACACCGTCCGGGGCAACGTGACGCTCGGCCTGGACGTCCCCGACGAGCGGGTGTGGGAGGCGCTCCGCCTCGCGCAGGCCGAGGGGTTCGTCGCGGCGCTGTCCGGCGGGCTCGACACGCGGGTCGGGGAGCGCGGGGCGACGCTGTCGGGCGGGCAGCGGCAGCGGCTCGCGCTCGCGCGGGCGCTGGTCCGGCGGCCCCGGCTGCTCGTCCTGGACGACGCGACGTCCAGCGTCGACCCGCAGGTGGAGGCGCGCATCCTGCGGAGCCTCCGGGAGGCCCAGTCCGCGGAGTCCGGCGGCGCGACCGTCGTGGTCGTCGCCTACCGCAAGGCGACGATCGCGCTGGCCGACGAGGTCGTCTACCTGGAGCACGGCCACGTCACCGCCCGCGGCACCCACGCGGACCTGCTGGAGCGCTCCGAGGGCTACCGCAACCTCGTGACCGCCTACGAGCGAGCCGAGGCCGAACGGGCGGAAGCGGAGCAGGCGGCGGTCGAAGGCGGCGAGGAGGCCCTGGCATGACGGTTGCCACTGGAACGGGGATCAGCGACACGTCGACGACGGAAGGCGCCCTGAGCACGCTCAAGCGCGGCGTCCTGCTGAGCCCGGAGTTCAGCGCCGGGCTGGCCGGGACGCTCGTGCTCGCGCTGCTGTCGACGGCCGGACGCGTGGTGGTGCCCATCGCCGTCCAGCAGACGATCGACAAGGGCCTCGGCAACGCGGGCGGCCCCGACATCGGGTTCATCCGGACGGCGGTCGCGCTGTGCGCGGTGGCCGTGCTGGTGACGGCCCTGTGCTCGTACCTGATGAACGTCCGGCTGTACAAGACGTCCGAGGGCGGCCTGGCGGGGCTGCGGACCAAGGCGTTCCGGCACGTGCACGACCTGTCGATGCTCACCCAGAGCGGCGAGAAGCGCGGCGCGCTGGTGTCGCGGGTGACCGGCGACGTCGACCAGATCAGCCAGTTCATGCAGTCGGGCGGGCTGATGTTCATCGTGTCGATCGGGCAGCTGGTCGTCGCGAGCATGCTCATGGTCGTCTACTCGTGGCAGCTGGCCCTGCTCGTGTGGCTGGCGTTCCTGCCGCTCGCGTGGGCGCTGCGGCACTTCCAGCGGATCCTGTCGGCCGCCTACATGGGGGTGCGGGAGAAGATGGGCGACCTGCTGGCGGCGGTCAGCGAGTCCGTCGTCGGCGCCCCGGTGATCCGCGCGTACGCGTCCGAGGACCGGACCGGCCGGCGCGTGGACGAGACCGTCGACGCCCACCGCGACGCCCAGACCCGGGCCCAGGCCATGGTGGCGCTGACCTTCCCGGTCAGCGAGCTGGTCGCCGCGGTCGCGACCGCCGCCGTGGTCATCGCCGGGACGCTGCTCGGCATTGGCGGCCACCTGTCGGCCGGCGAGCTGATCGCGTTCCTGTTCCTGGTCACGCTGTTCGTCAGCCCGATGCAGACCGCCACCGAGGTGTTCAACCAGGCGCAGAACGCGATCGCCGGGTGGCGGCGGGTGCTCGGCGTGCTGGACACCGTCCCGGACGTGGCCGACCCCGGCGACGCCGGCGAGACGCTGCCGCGCGGGCCGATCGAGGTGCGGTTCGAGTCCGTCGGGTTCGCCTACCCGGGCGGCCCGCCCGTCCTGCACGACGTGACCGTGGACATCGCGCCGCGCAGCCGCGTCGCGGTCGTCGGCGAGACCGGGTCGGGCAAGACGACGTTCGCCAAGCTGCTCACCCGCCTCATGGACCCGGTGTCCGGCCGGGTCCTCGTGGACGGCATGCCGCTGGACCGCGTCCGGTTCTCCTCGCTCCGCGAGCGGATCGTCATGGTGCCGCAGGACGGGTTCCTCTTCGACGCGTCCCTGGCCGACAACATCCGGTACGGCCGCCCGGACGCCTCCGACGCCGACCTCGTCCTCGCGCTGACCGAGCTGGGCCTCGCCGACTGGCTCGACGGGCTCCCCGACCGCCTGGACACGCCCGTCGGGCAGCGCGGCGAGTCCCTGTCGGCGGGCGAGCGGCAGCTCGTCGCCCTGGCCCGCGCCTACATCGCGGACCCGGACCTCCTCGTCCTGGACGAGGCCACCTCCGCCGTCGACCCGGCCACGGAGGTCCGCATCCAGCGCGCCCTGGACGGCGTGACCCGGGGCCGCACCGCGATCTCCATCGCGCACCGCCTCTCCACCGCCGAGGCCGCCGACGAGGTCATCGTCTTCGACGCGGGCCGCATCGTCCAGCGCGGCCCGCACACCGAGCTGGTCGATCAGGAAGGCGTCTACGCGGACCTCCACACGTCCTGGATCACGCAACGAACCCTGTAGCGACAGAGGGGTTTGAACCTAAGCCGGGGCCACGGGTCGGGCGGCCGGAGGCGCCCAGCGCCGGAGGTCGCCCGACCCGACGGCCGGGGGGCTGTTTCCCGAGACGCGCCGGCGGCTCGGGAAACGGCTGCCCGGCCGCAACGGGGGTTCCAGGGGGGCGCCCCCTGGACCAACAGGGAAAACGCAGCTAAAGCACTTGCCCGTTATCTGGTCTCGTGCGCATTCTGGCGGGGTGAGCAACGAGGTCGTGTTGGAATCGGCGGGCACGCTGCACGGTCAGCTGCAGCGGGGACTCGGAAGGGCCGCGCGGCGCGCGGCGGACAAGCCGGGTGCGGGCGAGTACGTCTACGACTGCATCCGGCGTGATCCACGGTGGGACCGCCAGTGCGAGTCGCGGCGGCTGTACTACGCCCGGTTGATGGTCGATCTCGAAATGTCCGCGGGGCCGGTGGCGGCGCACCTGTTCGACCCGTCCGACCAGGCCGACACCGACGAGTGGCGGGTCGATCTGGCGCTCGGCGTCCTCGCGGACCTGGTGCGGTTGAGCCGGCGGGAGGCCGCGGCGCCGCTGCGGCGGTACGCGGAGGAGGGCGCGCAGTGGTTCGACGCGGTCGAGGAATTGATCGATCTTGAGGACCCGGCACTGACCGTTGGTTTGGACGAGCTGGTCGCCGCGCGCTGCGACGAGTCGGATCTGGCGCTGCTGATCCCGGCGCACCACAATCCGGTGATCGAGTCGTGGGCGGCGCGGCAGCCGCGGATAGCCGAGGCCCTGGCGCGCCAGCGCGAGGCCGGCCGGGCGGCGCGCCGGGCGATGGTCGCCGCGCCCGGGCGGGACGCGCAGAGCGAGGCCGAGCTGCTGGACCTCGCCAGGCGCCGGGGCGAGGGCGCCATAGGGGCGATCTTCGAGCTGGGCCGCCGCCGGACGCTCGCGCTGCTCGACCTCGCGGAGGAACTGCTGCCGCAGCGGCCGAGCAGGTACGGCGGGGCGGTGTGCCGGGCGCTGCGGGAGTACGGGCCCGAGACGCTGCCGCGGGCGCGGGCGTGGGCGACGCAGCGGGGCGGTTGTGAGGACATGGGACTGAGCATCCTCGCCCGTTACGGCACCCGGCAGGACGTCCCGCTGTTGATGGACGAGCTGCACCTGGCCCTGGACCGGCGCGAATGGCGCGCCGCCGCCAGCCCGATCGAGGGCCTCGGACGCCTGCGCGCCGGTGAGGCCGTCCCGCTGCTGAAATCCGCTTGGACCGAATCAACGTACGCGTTCCTGAGACCCAGGATCTTGACCGCGCTGACGAGAACGGCCCCGCACACGGCCGAGTCCTACACCGTCGAGGGGCTGTGGGACTGCGAGGAGGGCGTCCGGCTGGAGGCGGCGCAGTTCGCGCCGCTCACCCGCGAGACGGAGATCCGCCTGCAGCGCCTGCATCACGACACGTCCGAGGAGCCCGGCGTCCGCGCGGCCGCCGCCGCCCGTCTCGTGACCTGAACCTTGGCGTCCGGATGAACCCCGCCGGGGTGCGGTGCGTATTCACCACCCGAATCGCGCATCACACCCCGGAGGAAGAGCGATGGGTTCCCGACACCATCTCGGCCTGATGAAACCCGCATTGTTGTGCGCCGCCGCCGTGGCACTGCCGCTGGCGGCCGGCTGCTCCGCGATCTCGGACGCGACGTCCGGCGGCGAGGGCGGCCAGGGCAAGGTCGCGAAACCGGCCAGCCTGGCTCAGCTCGCCCAGCAGACCAGCTGCTCGCTGACCGGCCAGCGGAAGGTGAAGGACCTGGAGCAGGGGAACTGCAAGAACTCCCAGGGCCGCTACGTCCTGCTCAGCTTCACCACCGACCAGGGCATGAACACCTGGCTGCACGAGGCCAGGCCGTGGGGCGGCGTGTACCTGGTGGGGGCGCGCTGGGTGGTGGTGAGCCAGGAACCGACCCTGCAGACGCTCCGCAAGGACCTGGGCGGCAAGATCGTCCACGGCGACAACCACGGGGGCGGCAACGGAGGCGGAGGCGCGAGCCACGGCACGGGCCACGGCTGACCCGGAACCCCAGGCCGGGGCTTAGGGCGTCCGAGCCTCGGTCTCCCGCTCGTCCTGGCCGCGCACCAGCAGGACGGCCCAGCGTTCGAGCGCGGGGCCGGTGCGCGCCAGGATCCGGCGCGCGGCCAGCCCGCGGCCGATCGTGCCCGGGTGGAGCAGCCTGTGGCCGGGGCCGTCGACGACGACCCGGACGGCCGCGACCGGACGGTTCCCGGCCCGCGCCGCGATCACGGCGGACTCCATGTCCGCCGCCCGCGCGCCCTGCGCCGCCCAGATCGCCCGCTCCTTCCCGCGGACGACGTGGTCGGTGGTCACCAGCGGCCCGACCTGCACGCTCAGGCCGTCCCGGATGAGCTCCTCGGCGAGCAGGCGCGGCGCACCGCACGGCACCGGCTCCGCGCCGGGTCCCATCCCCTG
>NZ_VCKW01000181.1 GCF_005889715.1 Actinomadura soli
GGCCGGGGGCGTCGGGGAGCGGGATCGCGCCGGAGCCCGGCGGCGAGTTCGTGGGGATGGCCGAGGTGGTCATCGGGCGACCTCGAGGTTGTAGGTGGCCTGGTACAGCTGGACGGGGACGGTCTCGTCCGGGATGCCGGCGGAGTCGAGCACCTGCTCGAACCTGATCGACTCCTCGTCGAACAGCATCCCGATGCGGCTGCGCAGGTCGGCGCGGGCCTTGGCGCCCATGCCGCGCAGCGACTCGGCGCCGAACAGCGCCTTCAGCAGCCGCTGCGGGACGGCGCTGTTGCCGCCCTCGACGGCCACGTCGGACGTGCCGTACCCGAGCAGGCCGATCATCAGGACGAGGGAGACCGCCTCGGTGTCGAACGACACCAGCTTCGCGACCGAGCGCTTGGTCACGCCCTCGGTGCGGATCAGCTCCTGGACGTGGTCCTGCCAGGAGCTGACCGCCCGGGTGACGCGGCGCGACAGCTCCGGGGAGACGTGCCCGAGCTCGGCGTCCGCCGCGGCGAGGACCTGCCGTCCGGCCGGGTGGTCCCGCCAGCGGGCGATGACCTGCTCGGCGCCGTGCTCGGCGGACGCCATGATCAGCGACTCGAGACCGCTGCGCAGCGCCGCCTTGAGCGCGCGGACCCGGGCCGGGCTGCGGCCCCGCCGCCGCGCGGACCGGCCGCGCCGGGACCGCTGCGTGTGCAGGGACCGCAGCAGGTCGCCGGTGCCGGCGAAGTCCTGCCAGCGGGCGAGGACCTCGCCGCGCAGCAGGGACCCGTTGCGGGTGGCCTCGTCGAGTTCGGCGAGCGCGGTGCCGTACCCGGCCGCGACCTCCGCGGCCAGCTCGCTGCGCTGCTCGACCTGCGCCTCGACCTGGCGGGCCAGCTCGGGGACGCGGGTGCGGAAGCTGTCGAGGACGGCGGCGAGGGTGTCGCTGATGACGATCTCGCGGTCGTCGGCGTCCTCGGCGACGCCGGTGAGCCAGGCGCGGATGTCCTCGACGGTCTCCTCGGGGAGGCGGCTGTCCTCGACCCGGGTCTCGGGGACGGTGAAGCGCCGCGCCTCGCCGACCTCGTTCTCGTCCAGCATCTCGCCGAAGTGCTCGACGATCTCGGCGCCCTGCGGCCCGGCGCCCTGGGGGACCCGCGAAAGCACGACGCCGATCGTGGCGCCGTTCTCCCTGGCGCGCTGGAGCATCTGCCACACCTGCGCGTCGGCGTACCGGGCGGCGGTGGTGACGCACAGCCAGAGGTCGGCGGCGGCCATCAGCTTGGTGGCGAACTCGTAGTGGTCCTCGAAGACGGAGTCGAAGTCGGGGCTGTCGAGGAGCGCGAGGCCGGGCGGGAGGACGTCGCTGGTGATGATGACCAGCTGGTCACCGGCGATGGCGTCGGGGGCCGGGCCGCGGACCCGTCCCATGCCCGGCAGCAGCGGCCCCTCAAGGAACCACCGCGCGTGGTCGGGGTGGCAGACGAGGATCGGGCTGCTGGTGGTCGGGCGGAGGACGCCGGTGGCGCTCACGCGGGCCCCGACCAGCGTGTTGACCAGCGTGGACTTGCCCGCGCCCGTGGACCCGCCGAGCACCACCAGCATCGGCGCGCCCGCGGCCTGGATGCGCGGGAGGACGTAGTCCTGGAGCTGGTCGCGCAGCTCGTCGCGGGCCTCGCGGGCGTCCTGGACGCCGGGCACGTCCAGCAGGAAGTTGAACGCGCCGAGCTGGTCGCGCAGGCCGGTGACGGCCCGGGTCAGCTCGCCCTGGCGCACCGTGTTGGGGGCGGCGGGCCTGGTCGCGCGACGCCGCCCGATGCTCCTGGGCTTGTCTTCCTTGGCGCGCTGGGCGTCCTTGCCAGGCTGCGTGTCCTGGCTGGGTTGTGTGTCTTTGCCGGGCTGTGTCGCGTCCTTGGCGGGCTGCGTCGTGGCTTTGTCGGTTTGTGCTTCCTTGCTCGGCTGGTCGTCCTTGCGGGGGCCCGATTCCCGGGCGGACGGGGCGTCGCCGCTGGACTTCGCGTGCTTGCCCGGCCGCGTGCCCCTGCCTGAGCGCGCGCCCGCGCGGGACTGGCCCGGCTGCGCGCGCTTGCCGGACGGCGCGTCATCGCCGGGCTCTGCTTCCTGGGGCTCGTCGCCCGCCTGGGCGTCCTTGCTACGGCGGGCGTAACGGCCTCGCCTCGTCTCCTTGGGGGCCTGCGTCTCCTTGGGGGCCTGCGCGTTCGGGGGTTCGGTCGCGCCGGCGTCCGGCGCGGGCCCGGCCTCCTCGGCGGTAGGACGATCTTCACCGGACGTTCCCTGAACCGCCTCGTCCTCGCCGTCCGCCCGGCCCTCGGGGCGGGCGGGTTCGTCGCGCCGGTCCGGCGCGGGCGCGGCGTCGTTCCCGGGGGGCGCGGAGTCCTCGATCCCGCGTCCCGGGCCGGCGCCGGCCTCCTCGTCGTGGACCGCGCTCTGCTCTGCCGGGGGTGTCACGGATCCCGTCCCATGTCCGCTCGAATCATGTCGATCTCTCGTGCCACGTTGACCACGTCGCCCACGACCACGATCGCCGGCGGCCGGACTTCGCCTGCGGCCATCGCGTCGGCCACCGTGCCCAGCGTCGCCGTCAACGACCGCTGGCCGGGGAGGGTGCCGTCCTGGATCACGGCGACCGGCGTGTCGGACGATCGACCATAGCGCATGAGGGCCGGTGCGATCAGCGTCATCCGCTCCACGGCCATGAGCAGGACGATCGTGCCGCTCCCCCGGCCCAGCGCGGCCCAGTCGACGGCCGAGTCGGGATGCCCGGGAGGGACGTGCGCGGAGACGACGTGGAACTCCTGCGCGACGCCCCGGTGGGTGACCGGGATCCCTGCGGCGGACGGCACGGCGACGGCGCTGGTGATGCCGGGGACGACCGTGACGGGCACGCCGTGCCGGGCGCAGTGGAGCGCCTCCTCACCGCCGCGGCCGAACACGAACGGGTCGCCGCCCTTGAGCCGGACGACGAAGCGCCCCTGCCTGGCATGATCGACCAGGTACTCGTTGATGCGGTCCTGCGTGACCGTCCGCCCGTAAGGGATCTTGGCGGCGTCGATCACCTCGACGTCGGGGGCCAGCTCGTCCAGGAGGCCGCCGGGGGCGAGCCGGTCGGTGACGACGACGTCGGCCATGGCGAGGAGCTGCCGGCCGCGGACGGTGATCAGCCCGGGGTCGCCGGGACCGCCGCCGACCAGGGCGACGCCCGCGGGCTTGCGCCGCGAGTGCCGGGATTCGAGGGCGCCGGCGCGGAGGCCGTCCACCACGGCGTCGCGGATGCCCGCGGCGCGCCGCGGGTCGCCGCCGAGCAGGACGCCGACGGTCGCGTCGCCCGCGTGGCCGCTCGCGGGCGTCCAGGCGGGCGAGGACTCGGCGTCGTCGGCCCGGACGGCCCAGATCCGCGCGTCCTCCGCCTCCGCGACCACGTCGGCGTTGACCTTGGCGTCGTCGGTGACGGCCTGGACCAGCCAGGCGCCCGCGCAGTCGCCGCTCCGGAAGCCCCGCCGGTGCCAGGTGATCTTCCCGCGCTCCGCGAGGCCCTGCAGGGTGGCGGTGACGTCGGGAGAGACCAGCACCACGTCGGCGCCCGCGTCCAGCAGCGCGGGCACGCGGCGCTGGGCGACCCGGCCCCCGCCGACGACGAGGACGCGCCGGCCGCCGAGTCGCAGACCTAGCAGGTACGGGGGCACGTGGTGATTCTCTCGATCGGATGTGCGGATCAGCTGGTGGACTCCGGTAACTGACAAGTGGCTTTGTGGAACAAAGGTACTCGGGTTGAGGAGTGCATGGAGAGGGCCTCCGCGCAGTCGATAGCCGAGCGTGACTCATTCCGTGATCGTTTAGTTACGGGCCCCGGCGTCCTTGCCGCTGACGCCGGCGGAGTCGAAGGTGGCGACCTCGTGCAGGACCCGCACCGAGCCCTGGACCAGCGGCAATGCCAGCAGGGCGCCCGTTCCCTCGCCCAGCCTGAGCTCCAGGTCCACGAGCGGGCGCAGGCCCAGCGCGGCGAGGGCGGCGGCGTGGCCGGGCTCGGCCGAGCGGTGCCCGGCGACGCAGGCGCCGATGGCGTCGGGGCAGAGGGCGGCGGCCGCGAGCGCGGCGGCTCCGGCGATCACCCCGTCCAGGACCACGGGGACGCGCAGGACAGCCGCGCCGAGGACGAACCCGGCGATCGCGGCATGTTCGAGCCCGCCGACCGCCGCGAGCACGTCCAGCGGCGCGGCGTCTTCGCCGGGGAGACCGTGGCGGGCGAGGGCGGTGCGGACGATCTCGACCTTGCGGGCGTGGGTGGCGTCGTCGATGCCGGTCCCCCGGCCGGTGACCCGCTCGGGCGGCAGGCCCGTGAACGCGGCGATCAGCGCGGCGGACGCGGTGGTGTTGGCGATCCCCATGTCCCCGGTGATCAGGCATCGGACTCCGCCCGCGACCAGGTCGTGGGCGACCTCGATGCCGGTGGTGACGGCGCGGCGGGTCTCGTCCATGGTCATCGCGGGGCCGAGCGTCATGTCCGCGGTGCCATGCGCGATCTTGCGCGGGAGCAGGCCGGGAGCCGGCTCGAGGTCGGCGGCCACGCCGATGTCGACGACGCTGACCCCGGCGCCGACCTGGGCGGCGAACGCGTTGACGACGGCGCCCCCGGCCAGGAAGTTGGCCACCATCTGCGCGGTGACCTCCTGCGGCCAGGGGGTGACGCCCTGCGCGTGGACGCCGTGGTCGGCGGCGAACACGGCGACCGCGGCGGGCTCGGGCAGCGGCGGCGGGCACCGTCCGGCCAGCCCGGCGAGCTTGACCGACAGCTCTTCCAGGACGCCGAGCGACCCGGGCGGCTTGGTGAGGCGGGCCTGGTGGTCGCGGGCGTCCCGCATGGCGGTCTCGTCCAACGGCGCGATGGCGGCGACGGTCTCCTCGATCAGGTTCACGGTGTCCTCTCTTAGATGCCGAGTTCGCCGAGCACGTCTAGGAGCGTGTCGTTGGACGTCCGGTCGCGGACGGCGATGCGCAGCCAGTCGGAGCCGAGCCCTGGGAATGTGTCTCCGCGCCTTACGGCGTAGCCGCGCTGCCTTAGCAGGGCTCTGATGCCGAGGGCGTCGGGCACGCACAGGCACAGAAAAGATGCTCGCGCCTCAGGGACGACATAGAGGCCGCGTGCGGTGAGTTCCGCGGCCAGCCGGTCGCGTTCGGCGGCGAGTGCGGCCGCCCACGCCTCGGCTTCGGCGACGGCCTCGGGGGCGGAGCACGCCTCGATGGCGACGAGCGCGGGCGTGGACACCGCCCAGAGCGGCTGCGCCTCTGCGAGCCGTCCGATCAGGTGGGGATCGGCCAGGACGTATCCGGCGCGCAGCCCGGCGAGGCCCCAGGTCTTGGTGAGGGAGCGGATGACGGCGACGCCGGTGGGCAGCTTGGCGGCGAGGGTCTCGGGCTCGCCGGGGACGCAGTCCATGAACGCCTCGTCGACGACGACCGTCCGGCCGGGTGCGGCCAGCGCGGCGACGGCGGCGGCCGGGTGCAGCACGGAGGTCGGGTTCGTCGGGTTGCCGATCACGACCAGATCCGCGTCGCCTGGAACCGCCGCGGGGTCGAGGGTGAAGTCCTTGCTGAGGATCACCCGTTCCACGGGGTGGCCGGCCGCCCGCAGCGCGGCCTCGGGCTCGGTGAACTGCGGGTGCACGACCACCGCCCTGCGCGGCGCGAGGACCCGCGCCAGCAGGACGAACGCCTCCGCGGCACCGGCTGTGAGCAGCACCTCGTCGACGGCTCTGCCGTGCCGCCGCGCGACCGCGCGCCGGGCCGGCCGCGGATCGGGGTAGCCGGCGAGGTCGGCGACGGACGCGCGGAGCCGCTCGGCGAGCCAGGCCGGGGGCATGCCCGTCCGGACGTTGACGGCGAAGTCGGCGAGCCCGTCCCCGACCTCCGCGTCCCCGTGATGCCGCAGGTCGATGTCCGGAAGGTCGGCCGCGGTCATGCGGACCTCGATCGGATGGGGCTGGCGGACGGTCAACTGCGCCTCCTGCGTCGCTTCCAGGACGGATACCAGGGTTTCACGGCTTGCGAGGCGTTACGTCCCTATCGCTCCGGAGCGTCCTATTCAGTAGGTTCGCCGGGTTCCGCGGGGTCGGCGGGCAAGGCGGAGATGGTCTCTATGGGGCGGATCGTCTGGGACGGGCGCCGCCCCCACGTCTGGACGTCCCGTTCGCCCCACACGATCGTCACGGGGGCGTCAGGCGGCTCTGGGCGCGCGTCCAGCGGGGTCGCTCGGAGCTGGACGGCCTCCGTGGTGAAACCGTGCTCGGCCAGCGCGTCCATCATCTCCGCCGCGGTCTCGGCGTCGTCGCGCGCCGGTGCGGAGGCCGCGACGGCGACGAGCCGGGACGGTCTGAGGGCGGCGCACGTCCGGACGGCGTCCGGCCCGGCCGGACCGGCGAGCCCGGGGCCGATGAACACGGCGTCGGGCTGGGGCAGGTGACCGGCCGTGGACCGCACGTCCCCGGACGCCATCGCGACCTTCACCCCGTGCAGGCGGACGTTCGTCCGGATCCGCTCACACGTCGCGTAGTCGCGGTCGACGGCGACGACGGCCGCGCCGAAACGCGCGCATTCGATGCCGACCGAGCCGTCGCCGGACTCCACGTCCCACACCATGTCCCCGACCCTCGGACCGAGCCTGGCCAGGACGAAGGCGCGGACGTCCGGCCTGAGACCGCCGCCTCCCTCCCCGAAGGCGTCCGAGGGCAGCGCCCATCCGGCGGGGCCCGGCGCGGCGCCCGAGATCCAGGTGGCCTCGCCGAGTGCGTGCCGGTTGTCCAGGACGAGCACCACATCCGGGTTGCTCCACGGACGGGTCGTGGCCTCGGCCGGACGGACGTACACGACCCGCTCCCCCGGCCCGTCCAGGTCTTCGCAGACGACGAACGACCGTGGGGTCACGGGGAACAGCGCGCGAGCCAGTTCCGCTGGGCCAGCACCCGGCCCGGTCAGCACGGCCACCTTGGGGTGGGCTCGGCATGCGTTGACGGCTTGTCTCAGGTGCCCGTCGCGGGCGGAGACGACCAGTGCGTCCTCCCAGGGCAGTCCCGCCTGGGCGAAGGCCCGCGCCACCATGGGCGCGGACGGCAGGACCTCTGGGGCATGCCCCTGTTCGAGCAGCATCCGGAGGATCCCGAAGTAGCCCGGATCGCCGTCCACGACGAGCACGACGTTCTGGTCTGTGACGTCTACGCCTTGCAGCGCCTCTGCCAGATCCTCGGCGGCGACCACCCGAGCCTCGGGCGCCATGGGCAGACCGGCCAGGTGGCCGGGTTCTCCCACCACCAGTGCAGCGCTTTCCAGAGCCGTCCGGGCCGCTTCGCTGAGCGGTGAACCGTTGCGGCCGACCACCGTCAGCATCGCTACCCCGCCAACTGCCTACCGGGCCATTCGCCCGTACATGCCGACCATGCGCTCGCCCTCCGGATCTACCATGACCACCTGCGCGGCGACCGGGCTGGTGGACGTCCCGGCGGCCTCGGCGGCGAGACGTTCCAGCTCCCCCGCCGTCCGGCGGCACAGCTCCCGGCCGCACGGGCCGAGCACGCCCGCGGCCTCCCACCGGTCGTAGGCGTCCCGCAGCGTCGGCGCCTCGGCCACCGTGGCGGCCAGCGCGAAGTCCCCGCCCATGTCGAGGGTGATCGACTCCAGGACGCCGGCCACGCCCCGCACGCCGCCGAGGAAGCGGGCCTGCTCGTCCATCCCGGCGACCAGGACGACCTGCGCCGGCGCCGCCTTGACCGCCTCCTCGAACGCCGCGCGCAGCCTCGCCGGGCCGGGCTCGCCGGACGCCCCGGCCGGGACGAAGCGCGCGTCCGGCAGCCCCGGCAGCATCCGGCCGGCCGCCTCGCGTGCGCCCGCCCCGTAGAGCACGAGCGTCCTGTCCGCGTCGATCACCCGGACCGCCCCTCCTCGTCCTGGGCGTCGAGCCTGTCCGAGGCGACGCCGGAGCGCGGGCGCGGCGCGCCGAGGACTCCCGATCCGACCTGCGCCCCGGGCGATCCGACCTGCGCCCCGGGCAGTGGCGTGTCGGTCGCGACCCGGCTGAAGACGATCATGTCCCGGTTGACGCCGTCCTCGCGTTCCGCGCCCCGCGCGACGCCCTCGCGCACGAAACCGGTCTTCTCCGCGACGCGGATGGACGCGTGGTTGGTGACCATGGCGCGCAGCTCGACGCGGAAGAGCCCGCAGTCGCGCAGCGCCCACTCGGAGACGAGCGCGAGGGCCTCGGTGGCGTAGCCGCGCCCGCGCGCCGACGGCCGCATCCCGTACCCGACCTCGCTCGTCAGATGCTCCCAGTTCACCTTGAACAGCCCGATCGTGCCGAGCAGGTCGCCGGTGTCCCGGCCGGTCACCGCGAGGTGGACGCCCAGCCCGTACCGCTGGACCTTGTGGACGCCCTCGCGCAGGAACCAGGCGATGGGCTCGGCCTCCAGCACGCCCGGGAAACTGGGCGGCAGGAAATCCTCCCCGGCGCGGATCACCTCGATCAGCCCCGGAGCGTCGTCCAGGCTGAACGGCCGCAGCACGACCCGTTCACCCTCCAGCCGGACGGTTCCCTCGAAGGCGTTCACTCGCGCTCCCCTTCCCCGCGGGCGTCCTTTTCCACGGGTTTCTTTCCCGCAGGTCCCACGGGTTTCCTTCCCGCGGGCGTCTTTTCGCAGGCGTCGACCAGCCTGCTCGCGAACCGGGGCGACCCCGCCCAGTGCAAATGAAGGTAGGACGCGACGCAACCGCCCTGCACGAACCCCACGGGACCGGACGCGGCCCATTGCCAGGCCGCCGTGTCCCCGTGGGCGGGTTCGGTGACCGTGCTGTGGAACTCGTGGCCGCGCACCCGTTCGCCCGAGCGGGCGACGACCGAGTCGGCCACCGCCACCGCGGCACGATAGCCCAGTGTCAGCCGCGAGGCCATGGTCGCCTTCACTCCGGCCAAGACGCCGCACATGGCGGCGCCGTCCAGCTCTTGCGCGAGATAGAGAAGGCCCGCGCATTCGGCGTACACGGGACGCGACGCCTTACCGAAGGCGGCCAGCTCATTTCGCAAGGGCTCATTGGACGAGAGCTCGGCCGCGTGCATCTCGGGAAAACCTCCGCCTATGACGACGCCGCTCGTCCCTTCGGGGAGTTTCTCGTCCCGCAGCGGATCGAATCGGACGACTTCGGCGCCCGCCGCCGTCAGAAGCTCCTCGTTCTCCGCGTACCCGAACGTGAACGCGGGGCCTCCGGCGACCGCGATCCGCGGGCGTCCGGCCGCCTTCTCCCGGCGTCCCGCCGCCTCCGCCGGGTCCCAGGGCCCGGCGGTCAGCGGGGGCGCCGCGCGGGCCAGCGCGAGGATCGCGTCCAGGTCGCAGGACGCGGCGATCAGCTCGCCGAGCCGCCGGACGGTCCGGACCGCGTCCGCCCGCCGCTCGGCCGCCGGGACGAGCCCGAGATGCCGCGACGGGGCCGTCGCCTCGTCGTGGTGGCGGAGCGCCCCCAGCACGGGCAGGCCCAGGCCCTCGACGGCGTCGCGGCACATGCGTTCGTGGCCGTCCGAGCCCAGCCGGTTGAGGATCACGCCGCCGAACCTGACCGTCCCGTACGAGCGGAAGCCGTGGACGAGCGCGGCCACGGACCGTCCGGCCGCCGCGGAGGCGTCCACGACAAGGACGACGGGCGCGTCCAGGAGGGTCGCGACATGCGCGGTGGACGCGTAGTCACCGCCACCCGCCGCGTCGGACGACCCCAGGCCCGCGGCACCGTCGTACAACCCCATGACGCCTTCGACGACGGCGACGTCCGCTCCGTCCGCGCCGTGCAAGAACAGCGGGGCGATCAGTTCCTCGGACGTCAGCCATGGATCGAGGTTCCGTCCAGGACGTCCTGTGGCGAGCGCGTGGTAGCCGGGGTCGATGTAGTCGGGCCCGACCTTGTGCGGGGAGACCGCCAGGCCGCGGGCAGCGAACGCGGCCATCAGACCCGTCGCGACGGTGGTCTTGCCGCTTCCCGTGGAAGGCGCGGCCACAACGAGCCGCGGAACATCGAGCACGTGCGCACAGCATAGGGCGTCGCGGTGCGCGGCCGGCGCGTGACGCCCCGGCGCTGGAGACGGTCAGCCGAGGGCGGGGCCCGCGGTCTCGCCGAGCACGGTGAACCAGACGGCCTTGCCGCGGACGGACGGCCCGAGCCGTGATCGCGTCCGCCGCATGCCCCAGCGCCCGCCCGACAGCTCCCGGACGATGCTGAGCCCGCGCCCGCAGTCGCCGGACGTCCACGAGTAGCCGGGGAGCGCGGCGTCGGGGAACGCGTCGAAGACCGCGCACCGCACCTCGCCGCTCACACCGTCACCGGCCTCGCCCACCGCCGCGCCCTCGCCGGCACCGTTGGTGCCGGTGCCGTCGGTGGTGCCGTCATGATCCGCCGTGGCCTCGCCCGGCTCGTTCTCGCCGAGGTAGAGCCACAGCTCGTGCGGGCCGTGCTCCCCGGCGTGCTGGTGCGCGTTCGTCGCCAGCTCGCTCACCATGAGCTGGGCGTCGGCGATCGCGTCCGGCGGGACGCCCAGCGAGGCGAGCGCGTCGCGCAGGACGCGGCGGGCGTGGCCGGCGCATCCGGCCCCGCCCGGCAGGGCCCAGACCCACCCGGGCATGGTTCCCGCGGCGGCGCGGTCATCGCCGCCGTCCGCCATCGCGTCGGCCATGGTGTCGGCCGTCAGGCCGGCAGTCGTGCTCTTCACGGGTTCCTCCCGCGTTCCTCGGGCGCGCGGCCGGCCCGCTCGTCACTGTCAGTCCCCCGGTAGTTACGGAGCCAAGCGTGTCGTGAGAATTTCACCGGCGCAACACTCTTGGCGGAATTGCTCTACCCTTCCTGCCGGCTTCGTCAATCGCGTTGTGACAAGCGTCAAGAGTGGTAAGACTCCACTCCCATGACCTACCGCCCCACCGTCCGTGGCCGCCGCCTGGCGCGAGAACTGCGCAAGCTGCGCGAGGAGCAGGGCCTGACCTTGCAGGAGGTGGCGGATCGGCTCGACTGGTCGCGAGCCACCGTCTCCCGCCTCGAAACCAGCCAGACCCGGCCCAAACCCGGCGACATCGCCGACATCCTCGACCTCTACGGCGTGCCCAGCCCCGGCCGCGACGCGCTCATCACCCTGGCCCGGCAGGCCGGGCAGCGGGGCTGGTGGACGGCCTACCAGGACGTCTTCGCGGGCAGCTATGTCGCGCTGGAGGACGAGGCGTCGCACATCCGCACCTGGGATCCGCAGCTCGTCCACGGGCTGCTGCAGACCGAGCAGTACTCCCGGGCCGTGATCACGGCCGGCCGGCTGCTGCCGGGCCCCGAGGACATCGAGCGGCGCATCGCCGCCCGCAAGATCCGCCAGGCGCTGCTGGACCGGGCGGACGCGCCGCGCCTGCACGTCGTGTTCGACGAGGCGGTGCTGCACCGTCCGATCGGAGGCGAGAAGGTGATGCGCGACCAGTTGGAGGCCCTCGCCACCGCCGTGAATACCCGCCCATCCGTCACGATTCAGGTACTTCCGTATACGGCGCGGGAGCATGCGGGCCTCGATGGACGATTCACCATATTGTCGTATCCAGACCCCGCTGACCCAGATATCGCCTACGTAGAGGGCACCATGGGCGACGTTTACCTTGAGAGCGCGGAGGCAATAGCAAAACATAGGGATCGCTTCGATCGGATCGAGGCGGTCGCCCTGTCCCCCGAGGATTCCGCGCACCTCATAGCCGAGGCAGCAAGGAGCAGCCCGTGACCAACCTGCAGCGCGAACTCACCGGCGCCGCCTGGCGCAAGTCGTCCCACAGCGGGAGCGGCGACCAGTGCGTCGAGGTGGCCTCCCTGACCAGCGACCTTCGCGCGGTCCGCGACTCCAAGGACCCCGCCGGTCCCGCGCTGGTGCTGACGGCGCCCGCCTGGCGGAGCCTGCTGAGCGCGATCAAGGAGGTCTAGCGACGGAACCGGGGGCCGCGGCGAGCCGTCGCCGCGGCCCCCGGCCCTTCCCGGAAACTAGAACGTGTTCTAGTATCGCGGTGCGACGATTACCGGAGGGTGCACCGTGACCGCGGAACTGAAACTCGGCATCAACGTCGGCTACTGGCAGCGCGACGCCGACGACCAGACCGATACCGTCCTCGCGGCCGAGCGCTGCGGCTACGACTCGGTGTTCACCGCGGAGGCGTACGGCTCGGACGCGTTCACCCCCCTGACCTGGTACGCGGCCCGGACGTCCCGGATCAAGCTGGGCACCGCCGTCGCGCAGATCTCGGCGCGCACCCCGGCCGCCACCGCCATGCACGCGCTGACGCTGGACGCGCTGTCGGGCGGACGGGTCATCCTCGGGCTCGGCGCGTCCGGCCCGCAGGTCGTCGAGGGCTGGTACGGGCAGCCGTTCCCGAAGCCGCTCGCCCGCACCCGCGAGTATCTCGGCATCGTCCGGCAGGTCTGGCGCCGCGACGCCCCGGTGACCAGCGCGGGCCCGCACTACCCGCTGCCGCTCCCCGGCGGCGCGGGCCTCGGCAAGCCGCTGAAGTCGATCGTGCATCCCGTCCGCGCGGACATCCCCGTCTACCTGGGCGCGGAGGGGCCGAAGAACGTCGCGCTGGCCGCCGAGATCGCGCAGGGCTGGCTGCCGCTGTTCGTCGACCCCGCGCAGATCGAGCCGGTCTTCGGCACGTCGCTGGCGGATCGTCCGGACGGCTTCGAGATCGCCGCCACCGTCGTCACGATCGTCACCGACGACCTCCCGGCCGCGCTGGAGTTCGCCAAGATCCCCGTCGCGTTCTACATCGGCGGGATGGGCGCGCGGCAGCGCAACTTCCACCTCGACATGATCGGCCGGCTCGGCTACGCGGAGGAGGCCGCCCGCGTCCAGGACCTCTTCCTCGCCGGACGCCGCGACGAGGCGATCAGGGCCGTGCCCGACGAGCTGGCCGACGCGATCTCCCTCCTCGGCCCCATCGGACGGATCAAGGAGCGGCTCCAGCTGTGGCGCGACAGCCCCGTCACCACCGTGCTGATCGCCGGCGTGCGGGACGAGCCGACGCTCCGCGCGATCAAGAACATCGCCGATTCCTGAGAGCGATCACACATCGACGCGGCGGAATTGCGGTAGGGCCCAGGATGCTGAACGAGGCAGCACCCAGCGATCAGCAGACTGGAGATGGGACACACGATGTCCACGCAAGAAGCCCCCGCGCAACAGGAGGCCGCCCGGCTGCTCGTCCGGGCCCTTGAGGCGGAGGGCGTCGAATACGTCTTCGGAATTCCGGGCGAGGAGAACATCCATTTCGTCCACGCTCTGACCGACTCGTCCATTCGCTACGTCCTGGTCCGGCACGAGCAGGGCGCGGCGTTCATGGCGGAGATCTACGGCCGCCTCACCGGGAAGGCGGGCGTGGCGTCGGCGACGCTCGGCCCCGGCGCGATCAACCTCCAGCTCGGCGTCGCGGACGCGACCACCAACAGCACCCCGGTCGTGGCGATCTCCGCGCAGGTCGGCCTGGACCGCATCTACAAGGAGTCGCACCAGATCGTCGACCTGGTGTCGCTGTTCCGTCCGATCACCAAGTGGTCGGAGCTGGCACCCCGGGCCGAGGCGCTGCCGGAGATGGTGCGCAAGGCGTTCAAGACGGCGCAGACCGAACGTCCGGGCGCCGTCTACCTGGCGATCCCGGAGGACGTCGAGGCCGCGAAGGTCTCCCCCGAGCTGAAGCCGCTGCCGGTCAACGTCGTCCGGACGCAGGAGCCGTCGCCGTCGCAGATCGCCCGCGCCGCCGACGTGCTCGCGCTCGCCGCCCGGCCCATCGTCCTGGCCGGGCACGGCGCCACCCGCGCCCGCGCGGGCGACGCGCTGCGGTACTTCTCCGAGCACCTCGGGCTGCCGGTCGCGACCACGTTCAACGGCAAGGGCGTCTTCCCCGACGACCATCCCAACGCGCTCGGCGCGGTCGGGTTCATGCGCCACGACTTCGTCAACTTCGGATTCGACGAGGCGGACGTCCTCATCGCCGTCGGCTACGAGCTGCAGGAGTTCGACCCCGTCAAGATCAACCCGAACGCCGACAAGAAGATCATCCACATCCACCAGTTCCCCGCCGAGGTGGACGATCACTACCCGGTCGAGGTCGGCATCCAGGGCGACATCTCCCGGACACTCCACACGCTGGCCGACTCCGTCCACCGCCGCTTCGACGTCAACGGAACTGGCCGGAAGATCCGCGAGATGATCCGCGAGGAGCTGGCCGAGGGGGCCACCGAGGGCGGGCATCCGCTGTCGCCCCGCCGCATCGTCTCCGACGTCCGCGCCGCCATGGGCCGGGGCGACATCGTGCTCGCCGACACCGGGGCGGTGAAGATGTGGATGGCGCGCATGTACCCGACGTACGAGCCGAACACGCTGCTGGTCTCGAACGGGCTGTCGTCCATGGGCTTCGCGGTCCCGGGCGCGATCGCGGCGAAGCTCGCCCGCCCCGACCGCAGGGTCCTCGCCGCGACCGGCGACGGCGCGTTCCTGATGAACTCGCAGGAGCTGGAGACCGCCGTCCGCGAGAACATCCCGATCACCGTCCTGATCTGGGACGACTCCGCCTACGGCCTGATCGGGTGGAAGATGGAACTGGACCTCGGCACCAGCTCCAACATCACGTTCGGCAACCCCGACTTCGTGAAGTACGCGGAGAGCTTCGGCGCCCGCGGCTACCGCGTCGAGGCGGCCGACGACCTCCTCCCGACCCTCCGCAAGGCCCTGGCGGACGACACGGTCTCCGTCGTCACGGTCCCCGTCGACTACTCCCACAACCTCGAACTGACCGACAAGCTCGGCGAGCTCACCGGCCCGTTCTGACCGGCCCCGCCGATGTCAGGCGCGGCAGAGGATCTCGCCGTGGGTGACGGAGTACCAGCCGTCGTCGGCGGCGGCCCATGCCTTCCAGCCCTCGTAGACGCGCTGCAACTCTTCGCGGGTGGCGTGGCCGCCGGCGACGGCGTGGTCGGCGACCGATGACCGGAGCAGGCGGCCGCCCCATGACTCGCTCCACCATTCGCGTTCCTCGGGGGTGGCGTAGCACCAGGACGAGGCCGACGCGGCGATGTCGGTGAATCCGGCGGCGCGGGCCCAGGAGACGAGGCGGCGGCCCGCGTCGGGTTCGCCGCCGTTGCCGCGGGCGACCTTGTAGTAGATCGGCATCCAGGCGTCCATGCCGGGCGGGTCCGGGTGCCAGACCATCGTGCCGAAGTCGGCGTCGCGCGCGGCGACGATGCCGCCGGGCCTGGCGACGCGGCGCATCTCGCGGAGGGCCTGGACGGGATCGGCGACGTGCTGCAGGACCTGGTGGGCGTGGACGACGTCGAACGTGCCGTCGGCGTAGGGCAGGGCGTGGACGTCCGCGACGGCGAATTCGACGTTGTCCAGAGCGGCGGTGTTGCCGCGGGCCTCGTCCAGGACGGTCTGCGCGGAGTCGGCGGCGACGACGCGGCCGGGGGCGACGCGTTCGGCGAGGCCGGCGGTGATCGTGCCGGGGCCGCAGCCGACGTCCAGCACGGACGCGCCGGGACGCAGGTGCCCGGCCAGGTAGGCCGCGGAGTTCTCGACGGTCCGCCACGTGTGCGAGCTCAGGACGCTTTCGTGGTGGCCGTGGGTGTAGGTCGCTTCAGGGGACATCGGATCGCCTCTCTGTACCGTGCCCTCACCCTACGATCTGCTCTCACATTCTGAGAATTCTGTCTTGCCATTTGAGACAGCACGGCGAAAGAGAAGGGGACCGAGGGTTCCTCGGCCCCCTTCGCCGTCGTTCGCCGGTCAGGCCGCCACGGCGATCGGGGCGGGCGCGGGACGCAGGGCCGGGGCCGCGCGCATGGGCAGCGCCTCGACGGGGGCCAGCGCGGGCGAGATCTCGGCGTAGGCGTTCAGCGACGCATGGGAAAGATCGGTGAGCCACGGCTGCACGACGGTCCGCTCGGCGGGCCCGTCCAGCAGCGGGTGGGAGAGATGGAACGTGCCGGTCGCTGCGCTCATGCCAACACCCCTTCCATAAGCCCGGTGGGCCGCGCCGGTGCGGCTGCCACCATCAGTCACATACCCCTTGGTACGTCCGTACAAGCCACTCGGTTCGGCATCTGTTCCCAGGTGTCGCCCGAATCACAAGGTCAACGCTACGCGTCACCTCTGACATTCTCGAACCTTTATTCGACCGGGCTCAGGACCGGCGGTCGCCGCGGAACGACTCGGCGATCTCCATGGCGGGCATCACGATGCCGCCGTAGATCACGAAGGCGGCGAACGCGACGACGAACGGTGCATAGATCAGGTACATGCCTCCAGCGTGCGCGGCGCCGCCCCGCCTCCGCATCGGACGCGGGGCCGGTCCCGGGCGGCGGGTATCGGCCGAACGGTCGATCCGGCGGTCGGCCGCGGGTCGTACGCTCCATGGGCGTGAGCGACATCGGGGCACGGCTGGACCGCATCCACCTGTTGGGCGGCTGCCTGGCGCGCACCGCGTACGCGGCGTTCGCCGCGATGTTCCTGCTGGCCTGCCTGGCCGCCGGCATCCGGGACACCGCCCTCGTGTGGATGGTGCTCGTCGCGGCCGTGGCCAACGCCGCCGCGGTCTCCGGGCGGCGCTTCGTCGCGTGGACGATCGCCGCCGCGTCGCTGTCGGCGCTCACCACCCTCCTCCTCGCGATGGAGCCGGGGGCCGGGGCCAGCGCCCCGAGCCTGTTCGCCGAGATCGGCGCCCTGCTGATCCTCGTCGTGCGGGCGGCGTGGAAGATGCCCAGGCGGCGGCTGGTCCTCCTGGCCCCGCTGCTCGCCGTCGCGATCCTGTCGACGCCGCTGCGCTGGTCGGCGCTCGCGGCGGTCCTGTTCACCGCGCCGCTCGGCATCACCGTGGCGGTCGCCGCCGGCATCGGGCTGTACCTGCGGGCGATGGACGCGCGGCGGGCCAGGTCCCTCGCCGCGGCACGGCGGGACGAGCGGCTGGAGCTGGCCCGCGACCTGCACGACTTCGTCGCCCACCATGTGACGGGGATCGTCGTCCAGGCGCAGGCGGCGCGGTTCGCGGCCCGCTCGGGGGCCGCGCCGCCCGGGCCGGACGAGCTGGACGGCATGTTCGGCGGGATCGAGAAGGCCGGCACCGAGGCGCTCACCTCGATGCGCCGCATGGTCGGCCTGCTGCGCGACGCGCAGAACGTCGACGCGTCCGACGGGGACGCCCGCGGGGCCGTCCGCCGGCCCGTGGGTGATCTCGCGCGGCTCCAGGAGCTCGTCGCGGGGTTCGCCCATCCGCCCGCCGCGCTGACGATCGCGCCCGATCTCGGCACGCTGCCGCCCGAGGTGGCGGCGTCGGCGCACCGCGTCGTGCAGGAGGCGCTCACCAATGTCCGCAAGCACGCCGCCGACGCCGCGTCCGTCCGGGTGACGCTCGCGCGCGCCGGGGGCGAGGTCGAGGTCGCCGTCCGGGACGACGGGCGGGGACGCGGGCGGCGCCTCCCGTCCGGCGGGTTCGGGCTGACCGGCCTGGCCGAGCGGGTCGGCGCGCTCGGCGGGCGGCTGTACGCCGGTCCGCGTCCCGAGGGGGGCTGGGAGGTCGTGGCCGTGCTTCCCGCCGGGGAGGGGTGACCTGACAGAATCGGCCGCGTGGCCATCCGTGTACTGATCGCCGACGACCAGGAGATGGTCCGGACCGGGTTCCGGATGATCGTCGACTCGCAGCCCGACATGGAGGTGGTCGGGGAGGCCGCGGACGGCGCCGAGGCCGTCGCGCTGGCCCGCCGCCTCCGCCCCGACGTGTGCCTGTTCGACATCCGGATGCCGGCGATGGACGGCCTGGAGGCGACCCGCGTGCTGGCCGGGCCCGGCGTCGCCGACCCGCCCCGCATCGTCATCGTCACGACGTTCGACATGGACGAGTACGTCTACGGGGCGCTGCGCGGCGGCGCGGTCGGGTTCCTGCTGAAGGACAGCGGGCCCGCGCTGCTGCTGGAGGCCGTCCGCGCGGCGGCGAACGGCGAGTCGCTGGTGTCGCCGTCCATCACCGTCCGGCTGCTGGAGCGCCTGGCGAAGCCGTCCGCCGTCCCGCCCCCGCCC
>NZ_VCKW01000182.1 GCF_005889715.1 Actinomadura soli
CCTCGGGGATGGGGGGTTCTGCGCTGCTGCGTGTCGCGGGGCTACCCGCGAGTCTGTGGCTGGCCGGCAGCGCACCGGGATTGTTCGCCCGCATCCGCGAGCTGGAGGAGGCGACCGCGCGGTACCGTGCGCACGGCGCCCGGGTCGCGAGGGTGATGGGTGAAATCCTCGTTCCCGCGCCCGTGCTGACCGCGCGCGAGCGTGCCGCCGCGCTCATGGTCCGGCGGAGCCTGCAGAAGGGCGTGCCGGTCGACGGCGCGGTCTGCGCCCGGCTGGCCGTGCTCGCCCCGGCGCCGCTGGACGCGGTGCTGCCGCGGATCGCCGCCGAGTCCGCCGCGCTCGGCGCGATGGAGCGCGCGCTGGACGACACCGCCCGCGCACTGCGCGACAGCGGCCCGCCCCCGCACCCCACAGGCAGGTGTCCCCAAGGACTCGCTGGCGACCGATTCCGCCCCGGTCGCCCGCGCCCAGCACCGAGCGCGAGCGGAGGTGACCGCGCAACGGAGAACACCGCGCGCCAGATCGAGGTCGTCGAGCCGGTGACGCTGATCAAGGCGTTCACCGACGGCTCCTGCACCGGAGCCTGCTCGGGACGGCAGTGCCCGCCGAACCCCGGCGGCAGCGAGTGAGGTCAACGCCGCCTCCGTCGTCCAGCGATGGGTCGGCCGGCGAGATGAGCCGGTCGGTGATGGCGGCTCTCCATAGATGGCGGGCCGGGAGGCGGTCACCGGGCACGCCCGCGCCGCCCTCGGCTGCCGCCCTTCGCGCTGGTTCCCGGCGGTCCCGCCGATCTTCTCGCGATCCGGGCGGCGGACCTGGACGAGGCCGTCGCCGCCGCGACCGAGGACCGGATCGTGCTGCGCGGCGGCAGGGTCGTCGCCCGCACGTGCGTCACCTGGGACATCGTCCCCGCGTTCGTCCCCGCACCGGAGGAGCCGCCCGCATGACCGGACGCAAGCTGCTGCGCATCGAGGCGCGCAACGCCGAGGTGCCGATCATGCGCAAGCCGGAATGACTGCGGGTTCGCGCGCACCTGGGCCCGCAGTACCGGACACTGGCCGGGCTGGGTGCAGGTCGAGGGGCTGCACACGGTGTGCCAGGAGGCGGGCTGCCTCAACATCCATGAATGCTGGGAGGACCGTGAGGCCACGTTCCTGATCGGCGGGGACCAGTGCACCCGGCGATGCGACTTCTGCCAGATCGACACCGCCGGCCCGCCCCGCTGGACCGGACGAGCCGCACCGCGTGGCCGAGTCGGTGGCGCGGATGGGGCTGCGGTACGCCACCGTGACCGGCGTCGCCCGCGACGGCCTGGTCGGCGGCGGCGCCTGGCTGTACGCCGAGACCGTCCGGCGGATCCACGCCGCCGTCGCGGGCTGCGGCGTCGAGCTGCTGATTCCCGACTTCAACGCCGTCCCCGAGCAGCTCGCCGAGGTGTTCTCGTCCCGGCCTGAGGTGCTGGCGCACAACGTGGAGACGGTGCCGCGGATCTTCAAGCGGATCCGGCCGGGATTCCGCTACGAGCGGTCGCTGGAGGTCATCACCGCCGCCCGCGTCGGCGGCATGGTCACCAAGTCCAATCTGATCCTGGGCATGGGCGAGACCCGCGAGGAGGTCTCAGAGGCCCTGCGCGACCTGCGCGCCGCCGGTTGCGACCTGATCACGATCACCCAGTACCTGCGGCCGAGCGCCCGGCATCACCCGGTGGAGCGGTGGGTGAAGCCGGAGGAGTTCGTCGAGCTGTCGGCCGAGGCGGAGGAGATCGGTTTCGCGGGCGTGATGTCGGGGCCGCTCGTCCGATCCAGCTACCGCGCCGGGCGCCTCTACAGGCAGGCACTTGAGGACTCCGTCTCGTAGGTGCAGAGCAGGTAGAAGGCGGTGATCTTGCTGGGCAGGTCCGGGAACAGGAGTTCGCCGGACGGGTGAGGCCGCACCGGAAGATCGGCTTCCACGACGCCGTGGAAGAGACAGGGCCAGTCGGCGCTCGTCACGCAGTCGACCGGGACGCCGGTGCAGGTGCACGGTTCGTCCGGACGGTGGCCGTGGTGGCCGTGGCCGAAGAACAGGGCGGGCAGGACGGACGTGCAGCCCGGGTCGGCCAGCTCGATGAACAGCTCGATCCGGGTGACGCGGAGGTCGCAGCCGCCGGGAACGTAGGGGAACAGCTCGCGGGTCAGGCGCAGCGGCCAGCGGCGGTCCGGGGTCTGGAGGCGGTACCAGTCGTCCGGGAGGTCTCGCCGGACGTCGATGAGCCGGAGCCCGGCGCCGGGGAGGCGACGTGCGGCGGCGGCGCGGGCGGCGGCGCGCAGGACGTCGCCGCCCTCCCGCGAGACGTAGTTCCAGTGCATGACCACGTCGCTGAGGCTGCCGAGCGGGAAGCGGTTGTCCTCGGGCGGCAGTTCGATGCGGCAGCGGCTGACGAGGCCGCGGTACTCGAACGGCAGGTAGCGCTCGTCGCGGAAGTTCAACTCGAACATGCCGGAGTCGTTCTGGCCGCTGGACGTGGCGATGGCCTCGGTCGCGTCATAGGCGTGGACGATCCGCGGGTCGTCCGGCACGGCTTCGTAGCCGGAGGCCGGATCGCCGGCCGTCGCGCAGCGGGTGCAGTCGCCGGTCGCGCACGGGCAGGTGCGCGGGGTGCCGCCGCCCGGGCAGCGGCAGGGGCCGGGCGCGGGCAGCCCGGGCGGGGCACTGCAGCAGCGCGCGGGCGCGTCGCGCAGGGACGGGTCGACGCGCGTCTGGCTGCTCAACAGCGTCAGCCGGCAGTTGATGCTGGTGAACGGACCGACCACGCAGGGGATCGTCAGGCTGACGTTCTTGATCCGCCGCATGTAGTGGCCGGGATGGTCGAGGTCGAGCAGCCATTCCGGGATCTCGATCTCGCAGTAGCCGGTCTGCTGGAGCTGCAGGAACGCCATCGGGAAGTCGGCGCGCAGGGACAGGTGCCGGGTCAGCTCGTACTCGCGGCAGTTCTCCTCGACGTAGACGGTCTCGATCCGGCGCAGCGCCAGCTGCAGGCGCTCCCCCGCGAGGAGCCCGTCGCGCAGCGACTCCCAGCCGGGGGACGGCAGCGCCGGGGCCGGGGTGCCGCGCTCGTGGACGAACGCGCGCCGCGCCCGGCGGGCCAGCCGCAGCGCGAGGTCGTACATCTGCCGGTGCAGCGCGGCGGTCTCGCGTTGCAGGTGCAGGTACAGCTCGGCGCTGGAGAACCGGTCGCGCAGGTAGTCCTGGACCTCGCGGGCGTTGTCGATCTGCCGCTGCTGGACGTTCAGGTCGCGCAGCGCCGCGTCCCGGTGCCGCTCGGCGGCGAGGATCTGCCGCTCGATCTGCTGCAGCTCGACGCCGATCACCTGGACCTGGTGGCGCCACTCGTCCTCGCGGCGCTGCCAGCCGCCCTCGGTCAGGCTGAGGCCGCCGGTCGTGCCGGCGTTCTCCGCCACCGAGGCGAGGATCCGCGCGGCCGTGCTGAAGCCCGCCGCGAGCTTGTTGCCCAGCGGGAACTGGTTGAACTGGAGCGGGGTGCCCGCGAACCCGGCGACGCCCAGCCAGAAGTCGGGCGACAGGCCGATGCCCTGGGCGATGCCTTCGGAGACGTTGCCCGCGATCCGCGAGGCGGTCGACACCACGGTCATCGCCTCGTACCCGATCTCACCGGCGTTGTTGCCCGCGCGGAGCAGCGCCTGGTTGTACGCCAGCCTGGTCAGCGCGCCCTGCTTGGTCTTCTGCAGCGCCTGGACCTGCCAGTCGGCCTCCCGCCACTGGAACTGCCGCGTCCGCAGGCCGAGCTCGGTGAGCTGCCGCTCGTGGGCGGCGCGCAGCGAGGCGAGGGCCTCGGCGTCGCCCTTCTCGTAGGCGGCGAGCAGGCTCGCGCCGAGCGCGCGGACCTCGCCCGCCAGGTCCAGCGCCTTCTGGACGAGGAAGGTGAACCGGTACGGGCCGACCGGGCCGTGGCAGGCCGTGCCGTCGCAGCCCTCCGCGCAGACGTCGGCGGCGTCGGCGTGCACGTCAGGGCCGCGGTGCAGCCGGTGGGCGTCGATGTCGTGCCGGACGAGCGCCAGCCGGTCACCGGCCCGCTCGTAGAGGGCGAGGAGCCGCGGGTTGAGCGGGGCGGGGAGGGCGTGGAAGTCCGCGAGCTCGGCGGGGTCGTCGTCGGGTTCGCCGGTGATCCGCCTCGGCGTGCGGCCGAGCAGGCGGGCCAGCACGTCGAGCAGGACGCGGGCCTGCCGCGCGCCCTCCAGGTCGCCGCGGGCGAACGCGGCGTCCGCGGCCTGCGCGAGGGTCTCGGCGTAGGACAGGACGACGTCCTGACGCCGCGCCACCTCGGTGCCGTACGAGGACGTCCGCCACGTGTTGTCGGACTCCAGCGGCCGGTACGCGAGGCCGTACCAGGCCAGCGCCGCCTCGTGGCGGCAGTGGGCGCGCAGCGCGCTCGCGACCGCCGCCGCGACCGGGAACGGCGACAGGGGCAGGAGCGGCGCGCCGGGCGGCCTCATCGTGAAGTACGGGTAGGCGGCCATGGCGCCCGGGAAGGTGACGACCGGCGGGTCGGGGGCCGTGACCAGGGGCAGGACGACCGCGTCGTCCGGTGGCATGTCATAGCGGAATCCCGGCGCGGTGGGGTCGGTGTGCCCGGTGGGCGCTTGGGCGTCCGGCACGGTGAAGCGGAGGGAGTCGCCCGTGCGGCCCTCGAACACCAGCCGCAGGGCGCCGTGGCCGGGACGCAGCCGCACCGCCTCCGCGCTGCGGCGCGGCGGCTCGAACCTGCCGTCGCGGACGCGGCACCAGTACAGGTGCGCGGCGTCGTCCGGGGGCCAGGCGAGGAGGCCGGGCAGCTTGTCGGGACGGTGCCAGTCGGACGTCTGGTCGGCCGGGCCCTCCGGGGTCGAGACCACGACCCCGGCGTCGGCGTCCTGGGCCGCGTCGGCGTCGTCGTACAGCGCGGCGCCCGCCAGCCAGAAGTAGTACTCGTCGATGCCGTCGTCGGGACGGTCCTCACCGCAGTCCCGGCAGCAGCCGGCGGCGTGCCCGTACGGGGCGAGATGCGCCGACGCGGGCGGGATCCCCGCCGCCGCGATCCGGATGAACGGGACACCCAGCGAGATCGCCGCCGTCAGCCACAGCGGCAGCTCGCGCCCCTGCACGGCCTCCATTTCCTGCCGGGCGTGGAGTTCGATGGGCCCGTCGTCGTCTCCGTTCCCATCGCCATTGCCGTTGCCGTTGCCATTTCCGTTGCCGTTGCCGTTGCCATTTCCGTTGCCGTTGCCGTTGCCATTTCCGTTGCCATTTCCGTTGCCGTTGCCGTTGGTCGCGGTGGGCAGGGCGATCGGGGCGAGCCAGGACGGCTGGGCGGGCGGTGCCGGGGTGCCGAGCAGCCCGAGACCCTCCGGCGCGGGGTACAGCAGCCGTTCCGCCGCGAGCGTCCCGTCCTGGAGCAGGGTGAGGGTGGGGTGCTCCGGCGGACGGCTTCCGCTCCACCAGGCCAGGCCGCCGGGGACCGGGACGGTGAGCGAGTCCTCGCGGAGCCGCGCGTGCAGCATCCGGAACGCCTCAGAGCGGCGCGCCTCATGCAGGTCGTCCCACTCGATCCAGTTCTCCGGGTACGCCTCGCGCTGCGCGCACGCATGCCATTGCGCGAACGTCGCGAACCGGTTCCGCCACAGTTCGCGCAGCGCGTAGGGAATGGGCAGCGACGGCTCGACGCCGAGCAACGCGCGCTGCATGAACGCCTGGACGGCCGCGATGCCGTCCTCGATCCGGGTCACCCGCTGGACCAGGCCCGCCTGGACGTCCTGGAGCAGCAGGTCGGACAGGTCGCGGGGCCCGGCGGCGAATCGTCCTGGGCCGCTCAGGTAGGCCAGCAGGGCGCGCCGGGCCCGCTCGCGCAGCCTGTCGTTGAGCTGCCGCAGGTCGGTGTAGCGGCGCGGCCGCCCGTTCTCGATGTAGGCGTCCTCGACGAACCGCATGAGGTCGGCGGTGCCGGAGAGCGGCGGCGTCCCGACGGGGGCGCCGGGGTCGTCGGCCGCCCACAGGTAGGGATGGGCGGCGCCGATCTCGCGCGGGACGAGGTGGGCGGTCACCCGGTGCAGCAGCCGCGAGCCGAGCCAGGCGCGGATCGCCCAGCGCTCGTCCTCCAGGTCGTGCGGGCCCAGCCGGTACGGGTCGGGCGGGACGTCGAAGTAGGCGCTAAGGAGCGGCGCGTGCCGGGCGTCCACGCCGAGGTGCCGCAGCAGGTTGACGGGGTCGTCCGGCTGCTGCTCGGACACTTCGGCGAACAGCAGCCAGGCCGGGCGCTCGCGCGCCGTCCGGGTGTCGCGCCGCAGGCCGGCGTAGTCGTAGAGGCGCTCCCAGACGTCGAAGAGCGCGGCCTGGCGGGGGCGCCCCGGGTCGCTGCGCTGGTCGTCCACGGCGCTGGTCAGGTACGGGTCGCCGACGGGCAGCAGGTCGGGCGAGAGCCAGGCGCGGTGCGTGCCGAAGGACGCGGCCCCGGTGCGGGGATGGGACGTGCCCGCGAACGTCTCGCCGTGCGCGAGCAGGTATCCCAGCTCGGACTGCCGGTAGCCGGGCACCGGCTGCGCCGACAGCCCGAACCGGTGCGCCACGAGCAGCGCCTTGAAGGCCCGCTGGTAGGTGCGCCGGATGTCGCGCAGGCTGCTGGTGTAGAGGCCGTTCAGCCAGGCGGCGGCGTTCTCGCCCGGCCGGATGACCGACAGCGCCCGCCCGCCCGCGACCGCGGCCCCGTCGCCCGCCGCCGTCGCGGTCGTGGCATCGGTCGGGTTGCGGACGACGCCCTCGCCGAGCGTCGCGGACTTCGCGGCGCGGAACAGCCGGTCGAACGGCAGGGTGGTGACGGCGTCGCCGGTGTCGGGCCCGGCGTACCCGAACCGGAACCCGGTGCGGGCCGGCTCGACGTCGGCGCGTCCGGCGAACCTCGGCTTGACCTGGCGGGCCTCGATCGTGATCTCGTACGCGCCGCGCCGCAGCCGCAGCGGGCCCGACACGTGGCCCGGCGCCTCGTCGCCCGGCATCCCGTGGTTCAGGACGGCCCAGGTGCGCTGCCCCCGCCGCAGGACGACCCGCCAGCGCCGTCCCTCGCACCAGTCCCCGTGCTCGTCGTGCTCATGCTCGTGGTCATGGTCGTGCTCATCGGCGTCGGCGGACGGCTCCCCCGCGTTGAAGCGGTAGACGCCCTCCTGCTCCACCAGCAGGACGCCGTGCCAGCGCACCGCGAACGGCTCGGCCCCGCCGAGCGGCTCGCCCGTCGCGTCCAGGAGCGCGAGACCGTTGCGGATGCTGACATACCGCTCCTGCTCGTCCGTCAGCTCCAGGTCCATCGCCGGGAGGACGGTCGGCCCGGGCGCGTTCAGCGCGTTCCGGACGTCCCCGAACGCGCTGAGCGGCCCGCGGACCTCCCGCCACCGCAGCGCGCCGCGCGGGACGTCCGGACGGTACTCGCCGACGACACCCGTTCCGCGCAGGCCGAGCAGCGCGGCGAACGCGCCCGCGCCCGGCCGCCACGGCCAGGTGACGTCCGGCGGGGCGCCCGAGTCGTTCTCCCATGGGGTCAGCCCGAAGTTCTCGTCCGCCCAGAGCCCGCGCAGGATCAGCCAAGCCGCGTCGGTGGTCGGGCCTGGATCGGCCGACCCGGAGCCGGTCGCGGTGAGCACGTGCCGGGCGAGGTGCTCGGCGACGACCCGGCTGCGCCGCACGAACAGCGCGTACGCCTGCTGGAACAGGGCGAAGCGGGAGTCGTCGTCCCCTTCCTGGACGAGCGACTCGATGGCCTGCACCGGATTCTCGAACAGCGCGGCGAACGGCGCCCACGCCGCCCGCGGCGCGAAGTACAGGTCGCGGACCGCGCGGCGCTCGGCCGGGTTGAGCGGGCGCAGGCGCAGCAGCCGGTCGAGGACGTCGGCGTCCCGCAGCGGCAGCAGGCAGTACAGCTCCTCGGTGGCGCGGTCGTAGGCGAAACCGCCTTCCGGTGGCCCGCCGGCCCACATGTCCGGGGAGGTGTCGGCGGCGGGCAGCGGCACCGCGAACCGCGTCTCGGCCGCGCTCACGGGGATGCCGCGGCGGCGCAGCTCGGCGGCGAAGAAGCGGCGGCCGAGCAGGTCGAAGGGGTCGGGAGCGCCGGTCGGCGCGGTGTACCCGAAGTCGGTGCGGACGGACGCGGCGATCCGCGTCCAGGTCCAGGTGGCGGCCTCCTCGCCGGGCACTGTGACGTCGCCGAGCGCGGCGCGCAGCGTCCACAGCGAGTGCGGGCCGAGCCCGTCGAACGGCTCGGTATCTCCGAGCCCCAGCGGGTCGTCGGCGGCTTCGTTGCGGTCCTGGAGGGGGAAGGGGTCGTCGCCGCCGAGGTGGCCGTCCGTGGTGAACAGGAACAGCAGCTCGCCGACGGTGAACGGGGACAGGTAGATCTTCAGCAGCGCCTCGGCGAACCGCAGCGTGGCGGCGGGCCGGGCGTGCCAGGTGTCGGACGGCGTGTCCGGGTCGAAGCCGCAGAGCACCGACAGCGGGTCCAGGTTCGCGCCGATGATCTTGATGAGTTCCGGGGTCGCCTCCAGCTCCGGGTCGACCCGTCCGGCGGTCTCCTCGACGCCGTCCAGGAGCAGGCCGACCGCGTGCGCCCACTCGGCGGGGGTGGCGCTGTCCACCCACAGGGCGAGGAGCGGGATCCGGCCCAGCGGGCCCGCCTCGTCGCCGCCGCCGAGCGGCAGCCGGAGGTCGTCGCACAGCATGAGCAGCGCGGCGAGCTGCCGGGGGAAGTCCGGGTTGACCGCGCCCTCCGGGGTGAACAGGGACAGGACGGCGTCGAGGTCGGCGAGCGTGCGGAACGTCAGGCCGCCGCCGCAGCGTTCGCGCAGCGCCCGCCAGAGCCGCACGACCAGCGCGAGCCGCACGAGCGCGGCGGAGCGGTCGGCGTCGTCGCGCTCGCTGAGGAAACGCACCCGGTACTCCTCCGGGTGGCACGGCGGGCAGTCCGGCATGGGTCCGTACCCGTCGCCCCCGCGCTGGCGCTGCCGGGGGATCGTCACCAGGTCGAACGGGACGATCTCGCTGCGCTGCAGTGCGGCCAGGTCGCAGTACTCCAGGCCGGTGCGCGCGAGCAGTTCGGGGAGCAGCACGGCGATCTTCGACCAGTGCGTCCGGCCGACCCGGGGCTTCGTGAACCCGTAGAGCTGCCACGCCGCGGGCACGCCTTCGGACGGCTCCTCGCCGGGCGTGCGGGTGAAGAACATCGCGTACTCGTGCACGCTCAGGCACAGGTATTCGAGCGCCGTCTCCAGCCGGACGGGATAGCGCCAGCGGTACGCCGCGAACCCGTCCGGCTCGTGGGCCGGGTCGAGCGCGAACTCGGTGATCCGCTTGCGGAACCGGCGCATGATCTCGAACCGGCTCGTGCCCGCCGCCTGGAGGTAGGAGCGGACGGTGTCGAGCGCCTGGTCGTAGGGCAGCAGCGGCGACCCGGCGTCGGCGCGCAGCGCCGCGTAGGCGGCGGGCAGCGGCGCGGACGGCGCGGAGTGCTCCGGCATCGCCGCGAGCAGCGTGCCGGGGTCGTGCGCGTCCGGGCCGGTGAGGGCGTGCCCGCCGACCTCGCCGGACGCGGTGTCGAACACGGCGCCGGACGGCGTCCCGCCGCCCGCGACCGCCGCGGCGAGATGCTCCAGGCTCTCGTTGACCAGGTCGACGGACGGGACCGGCGTCGCGAGGTTCGCCTCCGTGGCGTGCAGGTCGCCGAGCGGCCCGCGCCGCTCGTCCAGCAGGCCGCCGAGCGTCTCCTCCTCGGCCGGGAAGGGCTCCGCGCAGGTGCTCGCCGCCGACAGCCGCAGCAGCTCGCTCAGATACGCCACCAGCCCGAACGGGGACAGGTACTCGGGCGGCAGGCAGTCGGTGAGCGTCCCCGGGTTGACCGGCGCGAACCCTTCGCCCTCGCCCGGCGGCTCGAACCGGGAGCCGCCCGCCGCCTCCTGGATGTCCGCCGCGTACGGGTGCGCGACCGTCCCTTCGAGCGCCTGCTCGAAGTCGTCCGGGCTGAGCGCGGTCACGGCGTCGAGCGTCGTGAACCCCCGCGCGTAGAGCGCCTCCATCAGCGAGAACCGCAGCTCGGCCTGCGGTTCGCCGGTCGCCGCGAACGCGGTCAGCACGTGCAGCGCGTCGATCGCGTCGAGCGCCGCGAGCAGCCAGGTCCGGGCCTGCGGGTCGCCCGGGAACACGTCGAGGACGGCCGACCGCGTCGCGTCGGGGTCGCGCGGGGTGCCCGGCGTGTACGTGCCGCCGCCGTGCGCCGCGTACCGGGCCTCGAACGCGGCGAAGATGTCGGGGTCAGGCCGCTCCAGCGTGGACGGGGCCCCCTCCGCCGGTGTCGTCGCCGACGCCGGGGAGAACGGGACGGTGAAGAACTGCCGCAGGTGCCGGAGGAACGCGTCGACCCTGTCCTCGGGGGTGCTGGCCGTCCCGACCTCGGTGAACGGCGGCAGCAGGTCGAGGCGCGGCGGCGCGCCCGGCGGCAGGAACAGCGTGCGCCACCGCTCGTCGGTGACCGCCCGCAGCTGGGCCGCCGTGGTCACCCCGAGGTCGGTGGTGATCGCGGTGATGAGCGGCGCGAAGCCGCCGGTGACGGCGTGCAGCAGCAGGTTGAGGTACGCGGCGGCGCCGGGCCCGGACGCCGTCGCCGGGCCCCAGAAGTCGGCGTCGATGGTGGGGGTCGGCCCGGCGTGCGCCAGCCAGGACTCGACGAGCGGCCGGACGGCCGCGTTCAGCGTGACGCGCGGCGCGGGCGCCGCGGCCTGCCCGATGGCGCGCAGCCGCCGCGCGGCCTGCGCCGGGACGAGCGCGGCCGTGGACCCGGGCGTGGCGGCGGGCGCCTCGGAGGCCCCGACCGTGCCCGCCTCGATCGCGGTCTCGATCGTCACCAGCACCTTGGCCTCGGTGTCGACGCTCGCCATCGCGAACCGCTGCGGCACGTCCACTTGCGGCGGGAGCTGCGCGCCGAGCGCGTAGAAGTACGGCGCCGGGACGATGAACGGCGGGTTCAGCGGGGTCCCCGCCGGGTCGCCGGTGAGCAGCACCGACGCGTGCCGGAGCGTCGTCCCGTCCCCGGCGCCGGACGGCAGCGGGAACGTCAGCAGCGCCGTGCGCGCCCCGTCCACCGCCCCCTGCGCCGGGCCGGGGCCGGTGAGGTTCTCCCCCGCGCTGAGCCGCTCGCACATCATCGCGGCCCAGACCGCGTAGACGTACCCGGTCAGCCGCAGCGCGTTCCCGTCGTGCGTGGCGTAGTAGCCCTCGAGTTCGGCCTCGAAACGGCGCCGGTCGTTGTCGGCGTCCTCGGCCTTGACCAGCGGGTCGGGCTGCGGGGTCGTGTACATCTGGGCGAGCGGCCGCGGCTCGGGCGGCGGCGGGTAGATCGCCCGGTCCCACTCGATCTCCGCGGCGACGTGCCGCGCCTGCGCCGCGCTGAGCGTGGTGCGCTGGGCGATCGTCCGGCCGTCCGCCGGGTCGAGGGCGAGGACCGCGTTGACGGCGTCGCGCAGGGACGCGAAGTCTGGCGGGGCGCCGTCCGGCGGCAGCTCCAGGTGCGCGCCCGTGCCGGACGCGACGGCGGGCAGCACCGCGTACGCGCTCGGCGCGAGCGCCACCACGTCGGCGAGCAGGTTGGGCAGCGTCCCCACGGTGACGACGGACGCGTTGAAGTCGATCCGCCGGTCGGCGATCTGCTTGCCGTTCCGGGTGAGCTTGAGCCGCAGGTCGAACGCGGTGGCCGCCGGGTACTCCGGGTGCCCGGCGGGCGGGTTCGCGACGATCACGGCGGTGGCCGCGGCGGCGGGCTTGCGCGTCGTCGGCGGGCTCGGCGGGAGCCCGCCGGTGTCGACGAAGTGCTGGACGATCGCCGTGCTGGTGAGGTCGACGGTGAGGTCCCCGACCGAGGCCGAGGTGAGCACTCCGCTCGCCGTGCCGAGGGAGTCCCCGTCGACGGTCGAGCCGAAGCGGAGGTCGAACGCCTCGATCTTCAGCCCGGCCAGCGCCGCGGTGAAGCCCGCGCCGTCGACCGGCCGGGTGGGGCGCAGCCTCACGATGATGAGAGTGGGCATGGGCCTCGTCCTTTCCCCTACTTCCAGTACGACTTGATGAATCCGCCGATGGCGCCCGCTGCGCCCCCCACGGCGGCACCGACGGCGGTGCCCACGCCCGGCACGATGGAGCCGACGACCGCGCCGATCGCGGCGCCCGTCGCGGCGCCCGCGAGGGTGCCGGCGGCGACGCCCGCCTCGCGGCTGCCGGTGGCCTCGGTGACGACGCCCTCGACCTTCCCGCCGACGTAGCCCCCGGCGACGAGCCCGCCCGCCGCGATCCCGGTGACCGGGTTCGCGGACAGGCCGATCACGGCGCTGCTCACGCCCACCGTCGCGTCCGCCTTCTCGGCGGTCGTCTGCGCGTTCGCGGCCTGGTGCACGCTGGCGACCACGGCCAGGGGTCCGGCGATCTTCCCCACCACGCGCAGCGCCGGCGCGGCCGCGCGCAGCAGCCGGCCGGCCTTGCTCGCCACCGAGACGGCCTCACCGGCCCCCTCCGCGGCGGGGGCCGCCGTCTTGGCCGCCTCGACCACCGAGTCCGCCACCCTGACCTTGGCCCCGGCCTTGCTCGCGGCCAGGGCCGACTCGGTCTCCGTCGCCACGCGGATCTGGGCCGTTCCCGCCTCCGCCGCGGCCCCGGCCTCCGCCGCCACCGCCCCGGCGGGCATCGGGCCCGGCGGGGTCACGCCGTTGACCGTCGTCAGCTCCACCCCGTAGACGCCGTACTTCTGGGCGATCGCGCCGCCGCCGTACTTGACGTCGCCGATCTTCTCCGCGACCTGGGCGGTGAGCTGGTCGCCGACCGCGAGCGACTTGCCCTCCTTGACGGCCACGAGATCGAGGTTGTGCGAGCCCTTCGGACCGCCCGGCGTCCCGCCGATCTGCTGGATCCGCCCGGCGACCACGCGGACCTCCGAGTAGATGCGCTCGATGCCGAGGAGGGGGGACTGGGCCGATTTCAGCCGTCCGAGGAGGTCGGTGACCTGGGCGTGCGCCGCCGTCCCGAACGGGCTCGCGCCGCGCCTGGTGAAGTCCAGCGCCCGCCCGGCCCCGGTCTCGAATCCCGCCTGGTTGCGCAGGAAGGTGAACAGGTCGTCGATGTTGTTGGCGCCGGGCGGCGTCCCCTGGTGGCCGGACGGGTCGACGAGGCGGAGGGGGTTGGCGGCGACGTAGACGTACGGGGACGGCGAGTCCTGCGTCCCGGCCGGGTCGGGGCTGACCCAGCGGGCGAGCCACGGGGCGTAGAACCGGGCGCCGTGGCACTGGAGGCCGCTCTCCCGGTCGCGTTCCCGTCCCGTGAACCGGTACCGCTTCGGGGCGGCCCGCGCGCCGGGGGACACGGTCTCGTACGCCGTGCTGCCGTACGGGTGGAACTCCTCGTGCGTGAGGACGCGCCCCCCCTGGTCGAGTTCCAGCGTCGGCGAACCGAGGTGGTCGTCGAGCTGGTGCCGGACGAGCAGCTCGGGCCCCTTGTCGGTGCCGCGCGTGCGCTTCTCGATGAGCGCGACGCGGCGGTCTTCGTCCAGGACGTGCAGGGTCGTCCGCTCCACCGTCACCTCGCCGTCCGGGGCGTACTCCCGGAACACCTCGAACGGGCCCAGGTAGAGGCGCTCGCGGACGCGGATCCGCCCGCCGTCCGGGCCCGGCCGGTCGGTGATCTTCCGCACCCGGGTACCGGCGGAGTCGTAGCACGACCAGGTGGACTCGGGCAGCGCGCCCGCGTCCGCGCGTGCGCCCGGTGGGCGGTGGGCGGTGACGTGCAGGCGGTCTTCGGTGTCCCAGCCGAGGAACGCGAGGCCGGGCAGCGCGGTGACGTTGCCCTGCGCGTCGTGCTCGAAGGCCACGCCGTCGACGGCGCCGAGCCGGTTGCCCGTGACGCCGGGTTCGAGAAGGCTCTCCTGGTCGTAGCGGTACGTCCGCGTCCAGCCGGACGTGGCGGAGTCGGCCACCGCGTGCACGATCTGGAGGAGGTTCCCGACCGGGTCGTACTCGTACCGCTCGGTGTAGCGGCTCATCGCGCGACCGTCGTGGGGGTGCAGCGGCGGCGGCCCGCCCGGCTGCGGGCCCGGCGGGCGGACGCCGTCTGCCTGGGCGAGGTGTTCGCGTCCGGTCGCCTCGGCCAGCCGGTACAGCGCGTCGTAGCGGTACCGCCCGCCCGGCCGGACCACCTGGTTGCGGAAGAACAGCGTCTGCTGCGACTCGTCGCGGACGGACGTCACGTTCCCGGACGGGTCGTACACGTGCCGCAGGTCCTGGAGGCGGTCGCCGTCCCGTTCGGTGACGATGCCGCGCAGCAGGAACGTGAACGGGTCGTAGGAGTAGCCGGTCCGCGCCCCGTTGGCGTGCTCGACCGCGATCCGCTGCCCGCGCGCGTTGTAGTCCATGCCGGTGACGACGGGGACGGGGTCCTCGCCGGCGGGCTGCGCGTCCAGCCGTTCGAGGAACCCGGCCGGGTTGTAGGACGCGGTGATCGTCCCGCCGTCCGGCGCGGTGATCCGGACCGGGCGGCCCTGGGCGTCGAACGCGACGCGTCCGGTGTACCGCTCGGGTTCGAGTTCGACCGGGCCCGACCAGTCGGGGGCCTCGCGGAAGCCGGTGGTGACCTGCCGGGTCGCTTCGGCGAGGTTGCCCTCGGGGTCGTAGCGGTCGTGGACGACGACACCGGCCCCGTCGAACGTCCGGTGGACCTGGGCGCGCAGGTTGCGGGCGGCGGCGTCCGGCACGCCCTCGCCGTACTCGACGCGCTGGTGCTCGCGCTCGCCGTCGATGCCGGGACCGGCCACGAACGACCGGACGGGACGGTGCAGCGGGTCGTACTCGGTGCGGAACGCGAACCCGCGCGCCGTCCAGGAGGCGCAGGCGGTGCCGAGCACGTCGCGCAGGACGAGCCCGGGCCCGCTGTCCATGCCGGCGCGGCGGATCAGCCCGCCCACCATGTCGTAGCCGATCCGGGTGACCGCGCGGCCCAGCGGGTCGCGGATCTCCCGGGCACGGCCCTGGACGTCCAGCCGGACGAGCATCCGGTCGTACCGGTCGTCCGCCGTTCCGTCCGCGCCGCGGTCGTGCCGGACGGTCAGGAAAGACCGGCCGAGCGAGTCCGCCCAGGCGCGGGCCGGGGTGCCCGCGTGGGCGAGGGTCTGCGCGGCGGCGCTCCGCTCGTCCGCGCCGAGCTCGCCGGTGACGCGGATCTCGTACCAGGTCCGCCAGGGCGTTCCCGCCGCGTCGAGCGCGTCGAGGTAGCGGCCGACGTGGCCGCGGACGTCGGGGTCGGCGTCCGGGCGCAGCGCGATCGTGTCGTTGGCGTCCCAGGTGGCGAGCCGCCACGGGTCGAAGACGACCTTGCCGTAGGAGCCGTCGGGATGCAGCGTGGCCGCGGCCCTGCCGACCGGGTCGTAGAACACGACGGCGCTCACCCCGGCGACGCGGGCGAACTCGAACTGGTGGGTGGCGCTGAAGAACGGCTCGTAGCGGCGGACCGGGAGGCCCTTGTTGTTGTAGATCGTCCATCCGGTGCCGCTCCATCGGGGGCGGCCGTCCGCGCCCGGCTCGGCCTGGGACTTGTGCTGCGCCTCCCGTCCGGTGCCGTCGGAGTAGGTGATGAGCTGCTGGAGGACGGTGGGCTCGCCGGGAGGTTGCGCGGCGACGTGCACGGTCCGGGTCAGCACTGCCGTCGCCGGCGGATGGGGGTGCGCGCCGTCGCGCGTGCGGTGGTACGCGCCCGGGTCGTAGAGGTCGCGGCTGGTCGCCCGCCCGAGCAGCCGTTGCGCGAGGCCGGGCTGGTGCGGGTCGGCGAAGTAGGCGAGCAGGTCGGCGTCGCTCGGGTCGGGGTCGAGCCCGGCGACCGAGTCGCCCAGGTCGTCGCGGTCGTCGCCCGGCTTGCCGCGGACGGCCGTGGCGGTGAGCCGGCCGAGCGCGTCGTAGGCGGCCTCGGTCAGGTTGCCGTTGGCGTCGCAGGTGACCCTGGGCTTGAGCACCCGGTAGTCGTAGCCGCCCGGCAGGACGCGGTCGCCGTCGCGCTCCCCGACGCTGACGACGTTGCCGGCGGCGTCCGTGGAGGAGACGACGAGCAGGTCGTACGGGTCGTACCGGAGCCGCGTCGTGGCGCCGAACGGGTCGACGAAGGCGTGCGGCTGGTAGAAGCGGGCGGCGGGCGGGCGTCCGTCCTCGGGTGTGAACACCACGTGCCCGGACGGCGACCACCAGGCCCCGTCCTCCCGCACGTATCCGGCCTCCGCCAGCCGGGAGGCGTCCACGCGGTCGCCGTACTCGGCGTCGATGAGGTCGTCGGTGAGCACCTGCCGGACGGTCTCGTGCGGCAGCGCGAGCGGTTCGAGCGCCCCGAACGGCAGCGGACCGCTCAGGTCGTCGCGCCAGAACAGCGACCGCTGCCGCTCCAGCAGCCGCCGCGCCGGTCCGCCCGAGCCGTCGTCGTCCCACGCGATGACCGGCAGGTCGGCGGTGACGCGGGCGAGCGCGTCCCGCAGCTCGTCCTCGCCGTACCGGGCACCGGACGGCCGGAGCCCGACGACCTCGGTGACCCGTTTCTCGCAGGGCAGCGGCGTCCGGTAGCCGGTACCGAGGTCGATCGCATGGGTGTACCGGTTCTCGGTGACCAGGACGCGGACGCGCGCCTGCTCGGCGCGGTCGGCGTCGGTGAGCACGGGGTCGGGATCGGGGTACCGCCGCCCGTAGGCCACCCCGACCGAGCGCAGCACGTCGCCGTACTCGTTCACGTCGAGGACGAACTCGTCCTGGACGCGGGGGTCGGCGACCTCGCGGCCGTCCACGACGTAAATGGCCCGCTCGTGCCGCTCGTCACGGGAACGGGTCTGGTAGGACGTGAAAACCGCGGGACGGTAGCCGTCCTTGCGCGGAGAGCCGTGCCCTGCCTGGCGCAGCTCCACCGTGTATTCACGCTCTGCGACGGTGTAGGGGCGCGAGCTCTGCGGGGTGCCGTCGAGGCCGTACGTTTCCTGGCGGAGCAGGCGTCCGCGGAGCACCCGGGCGGCCTCCCGCTCCTCGTCCGGGGTCAGCTCCGCCGGACGCGGCGGACCTCCCGGCCTGCGCGCGAGAACCCGCACCGGTTGCCCGGCCGCCCCGGTGTGGAACCACGAACGGACGAGGACGGGAGCGATGAACGCGGCCGGGTCGAGGTTGGTCGCGCCGGCCGGATCCAGCGCTCCGATCTCCTCGGTGTCCCACTGCTCGACCATGCCGAACCCGCCGAACTCGCGCTCGACGCCGTCGTAGTGGCCGTCGTGGTAGGCGTACCGGGTGGTGAACACGTTCCGGGACACGGCGTCGCGCGTCTCCACCCGCTCCACGACATGGACCGGGAAGGGGACCTTCGTGGGCCACGGACGCCCCGCCGCGCGGTCGGCCGCGTAGAACGCGGTCGACGTCGAGTACGTGACCGACGTCTCCGACCCGAGGTTGTTGCGCGTCCCGGTGAGCAGGTAGGGCTTGCCCGCGCGCATCAGGTCGACGTACCGCAGCGGCGAGGACGCGTCGCCGGGCAGCGGCGAGGACCACACGAGGCACAGCGTCCCGGTGCCGAGCAGGTCGATGGCGCTCGCCTGGACCGCCGAGTCGACGCGCGGGAACCGGACGCCCAGCTCCCCTGACGCCGACCAGCCGTTGCCGGACTGGTTGGCGTACATGCGGACGCCGTCCGCGCCCAGGTAGATCAGGTCGCTCGTGCCCGACCCGTCGACATCGGCGAGGATCACCCGCCGGGCGTCGAACTCGTCGGGACCGGCGGGCAGGGGCGCGCCGTCCATCACGACGCGGCGCCCGAACCGCCCGTGCCCGAGGTTCGGCCAGTAGCTGACGTCGCCTCGCCGGACCCGGACCAGGTCGGCCAGCCCATCGCCGGTCATGTCGGCGAACTGGACGGTCTCGGCGACGTCGCCCGAACGTATCCACGCGTCGGCGCCGAGACCGTCCAGTTC
>NZ_VCKW01000183.1 GCF_005889715.1 Actinomadura soli
ACCCTGGCCCCACTCCCGGACGTCCTCCCCTACCTGGCCGAACGCGGTGAGAAGTTCCCCCACCTGCTGGCCGTCGTCGACCGTCGCGGGGGCGCGATCGACTGCGTCACCGCCGACGGGCGGCACCGGCACATCGACGTCCAGGGGGACGAGGAGTACCCCATCCGCAAGACCAAGGCGGGCGACTGGAACCAGTCCCGGTTCCAGCGCTCGTCGGAGAACGTGTGGAAGACCAACGCCAAGAAGGTCGCCCACGAGATCGACCGCGCCGCCGACCGCTACGGCGCCGAGGCCGTCGTGATCGCCGGTGACACCCGCGCCCGTACCGCCGTCCTGGACGAGGTGTCCGAGCACGTCCTGGAGCACACCGTCGAGACCGACAAGAACACCACCGTCGACGACCCGGACCTGGACGCGGAAGTCCGCCGCATCCTGAACCTCAAGACGACCGAACGCATCCTCACCGTCGCCGAACGTTTCGACCGCGAACTCGCCAACGGCCAGCGCGCCGTCTCGGGCCTGCCGTCCACCACCGAGGCCGTCCGCCAGGGACGGGTCGAGACGCTCCTCTTGGAGGACGACCCCGTCTCCAACGCCCGCCTGTGGGTCGGCCCTGACCCGGCGCAGATCGCCACCACCGCCGAAGAGCTCCACGACGAGTTCGGGGTGGCCTCCCCCTACGAGGACCGAGCCGACGCCGCCCTGATCCGGGCCGCGGCCGCCACCGACGGCGAACTGGTCGTCCTACCGCCCAACGGCCCCAACCCCAACCTTCACGTCGGAGCCGTCCTCCGCTACACCGCCTGAAACATGGTCAAGACGACAAAGGAGCGGCGGGCAGGAGCAGCGCGCGCAAGCGCCTCGGGGGTCCGGGGGTTGCCCCCCGGGAAGAAATGGCGGGCACCGGCGAAGGTGAGCAAAGCTCACCGAGCAGGCGCAGCCGCCTCGGGGGTCCGGGGGTCGCCCCCGGGAAGAAATGGCGGGCACCGGCGAAGGTGAGCAAAGCTCACCGAGCAGGCGGAACCGCCTCGTGGAGCTATGGGGATTCGAACCCCAGACCTCCTCCATGCCATGGAGGCGCGCTACCAACTGCGCCATAGCCCCTTGGTCGGATAAAGCCTAGTGCACGCTGGGAGCGGTTCGGACGCGGGCCGCGGCGGGTGTCCGCCGCGGCCCGCGCCGCGTCAGCCCGGCTTCTTCGAGGTGTAGGTGTACCAGTGGTCGTTGACCGTCGGTACGTGGACCGTGACGTTCCTGGGCCACTCGACCGGGACGCCGAGGACCTTGTTCTCCTCGATGATCCGGCCGTTGCCGGTGGTGTGCTTGCTGTTGATCTCCTTGGTGGACTCGGTCTGGGCGGGCCGGCCTTCGGCGGGCCCGCCCTGGGCGGCCTGGTCCTCGGCGGGCTGGTCCTGGGTGGACTGCTCCTGCTGCTTCGCCTGGTTCCTGGCGCAGAGGGCCCGTCCGAGGTCGGGCTGGTTCGGGAGCAGCTTGTGGTACGAGAGGACCTTGAGCGCCAGGGCGCAGTCCTCCTTCTCGACGTCGCTCTCCGCGGCCGGCTCGGCATTGGTCTCCGGGGCCGGTGGCGGCGCTTCGTGCGCCGCGACGGGCGCCGCCGCGGCCATGACGGTCGCCGCGACGAGCGCGGCGGGCAGCAGCGTTATTCCGGAGATCCGGCTTCTCATGGGTCAACCCTCATCTCGATCATGCATCGCCACTCCGTGGCTGTTCCCGCATGATCGACATGGTGAAGCGCGGCCGGACGAAAGGCAGCCGCCGTCATGGCGAACCTTTTGCGTCAGACCCATCCGAGGCTTTCGCGGACGTCCTCGGGCGCGTAGCCGCGTTGTCCGCCGTCTCCGATCCACACGATCCCATCGGCCTCCCCCACGGGGCCGATGGCGTGCTCCTGCGGAAGCCGCGGCTGGATGGCCAGCCGCACCTGCATCCCCGGCTCGAACCTGCGCAACTCGTCGATGAGGTCGGCCACAGTGACCTCGCGCGCCCCCCTGCGGTGTCTTCCCATACCAGGCATGAAACCATTTCCGAGCCGCCGTTCCGCCCGTCCGGCACAAGAAAGCGTCCGGCGGCCCCCAGTCGTCGCCGAACAGATTCCCGAATCCGGGGGGCAAGGGGCGAAGCCCCGAAAAGGCTCGAAGTGCAAGAGCCGCACACGCCCTACAACCTCAGCCGGAAGGGGGGCGGGGGGGGCGGAGCCCCCGTATCGGGGGTCGTCCCGGGTCAAACACGAAGAAGGAGTGGCGGCCCGCGCTCTCCGCGGGCTCGCCACTCCCAACTCGTTCGTGGAGCTATGGGGATTCGAACCCCAGACCTCCTCCATGCCATGGAGGCGCGCTACCAACTGCGCCATAGCCCCGCCGCTGCGTGGACGTTCATCCCGCAGCGCTTCGCCAGTGTATCGGACGGGGCGGGCGCGGCTCGAATCGTTTGCCGGTCAGGTTCCGGCGTCGGGGCGGTCGTCGCTGAGGACGGGTTCGGGAAGGGTGCCGGCGTTGTGCTCGGCGAGGCGCCAGCCGCCGTCGCGCATCTCGGTGACGACCGACCAGCAGCAGTTGGAGAGGCCGCCGAGGCGTTCCCAGGTCTCTTCGGGGAGGCGGAGGAGGTGGGACATGCCGAGGCGGAGCGCGGCGCCGTGGGACGCGACGACGAGCTGCCCGGTGGGCGGGAGGTCGTCGAGGGCGCGTTCGAGGGCGGCGCCGACGCGCTTGGCGACCTGGGCGCTGGTCTCGCCGCCGGGCGGCTGCCAGGCGGCGTGCTCGGCCGGGTACCGTTCGCGGATCTCGCGGTTGGTCAGGCCCTCCCAGGCGCCGCCGTCGCGTTCGATGAGGTCCTTGTCGTAGCGGACGGGGAGCCCGGTGATGTCGGCGAGGGCCTGGGCGGTGTCGGCCGCGCGGCGGAGCGGGGACGCCAGGAGGGCGGTGGGGCTGAGCCCGGCGAGGAGCCTGGCCGCTCGCCGGGCCTGCTGGAGCCCGGTGTCGTCGAGCGGGACGTCGGTCTTGCCCTGGAAGCGGTGTTCGAGGTTCCAGGCGGTCTGGCCGTGTCTCCAGAGCACGAGCCGCCGTTTCCCCGGCTGGCGGGTGGGGCGGGCGTCACTCACTCGCGCTCCCGACGGTGCGGGCGCGATGGTTCTGGTGGGCGGTGACGTGTTCCGGCAGTTCGATGAGGGGGCAGTCTTTCCAGAGCCGTTCGAGGGCGTAGAACATGCGGTCTTCCTCGTGCTGGATGTGCACGATGATGTCCGCGTAGTCCAGCAGCACCCAGCGGCCTTCGCGCTCGCCCTCGCGGCGGACGGGCTTGGCGCCGGCGTCCTCGCGGAGGCGTTTCTCGACTTCGTCGACGATGGCGCGGACCTGACGGTCGCTGGGTGCGGAGCAGAGCACGAAAGCGTCGGTGATGACGAGCTGCTCGCTCACGTCGTAGGCAAGAATGTCGTCGGCCAGCTTGTCGCCCGCCGCCTCGGCGGCGATTCGGACGAGCTGTGCCGCCCTCTCGGATGCGGTCACGATGCGCTCGCGATCCTCCCTGTAGGGGTCGTATCCGCTACCACCTTCTCACGGGCGGCGGACAACGGCTCCCTATGTCGCTGTTCGACCGCAAATGCTCCTGCGGCCCTTCCTCATCCCAGGGTATGTCCCGAGGCCGGGCGCCCCATTCGGGTGTCCGTCCGGCCCGCCGATGCGGGTTCCGGGACGGCCCTGGGTCAACTCCGGTAAAGGTCGCGTTTGTTGATGTACTGGACGATCCCGTCCGGGACGAGGTACCAGATGGGCTCGCCGGAGCGGACGCGGTCGCGGCACTCGGTCGAGGAGATCGACAGGGCCGGGACCTCCATGAGGGAGACCCGCCCGTTGGGCAGGCCGGGGTCGGCGAGCCGGTGGCCGGGACGGGTGACGCCGACGAAGTGCGCGAGCTCGAACAGCTCCTCGGTGTCGTGCCAGGTCAGCATCTTCTCCAGGGCGTCCGCGCCGGTGATGAAGAACAGGTCGGCGCCCGGCCCCTGGATCCGCCGCATGTCGCGGAGGGTGTCGACGGTGTAGGTGGGCCGCGGGCGGTCGATGTCGACGCGGCTGACGGAGAAGCGCGGGTTGGACGCGGTGGCGATCACGGCCATGAGGTAGCGGTCCTCGGCGGCGGCGACCTTGCGTCCCTCCTTGTGGGACGAGATGCCGGTGGGCACGAACACGACCTCGTCCAGGGAGAAGAAGTGCGCGACCTCGCTCGCGGCCACGAGGTGCCCGTGGTGGATCGGGTCGAACGTGCCGCCCATGATCCCCAGCCGCCGCTTTTGCGTCATGGCGACGAGAATAGCCAGCGGGCCCCGGGCCCGGAACGTCCGGGCCCCCGGGGCTCAGGCCAGGCCGGGGAGGGGCGCGGCTCCGTCCTTCCAGGTCACGACGCGGACGGCCTTGCCGACCTCGACCCTCGGCACGGTGCCGCCGGGCAGGACGAACACCTCGGCGGTCAGCCCGAGCGACTCGTGCAGGGCACGGACGAGCTCGCCGCGCGGGTTGCCGGAGAGGGCCTCGCAGGCGACGAGCAGCCGGGTGGCGGGGCTGCGGCGGTCCACGACGAGCTGGTAGTGCGGCCGGACGAGCCCGGACCCGAGCAGGACGCGCTCGACCTCGCTCGGGTACACGTTGACGCCCCGGACGACGAGCATGTCGTCGGCGCGGCCGAGGACCTTGCTCATCCGGACGAGCGTCCGCCCGCAGGGGCATTCGCCGCGGGTCAGGGACGCGATGTCGCCGGTGCGGTAGCGCAGGAGCGGCAGCGCCTGCTTCGTCGGGGTCGTGAACACCAGCTCGCCGGGGGTGCCCTCCTCGACGGGCCCGCCGGTGGACGGGTCGACGGCCTCGACGATGAAGTGGTCCTCGTTGACGTGCAGGCCGTCCTGTTCGAGGCATTCGGTGGCGACGCCGGGGCCGATGACCTCGGACAGGCCGTAGATGTCCATCGCCTTGATCGGCAGGACGCGCTCGATGGCGGTGCGCAGCTCCTCCGACCAGGGCTCGGCGCCGAAGAGGCCCGCCTTGAGCGCGTGCGGTTCGGCGCCCGCCTCCGCGATCGCCTCGCCGAGCCGGAGGGCGTAGGCGGGGGTGCAGGTCAGGACGTCCGCGCGGAGGTCGGTGAGCATCCGGACCTGCCGGTCGGTCATGCCGCCCGACATCGGCACCACGGTCGCGCCGAGCGCCACGGCGCCCTGGTGGATGCCGATCCCGCCGGTGAACAGGCCGTAGCCGTAGGCGTTGTGGACGATGCTCCCCGGCGACGCCCCCGCGCACGACAGCGACCGCGCGCACATGGCCGCCCACAGGTCGAGGTCGGCCCTGGTGTAGGCGACGAGGGTGGGGCGTCCGCGCGTCCCGCTGGAGCCGTGCACGGCGGCGACCTGGTCGCGCGGGACGGCCAGCATCCCGAACGGGTAGGTGTCCCAGAGGTCCTGCTTGGTGGTGAACGGGAGGTTCCGCAGCCCGGCGAGGGTGACGTCCGAGCCGCCGCCGACGCCGGCCTCCTTCAGCCGGTGGCCCTGGACGCCGCCCGCCGCGAGAAGCCGGTCGACCAGCCCCCACAGACGGTGCCGCTGCAGCGCGGCGCGCTCGTCGAGGGACATCGCCTCGGCTTTCGGGTCGAACATGGCTCGCCTCCCGGGCACGGCCGGAGCCGGTCGAGGGATCCGCGGCGGGGAACCCTGCGACTCGGTGGTTCGTCGGAACTACCATGCCAGACATGACGGAGAACACACCGGATCGAGCACGAGCGCGGTTCCCGGGGATCAGTTCCCGGGCCTACGAACACCCGGCGGACCGATCGGCGCTCGTGGCGCTGCGCTCGCTGTCCGGGTTCGACGTCGTCCTGCGCAAGCTGTCGGGGCTGATCAACGAGCGGTCCCTGCGGCTGATGTTCCTCGGCGGGACGGTGCGCGTCGGCGAAGACCAGTTCCGCAACATCTATGACATGGTCCGCGACGCCTCGTACGTCCTGGACATGCCGGAGGTACCGGAGCTGTACGTCCGGCAGGACCCGACGCCCAACGCGATGGCGCTCGGCTCCGACCACCCGTTCATCGTGCTGAACACCGGCCTGATCGACCTGCTGGACGACGAGGAGCTGCGGTTCGTCGTCGGGCACGAGGTCGGGCACATCCTGTCCGGGCACGCGGTGTACCAGACGATGATGCAGATCCTGTTGCAGCTCGGGTCGCGGCTGGCGTGGCTGCCGCTCGGCAACATGGGCATCGCGGCGATCATCATCGGGTTGCGGGAGTGGTTCCGGAAGGCGGAGCTGTCGTCCGACCGCGCCGGCCTGCTCGTCGGGCAGGACCTGGACGCCGCGAAGCGCGTGATGATGAAGCTCGCCGGCGGGACGCGGCTCGGCGACATGAGCAGCGAGGCGTTCCTGGAGCAGGCCCGCGAGTACGACGCGGCCGGCGACGTCCGGGACGGGCTGCTGAAGTTCCTGAACCTGCTCGGGCAGTCGCACCCGTTCGCGGTGATCCGGTTCGCGGAGATCGACCGGTGGGCGCGCAGCGGCGAGTACGAGCGGATCCTCGCCGGCGACTACGCCCGCCGCGACGACGACGGCAGCGCATCGGTCACCGACGAGATCAAGGAGGCGGCCAGGTCGTACCGGGAGTCGTGGGAGCGGACGGCCGACCCGTTCGTGGGCAAGGTGCGCGACATGGCGGACGCGGCGGCCGGCGCGGCCGGCGGGCTGTTCGACCGGTTCAGCCGCCGCGACAACGGACCGACCGACACCAACTAGCCGGAGCGACGGCGATCAGCCCGGGCAACGGCAACGGGGAGAGCGACCACCAGGCCGCCGCGACACGGACGCGGCGGCCTTTCTCATGCCTTCTCGTGCTCCTCTGGCGCGCTAGAACGGGGCGGGGAGGAGGAGTTCGACGTTGCGGTCGTCGGCGTCGCCGCGGCGGTTCTCCTCGCGTTCCTGCCAGTCGTTGCCCGCCAGCTCACGGGACAGCGACGCCAGCCGGACGGGGTCGGTGAGGCGGCCGCCGTAGGACGCGGGACCGGCCGAGTCCAGGACCGTCGCGAAGATCGACAGGGTGCCGTCGCCGTTGTCGGCGAGTTCGAGGATGCGGCTCTGCTGCGGGAAGTCGATGTGCGCGGCCGTGTTCACCTCCCAGAAACCCCCGCCGCTCTCGCGGGCGTGCGGGATCACGCGGTTGCGGTGCGTGTGGCCGTTCACCCACAGGATCACGTTCGGGTAGCGCAGCAGGAGCGCCAGGACCTCGTCGCCCAGGACACGGTCGCCGCCGAGGGCGTTGTCCAGGGAGGCGATCGGATGGTGGCTGAACAGGACGAACAGCCGGTCCTTCACCCTGTGCCGGACGACGGAGCCGTCCGGGGCGTAGTAGTGGCTGCTTCCGGCCTTCAGCTGGGACTCCAGCCACGCGAACTGCTCCTTGTCGAGCGAGCCCTCGGGTAGGCCGTTCGGGTTGACGGTGTCGAGGACGAGTCCCCGGACGGCGCCCTTGCCGAACGCGTAGTAGGCCGTCCCGTCGCGGAGGTTGCCCAGGTTGAAGCCGTGCCCGCGCAGGGACGCGGCCGTCTTGAAGTGCTCGGCGACGACCTCGCGGCGCGACAGCATGCGCCGGTCCGGGTCGGGTGTCACGCGGCGGAACAGGCCGCCCGCGTCGCCGTGCTCGCGGATGAGGCGCAGGAGAGCCTCGGCGTCGCCCTCGGCCAGGATGCGGGCGAGGATCTGGGCCTGGGCGGCGTCCGCCGGTACGCCGACCCGGACGCCACCGGTGGCGAGGGCCGAGATGAGCGGGTTGACCGGCAGGTTCCCCTGGACGAGGCCGTCGTGGTTGCCGAACACGGCGAGCCACGGCGCGTCCAGGCCGGTCGCCTGGAAAGGCCTGCGCGCGGCGTCGATCAGGCCCTCCACGCGCGGGAAGCCGAACGTGGCGATGGGGATGTCGGGGTCCGCGCCGGGCGGCGGGCCTTCGGGATGCCAGAACGCGCGGTCGTAGGACGTCCAGTCCATGACGCCCTCGTACCGGTCCGGATCGCCGGAGTCGGGGCGGATGCGGCCGCCGTCCAGCAGGTCGATGATCCAGCGGACCTCGTTGTACTGGACGTTGTCGGCCGCGTCACCGGTGTTGATGGCGAACGCGAGCGGCAGCCCGGTCGCCGGGCCCCGCCCGACGCGGTTCATCGCCCGGACCATCGCCTCGGCGACCTGCGTGGACAGGATCTCCTGCGGCCGGTACGCGCTCTGCACGGGCACGTCCATGACGTCCTTGAAGCGGTCGAGGAGCTCGACGCGCGCCGGGGACTGGGCGTCGATGACGTGGACGTCGGTGAGCTGGCCGAACGCCAGGACAGGCCGGCGCCGCACGGCGCGGCGCGCGGACGCGGCGCCGCCGAGGTCGCGGCGGAGGAGGTGCGGCTCGCCCGGTCCGGCGATCACGGGACGGTAGCCGCCGGTGCCTGCGGAACCGAGCACGTACGTCCGGGCCAGGGTGGTGCCGTCGACGGGGCCGCGGAGCGCGGGAAAGGCCCCGGGGGCGGCGGTAGCAGGGCGCGAGGGGAACGCGACGAGTCCGGTGGAGGCCAGCCCCGCGCCGAGGGCGGCGCCCTTCAAGACGCGGCGGCGAGTGTACTCACGAGTCACAATCGTGAATCACACCACGCGCCACGACGTGACATCAATGGTCAAAATGTCACAAGTTGACCGGGGCGGTCAGGGTGGTCAGCCGCGCAGATGGCCCTCGCCCGTCACCACGTACTTCGTCGACGTCAGCTCCGGAAGCCCCATCGGGCCGCGGGCGTGCAGCTTCTGCGTCGAGATGCCGATCTCCGCGCCGAAGCCGAACTCCTCGCCGTCGGTGAAGCGCGTGGAGGCGTTCACCATCACCGCGGCCGAGTCGACCAGGGCGACGAACCGTTTCGCGGCGGGCTGCGACGTCGTGACGATCGCCTCGGTGTGGCCGGAACCGTACTCGCGGATGTGCGCGACGGCGTCGTCCAGCGAGTCGACGACGCGGGCGGCGATGTCGAGGGACAGGTACTCGGCGTGCCAGTCGTCCTCGGTCGCCTCCACGACGCCGTCGCCGCCGGCGTATGACCGGATGCGGTCATCGCCGTGGACGGTGACACCGGCCTTCCGCAGCGCCCCAAGCGCGCGGGGGACGAACGCGTCGGCGACGTCGGCGTGCACCAGGAACGTCTCCGCCGCGTTGCAAACGGACGGACGCTGCGTCTTCGCGTTCAGCAGGATCTCGACGGCCATGTCGACGTCGGCGGCGGCGTCCACGTACACCGCGCAGTTCCCGACGCCCGTCTCGATCACCGGGACCATCGACTCCTCCACCACCGAGTTGATCAGCGAGGCGCCGCCGCGCGGGATCAGCACGTCCACCAGGCCGCGGGCCCGCATCAGGTGCTTCACCGACTCGCGGGACGTGCCCGGGACGAGCTGGACCGCGTCCGCCGGGACCTCCGTCTCCGCCAGCGCGCGCTGCATCACCCGGACCAGCGCCGTGTTCGAGTCGTGCGCCGACGACGAGCCGCGCAGCAGCGCCGCGTTCCCGCTCTTCAGGCACAGCGCGGCGGCGTCCACGGTCACGTTCGGGCGGCCCTCGTAGATCATCCCGACGACGCCGAGCGGCACCCGCACCTGCCGCAGCTCCAGCCCGTTCGGCAGGACGCTCCCGCGCACCGACTCCCCCACCGGGTCGGGCAGCGCGGCGACCTTCCGGACCGCGTCGGCGATCGCGGCGATCCGGCCCTCCGACAGGCTCAGCCGGTCGATCATGTACTCGGACGTGCCGTTCTCCCGGGCCCGCGCCACATCCGCCGCGTTCGCCTCGACGATCTCCGGCGCGGCGGCGACCAGGGCGTCCGCGATCCGGTGCAGCGCCGCGTCCTTCGCCGCCCGGGGCAGCGGGGCCAGCCCGGCGGCGGCCTCCCCGGCGCGCCGCGCGACCCGCACGAACTCGTCGGCCTCGCTCATCACACGTCCCCTTCCGAAAGGACCACCAGATGGTCGCGGTGGATTATCTCGCGTTCGTACTCCGCGCCCAGCTCCCGGGCCAGCCAGCGCGTGGAGCGGCCCATCAGGTCGGGGATCTCGGACGCGTCGTAGTTCACCAGCCCGCGCGCCACCACCCGGCCCGCGGTGTCGCACAGGTCGACGGGGTCGCCCGCCGCGAAGTCGCCGGACACGCCCGTCACCCCGGCCGGGAGCAGCGACTTGCGGCGCCGCACCACCGCGTCGACCGCGCCAGGGTCGAGCGTGACCCGTCCCTGCCCGGTGGTGGCGTGGGCGAGCCACAGGTCCCGGGTCGACATGCGGCGGCCGTCGGCCGGGTGGAACAGCGTCCCGACCCCGTCGCCGGCGAGCGCGTGCGCGGCGGACGCGGCGTCCGTCAGCACGACGGGGATGCCCGCGATCCGGGCCGCCTCGACCTTGGTGACCATGCCGCCGGTGCCGACGCGTCCGGACCGGCCGAGCTTGACGTCCTTCAGGTCGCCCGGGCCGTGCACGTCGGCGATGCGGCGGGCGCCGGGACGGCGCGGGTCGCCGGTGTAGAGGGCGTCGACGTCCGACAGCAGGATCAGCGCGTCCGCGCGGGTCAGGTGCGCGACCAGCGCGGCGAGCCGGTCGTTGTCGCCGAACCGGATCTCGTCGGTGGCGACGGTGTCGTTCTCGTTCACGATCGGCAGGATGCCGAGGGCGAGGAGCTGCGCGAGCGTGCGCTGCGCGTTGCGATGGTGGGAGCGGCGCATCATGTCGTCGGCGGTGAGCAGCACCTGCCCGGCCGTCATCCCGTGCCGGGCGAACGCCGCGGTGTACCGGGCGAACAGCAGGCCCTGGCCGACGCTCGCCGCCGCCTGCTGGGTGGCGAGGTCGCGCGGCCGCCGGGTCAGCCCCAGCGGGCCGAGGCCCGCGGCGATCGCGCCGGACGACACGAACACGATCTCGGTGCCGTCGGCGCGGCGGGCGGCGAGGACGTCCACCAGCGCGTCGATGCGCCCGGCGTCGATCGTCCCCTCCGTGGTGGTCAGCGACGACGAGCCCGCCTTCACCACGATCCGGCGGGCCTTCGCGATCGCCTCCCGCTCGTTCACGGCCTCCCGCTCGTTCATGGCCTCCCGCTCCGTCACGGCCGTCCGCCCAGGCGGCGGTCGGTGCCGCGCGGTCCGGCGGCGCCGTCGCCGGCCGCGACCTCGGGCTCCCAGTCGAAGACGACCGAGTCGTCCGGCGTGCCGATCAGGACCGTCGCGCCCGCGCTGGCGCCCGCCTTGGCGAGGGCGTCCTCCACGCCGAGCCGCGCCAGCCGGTCGGCGAGGTAGCCGACGGCCTCCTCGTTGGCGAAGTCCGTCTGCCGCAGCCACCGGACCGGTTTCGCGCCGGTGATCAGGTACGTGTTGTCGCCGATGTCCCTGACCTCGAAGTCGGTGTCGCCGCCGACCGGCTCGGGCCGGATGACGATGCGGGTCGGCTCCGCCGGCGGCAGCGACGCGCGGTACTCGCCCACCATCGCCGCCATCGCGAACGACAGCTCCCGCAGGCCCTCGCGCGTCGCCGCCGACACCTCGAACACCTTCAGGCCGCGCGCCTCGAACTCGGGCCTGACCATCTCGGCGAGGTCGCGCCCGTCCGGGACGTCCACCTTGTTCAGGACGACGATGCGGGGCCGGTCCGACAGCGGGCGGTCGCCGAGCACCCGGTCGTAGGCCCGCAGCTCGCGTTCGATGACGTCGAAGTCGCTGACCGGGTCGCGTCCCGGCTCCATCGTCGCGCAGTCGAGGACGTGCGCGAGGGTGGACGAGCGCTCGATGTGGCGGAGGAAGTCCAGGCCGAGGCCGCGACCCTCGCTGGCGCCTTCGATCAGGCCGGGGACGTCCGCGACCGTGAACGTCGTGTCGGCCGCCTCGACCACGCCGAGGTTCGGGATCAGCGTCGTGAACGGATAGTCGGCGATCTTCGGCTTGGCGGCCGACAGCGCGGCGATCAGCGACGACTTGCCCGCGCTGGGGAAGCCGACGAGCGCGACGTCCGCGACGCTCTTCAGTTCCAGGACGACGTCGCGCGCCTCTCCCGGCTCGCCGAGCAGCGCGAACCCGGGCGCCTTGCGCTTGGCGGTCGCCAGCGCCGCGTTCCCGAGGCCGCCGTTGCCGCCACGCGCGACCACGTACCGGGTGCCCTCGCCGACCAGGTCGGCCACGACCTCGGCGCCCTCCTTGACGACGGTGCCGTCCGGGACGGGCAGGACCACGTCGCCGCCGTCCGCGCCCGTCCGGTGGCCGCCCTGCCCGGGACGGCCGTTGCCCGCCTTGCGGTGCGGGCGCCGGTGATACTCCAGGAGGCTCGCGGCGTTCCCGTCGACGACCAGGACGACGTCGCCGCCGCGCCCGCCGTTCGCGCCGTCCGGCCCGCCGAGCGGCTTGAACTTCTCCCGGTGGATCGACGCGCAGCCGTTGCCGCCGTTGCCGGCGGCGACGTGCAGCACCACCCGGTCGACGAACTGCGCGCCCGATCCCGCTCCAGCGGCCACGGTGATCTCTCCTCAACGAAACGGAGAAGGGGCGGACCGGAAACGGTCCGCCCCTTCAGCAAAGTCTTTTTCCCAGGCGGACTACTCCGCCGGCGGGACGACGCTCACCGCGTTGCGGCCCCGGTAGCGACGGAACTGCACCGCGCCCGCGGTCAGCGCGAACAGCGTGTCGTCGCCGCCGCGCCCGACGCCCGGGCCGGGGTGGAAGTGGGTGCCGCGCTGCCGGACGATGATCTCGCCGGCCTTGACGACCTGCCCGCCGAACCGCTTCACGCCGAGACGCTTGGCATTGGAGTCACGGCCGTTGCGGCTGGACGACGCGCCCTTCTTGTGTGCCATGTGACCGCTCTCCCTACTTCCCGGCCTTGATACCGGTGATCTTGACCTCGGTGTACGGCTGACGGTGCCCCATCCGCCGCTTGTACCCGGTCTTGTTCCGGTAGTGCATGATGTTGATCTTCGGGCCCTTGACCGCGCCGAGGATCTCGGCGGTCACCTCGTAGCGCGCGAGGTCGGCCGAGCCGCTGACGACCGTGTCGCCGTCCACCACCAGCACGGCCGGGAACGTGACGGTCGAACCGACGTCGCCGGCCAGCTTGTCGACGGTCAGCACGTCATCGACGGCGACCTTCTCCTGCCTGCCGCCTGCGCGGACAATCGCGTACACCGCGGAAACCCTTCGTCTTCGCGCGCTTCCGGACTGAACCGGCCCCGCGCGTGGCTCACACCAGCCCCCGGATGGGGGCCTACCTCCGGCCATCGGGCCGAAGGCGGCACACCAGAGAAGACCCTGATGCTCTCTGCTTGACCTCACCGGACCGGCGAGGTGCGCACCGAACGCCCCGGAGGGATTCGCGGTGCAGACTCAGATGACGCGCCCAGGACGCGCCGAAGTACAAGACTACCGGATGCCCCGGCTCAATCGCACCTGACTCAGCGGGAGCGCCCGGTGGGCTGGCGCGGGATCGCGCCTGCCCACCGGGGCGGATCGCTATTCGGTCTCCGCGTCGGCGGTCTGGGCCGCGGACGCGGTGGAGCGGCGGACGCGGCGGCGGGTGATCGGCTCGCCCTCGTCCTTGACCTCGGGCTGGGCGGCGTCGGCCGTGGAGCCGTTCGGCTCGGGGGCGACGGGCGCGGAGCCGTTGAGGTCATTCCCGGACGGCTCGGTGCCGTTGGCGGCGACCGGGACCGGCTCGGCGGAGTCGAGCGCGGCCGGGCTGGTGCCGGCGGTCTCGGCCTCGGCCTCGGCCGCCTCGACGGCGGCCTGCGCGGGAGACTCCTCGGCGTCGATCTCCGGGGGCGGGCCGGCGGGACGCTTGGCCGGGCCCGACCTGCGCCGGCGTGCCCGCACCGGCTGGACGGGTTCGGCGGGCTCGAACGGCGCGGTCTCGGCCGCCTCGGCGGTCGCGGCGGACGCGCCGGTCGCGGCGGGCTCCGCCGCGGCCGGCTCGGCGGGACGGCTCTCGTGCTCGGCCAGCTTCTCCTCGACGGCCCGTTCGACCTCGCCCTTGCGCCTGCGGCGGCGGCCGCTCTCCTTGCCGGCCGCCTTGTCCGGCTTCGGCTCGACCGGGGACAGATGGACGTGGATGCCGCGTCCACCGCAGGAATCGCAGGTCTCCGAGAACGCCTCCAGCAGGCCCTGGCCGACGCGCTTGCGGGTCATCTGGACCAGGCCGAGCGAGGTGACCTCGGCGACCTGATGCTTGGTACGGTCCCGCGACAGGCACTCCACGAGACGGCGCAGCACCAGGTCACGGTTGCTCTCCAGCACCATGTCGATGAAGTCGATCACGACGATGCCGCCGATGTCGCGGAGCCGGAGCTGGCGGACGATCTCCTCGGCCGCCTCCAGGTTGTTGCGGGTGACGGTCTCCTCCAGGTTGCCGCCCTGCCCGGTGAACTTGCCGGTGTTGACGTCGATGACCGTCATCGCCTCGGTGCGGTCGATCACCAGGGAGCCGCCGGACGGCAGCCACACCTTGCGGTCGAGGGCCTTGGCGATCTGCTCGTCGATGCGGTAGGCGGACATGGCGTCCTGGTTGCCCGTCCAGCGCTCGACGCGGTCGGCGAGGTGCGGCGCGACGTACTCGACGTACTCGGAGACGGTGTCCCAGGCGCCCTCACCGGACACCACGAGCTTGGAGAAGTCCTCGTTGAAGATGTCGCGGACGACGCGGATCGTCAGGTCGGGCTCGCCGTAGAGGAGGGAGGGCGCGGAGGCCGTCTTGACCTTCTTCTGGATGTTGTCCCACTGGGCGGCCAGGCGGGAGACGTCCCGGGAGAGCTCCTCCTCGGTGGCGCCCTCGGCGGCGGTCCGGACGATCACGCCGGCGTTCTCCGGCATGACCTTCTTCAGGATCGCCTTGAGGCGGCTGCGCTCCTTGTCGGGGAGCTTGCGGCTGATGCCGGTCATCGAGCCGTCCGGCACGTACACGAGGTAGCGGCCGGGCAGCGAGACCTGGCTGGTCAGCCGGGCGCCCTTGTGGCCGAGCGGGTCCTTGGTGACCTGGACGAGCACCGACTGGCCCGACTTCAGCGCCGACTCGATGCGGCGCGGCTGGCCCTCCAGGCCGGAGGCGTCCCAGTTGACCTCGCCCGCGTACAGGACGGCGTTGCGGCCCTTGCCGATGTCGACGAACGCCGCCTCCATCGACGGCAGGACGTTCTGGACCTTGCCCAGGTAGACGTTGCCGACGTAGCTCTGGTGCGTCGCGCGGTTCACGTAGTGCTCGACGAGGACGTCGTCCTCCAGGACGGCGATCTGGGTGCGCTCGCCTTCCTGCCGGACGACCATGACCCGCTCGACGGACTCGCGGCGGGCCAGGAACTCGGCCTCGGTGATCACCGGCGGGCGGCGGCGGCCCTGCTCGCGGCCCTCCCGGCGGCGCTGCTTCTTGGCCTCCAGCCGGGTCGAGCCCCGGACGGACTGGACCTCGTCCTCGGCGGCGGCGCGGGCCTCGCGGGCGGAGCGGACGTGGACGACGGTGTTCGGCGGGTCGTCCGTGACGCCATCGGCGTCGGCCCCGGAGCGGCGCCTGCGGCGCCGCCGGCGGCGGCTCGACCCGCCCTGGCCGGCCTCGCCCTCGTCGCCGTCGTCCGCGTCGGCATCGCGGTCGCTCTCCTCCGCCTGGGGCTCCTTCTCCTTGCCCTTTTCCTTCTTGGCGGGCTTGTCTTTCTTGGTGCTCTTGTCCTTCTTGACGGCCTTGGCGGGCTTGGCGGGCTCCTCGTCCTTCTCCTCGGGCTCCGCCTCGTCGGCCTGCGCCTCGTCGTCGCCCTCCTTGCCGCCCCGGCCGCGCCCGCGCCCGCCACGGCGGCGGCGCCGGCGGGACGGACGGTCGTCGGACTCGTCCTCGTCGGACAGCCGCTCGTCGCGCTCCTCATCGGAGACGTCGTCGTCCTCGGCGGGCTCGGCCTTCGGCTCGTCCTTGGGCCGCGCGGACGTCTCGGCCTTCGGCTGCGGCGGCTGGAACACGACCATCGGCGCCTGGAACGTCACGCCCGGGACGCCGACACCGCTGGCGGGCTCGGCCTCCGACACCTGCGCCTGCTCGGCGGCCGGCACGTCCGGCACCGCCGGGACGGCGGGAACGGCCGACGCCGCGGAGGCCACGGAGCGGCGGCGCGTCCGGGTACGGGTACGCGGCGCGGGCGCCTCATCGGCGGCCTGCTCATCGGCGGGCTGGTCGCTCTCGACGGCGGCCGGGGGCTCGCTCTCGGTGTCCGGGGAGCTCTCGGCGCCGGTCATCGGGACGGGCTCGGACGTCTCGGCGGCCTTCCCGCTCCTGGTGCGGGTGCGGGACCGCGTGGTGCGCTTCGGCGGCTCGGGCGCCTCCTCGGCCGGAGCGGCCTCTCCCGGCGGCTCCGGGGCGTCCGCCGCGGCGGAGGCGCCGGTCGTGTCGGGCGGCGGGCCCGCGGGACGGCTGGCGCGGCGCGGGCGCGACGTCACCGCCGGGGAGTTCGCGTCCTGCGTGCTCGCGGCCTCCGCACTCGCGGTGCTCGCGTTCTCGGTGTTCTCCGTGTCCGTGTTCTCTGTGCCTTCGGCGTTGGCCGAATCGGCTTCGTTCTCAAGCATCCGGGCAATCTCCCGTCAGGCTCCCGGGCGCGTCCGCGCGTTCCGCCGAGGGGCGGATCGATGCGGTGCGCCGCACGGGAGCACTCCATCAGTCGTCGGTGCCGTCACCGCCGGACGATCGTCCGGCCATGACGACGAAGTCGTCGGGGGTGCGCCAGCCGTACCCTGCGGGACCGGTTCCGTGTCGCCACGGCTTCGGTCTCACGGTCAGGCGCTGACGGCATCCACGCTCGCGGCGTCCCCGGGCAGCGGCCGCTCCTGGCCGCGGGCCGTCTCGGCGTCATCGCCGGACGGCAGGCCGATCTCCCGGTCGGGATCCAGAGGATCCGCGAGGCCACCGGTGCCCGCGTCGAGGGGCCCCTGCGCCAGCCTGGTCACCAGCGGGGGTGACGGCGGCGCGAGGTCGGCGACCTGGCGCAGTCCGGTGAGGATGTCGTCGGGTCGTACGGCGGGTGTGGAATGCCGAACAACCATTCGAAGTATCGCACAAGGGGCATCCGCCGCGTCCGCGGCGCGCCGGTCCAGCTCACAGGAGGACACGGCGGCGCGCACGTCGAAACGGCGCAGCCCCTTCTTCGTGAGGCGTTCCACCTCGACCTCGCCGGCGGCCATGAAGGCGGCCACGGCGGCGGCGGCATCGTCGGATGACACGCCGTCCAGCCGGATCCGCCATTCGGACGCCTCGAGGCGATCGGCGAACGCGCCCGCCCTCGGCTGCGCGTCGCCGTCACGTCCCGCCCTTACCGGCACGACATCCACGATGTCGAGCCCGGGAGGCAGGGCCGCGTCGAGATCGGCCCGCACCCGCGCAGGGTCGCGGGGCGCGGCGAGCCCGATCTCAAGGTATTCCGCCTCACTGGCCACCCCTGTCGCCGCCGCACCCGCATACGAGATCTTCGGGTGGGGGGTGAATCCGCCGCTGAACGCGACAGGGATCCCGGCGCGCCTGACGGCGCGTTCCACGGCCCGGGAAATGTCGCGGTGGCTCGTGAACCGCAGCCTGCCCCGCTTGGCATAGCGGACGCGCAGTCGCTGGGTCACGGGGGCCGGCGGCGGACCCTCCGGCATGGGTGCCAGGGTTCTGGTCCTTCCTACTCGCGTCGAGTCGAAAAACAAAGGTCTCCCTATAGAGTACGTGCCCCCGGCCACCCTCGCGCCCGCCCCCTTGCCCGGCGGC
>NZ_VCKW01000184.1 GCF_005889715.1 Actinomadura soli
ACTCCGCACCGTGGACGCAGGCACCCGCCGCCACGACCGCTTCACGCAGACCCCCGTCCCCGGAGCCCGCATCCCCACCCTCACCGAGGCGTGCGACCTGCTGGCCCCAACGAACGTGACCCTCTCGGTAGAACTCAAAACCGACCCCACCTGGCCACTGACCGAGATAGATCTCCTGCTAACCGCCACGGTGGACGTCCTGAAATCCGCCGGCCTAACAGAGCGAACCCGCCTCCTAGCCTTCGACTGGCGCGTCCTCACCACGGCCCGAGACCACCACCCAGAATTCGGCCGAGTAGCCCTCTACGAACGCCAAACCCTCGCCGCCGAGACGAAATGGCTGGCGGGCCTCCCCCCAGACGACCCGGTCTCCGCCGCCGCGACGATCGGCGCCACGGCCGTCTCCCCAGAGCACGTCCTGACGACCCCCGCCCTGGTAGACCAGGCCCACGCCGCAGGACTCCCCGTCATCGTCTGGACGGTCAACGCCCCCGAAGACATGACCCGCTTCACCAAATACGGCGTAGACGCCATAGTGACCGACTACCCCGACCGCCTCCGGTCCCTGGGCTAACTACAACCAGCCGTTGCGGCGGAAGCCGCCGTAGAGGCTTAGACAGGCCGTCGCGATGACGCCGAGGATCATGGGGTAGCCGAAGCGCCATTGGGTCTCGGGCATGAAGTCGAAGTTCATCCCGTAGATCCCCGCGATGGCGGTGGGGACCATGAAGATGGCGCCCCAGGCGGAGATCTTCCGCATGTCCCGGTTGTCGGCGACGGTGACCTGGGTCATGTGCGCCTGCAGGATCGGGTTGAGGAGCTCGTCGTACGCCTCGACCTGCTCGCGGACGCGGGTGAGGTGGTCCTCGACGTCGCGCAGGTACTCCTTGATCTCGGCGGGGACGAAGCGGCGTCCCGTCAGGTGCCGCAGCGGGCCGGCGAGCGGGCCGACGGCGCGCTTGAGCTGGATGACCTCGCGCTTGAGGCGGTAGATGCGGCGGGACTCGTCGGTCCGTTCGGGGGAGAAGACGGCCTCTTCGACCTCGTCGATGTCCTCCATGACGGCTTCGGCGACGCCGACGTAGCCGTCCACGACGCGGTCGGCGACGGCGTGCAGGACGGCGGCGGGGCCGAGCGCGAGGCGGGCCGGGTCCTGCTCCAGGTCGCGGCGGACGGGGCCGAGGGCGCCGTGCTTGCCGTGCCGGACGGTGACGACGAAGTCCGGCCCGCAGAAGATCATGATTTCACCGGTCTCGACGACCTCGGCGCCGCCGGGGCCGCTGGAGACGTAGCCGACGGTCTTCATGACGACGAAGTGGACGTCGTCGTAGCGCTCAAGCTTGGGCCGCTGGTGGGCGTGGATGGCGTCCTCGACGGCGAGCGGGTGCAGGCCGAAGACCTCGGCGAGCTCGGTGAGTTCGGCGGCGGACGGCTCGTGCAGGCCGACCCAGACGAAACCGGCGCTGTCGCCGTCGGCGGTGAGGCGGCCGTCGCGGATGAGGCGGACGGCGTCGGCGATGGTGTCGGTGGAGGCGCGGTGCCCGTCGATGTAGGCGGCCCAGTCGATGACGGCGGAGCCGCGGTGCGGTGCCTGGACGCCGGTGGGGCGGCCGCGCGTCTTGAACAGTGCGCGGCCCGGCCGGACTCGTGTCATGGCCATGGGGGTGCTCCTAACCCGCCGGCCACGCGCGCGGTGGCGCGCTCGACCCAGGCCGGTCAGCGAAGGGAGCGCGCGGAAGCGGTGGCCGGACGCCGGATGAAGGCGGACGGTCGGACAGTCCTACCCGGACTGTGAGGGTTTTCCGGCGAACTGCAAGGATCACCAGGACTCATCCCGACCACCTCCTTTCACTCGTCTCACCGCATGCGGTAAAGCCTGTGGAAGCCTACCAGCCGACATTTAGGACGCCGCCCGCATCGATGAGGTTCACACGGCCCCGATGTGACGGCCGCCTCAGTGGCTGCTGCCAGTAAGCTCGCGTGGCGTGCGAGTACTCGTCCTTGGATCGGGTGGCCGCGAGCATGCGCTCGCCCGCGCCCTGCACCGCGACCATGCCGTCACCGCCCTCCACTGCGCCCCGGGCAATCCGGGCACGGCCGGGATCGCGGACAACCATCAGCTCGATCCCACCGATCCGACGGCGGTGACCGAGCTGGCGGAGCGGCTGCGGGTCGAGCTCGTGGTGGTCGGGCCGGAGGCGGTGCTGGTGGCGGGCGTCGGCGACGCTCTGCGCAGGGCCGGGATCCCGTGCTTCGGGCCGGATCGCGCGGCCGCGCGGATCGAGGCGTCCAAGGCGTTCGCGAAGGAGATCATGGCGGAGGCGGGCGTGCCGACCGCCGACTCGCGGGTGTGCGACACGACGACGCAGGTGGAGGAGGCGCTCGACGCGTTCGGCCCGCCCTACGTGGTGAAGGACGACGGGCTCGCGGCGGGCAAGGGCGTCGTCGTCACCGGGGACCGTGCGGTCGCGTCCCGGCACGCCGCCGGATGCGAGCGGGTGGTGATCGAGGAGTTCCTGGACGGTCCCGAGGTCTCCCTGTTCGCGCTGTGCGACGGTGAGAACGCCGTCCCGCTGCTGCCCGCACAGGACTTCAAGCGCGCCTACGACGGCGACGAGGGCCCCAACACGGGCGGGATGGGCGCGTACACGCCGCTCCCGTGGGCGCCGCCGGGGCTCGTGGACGAGGCCATGTCCAGGGTCGTCCAGCCCGCCGTGGACGAGCTGCGCCGCCGCCAGACCCCGTACGTGGGCGTCCTGTACGCGGGGCTGTCGCTGACGTCCAGGGGCGTGCAGGTGGTGGAGTTCAACGCGCGTTTCGGCGATCCCGAGACGCAGGTCGTCCTGGACAGGCTGGCGACCCCGATCGGCAAGCTCCTGCAGGCGTGCGCGCTCGGCGGTCTCGACCCGGCGTTCCGGCCCGAGTGGCATCCGGGCGCGGCGGTCACCGTGGTCGTGGCGGCCGAGGAGTACCCGTCCGCGCCGGTGAAGGGCGACGAGATCACCGGGCTGGACGAGGCGGCCGCGGTCGAGGGCGCGTACGTGCTGCACGCGGGCACGAAGATCGACGCGGACGGGCGGTTCGTCGCGTCGGGCGGGCGCGTCCTCAACGTCGTCGGCGCCGGCCCCGATCTGGGCGCGGCCCGCGGCGCCGCCTACGAGGCGGTCGCGAAGATCGGCCTGCGCGGCTCTCACCACCGCTCGGACATCGCGCTCAAGGCGGCCCGCACCAGCGCTTGAGACCCCGAGCCCCGGGCGCACGGCGTGGCCGTCGACCTGGGACAATCGTCGGGTGATCGAACGGTACACGCTTCCGGAAATGGGACGCGTCTGGAGCGACGCGCACAAGTACGAGCTGTGGTGCCAGGTCGAGACCCTGGTGGTCGAGGCCCACGCCGAGGCCGGCACGGTCCCGCCGGAGGTGGTCGAGCCGGTCCGGAACGCGGCGCCGCCGACGCCCGAGGCGGTGCACGCGATCGAGGCGGTCACGCAGCACGACGTGATCGCGTTCCTGTCGGCGTGGGCGGACAACACCGAGCCCCGCGAGGCGGCCCGGTACGTCCACTTCGGGATGACGTCGTCGGACCTGCTCGACACGGCGCTGGCGCTGCAGCTCGTCGAGGCCACCGACATCCTGCTCGCCAAGGCGGACGCGCTCGTCGCGACCCTGCGCGACCACGCGCTGGCGCACCGGGCGACGCTGCGGGTCGGGCGGACGCACGGCATCCACGGCGAGCCCGACGTGTGGGGCCACCGGGTCGCCGACTTCGCGTTCGCCATGGCCAGGTCGCGGGACCGGCTGCGGCGGGCCCGCGAGGCCGTCGGCGTGATGGCGATCTCCGGCGCGGTCGGGACGTACTCCAACATCGACCCGGCCGTGGAGCTGCACGTCGCGCGCAAGCTCGGCCTCCGGCCCGCGGACGTGTCGACGCAGGTCGTGATGCGGGACGGCATCAGCGAGTGGGTGTCGACGCTGGCGATCATGGCGACGGTGTGCGAGGCGGTCGCGCTGGAGGTCAGGCACGGGCAGCGGACAGAGGTCCGCGAGCTGTGGGAGCCGTTCGGGAAGGGCCAGAAGGGCTCGTCGGCGATGCCGCACAAGAAGAACCCGATCATCTCGGAGCGGCTGGCCGGGATGGCGCGGATCGTGCGCGGGCAGATCGTCCCTGTCCTGGAGGGCATTCCGCTGTGGCACGAGCGGGACATCTCGCACTCGTCCACCGAGCGGATCGCGCTGCCGGACGCGTCCATCGCCCTCGACTACATGCTGAACCTGACGAACCGCCTCATGTCCGGACTTGTCGTGGACGAGGCGCGGATGCTGGCCAACCTCGAATCGACCGGCGGCCTCATCTACACCTCGACCGTGCTGCTGGAGCTGGTCGAGGCCGGGATGTCGCGCGACGACGAGGCGTACCCGCTCGTCCAGAAGGCCGCGATGGAGACGTGGGAGAGCGGGGTCCCGTTCCGCGAGACGTTGCGCAGGCACGCCGCCGAGGCGGGCCTGAAGCTGGACGAGGCGCGCCTGGACGGCGTCTGCCGCCCCGAGCGCTTCGTCGAGCGCCTCAACCCCGTCTTCGACCGCCTGGCCGCTCTCCAGTAACCACCGCTCGCCTGGAGCCGACCCACCGGGAGGGACCTTGACGGCGACGCTCGTCGAACTGAACGCCTACCCCCTCAAGGGCGGCGGCGGAACCGCTCTGCGCGCCGCGGAACTGACCGCGAGGGGCCTGCCGTTCGATCGCGAGTTCATGCTCGTCACGCCTGAGGGTCGATTCCTGTCCCAGCGGGATCTCGCGGGTACGGCGTTGCTGCGTCCGTCCTATGACGGCGAGATCCTCACCGTGAACGCGCCGGGCGCCGCGTCGACACTCGTCCACAAAGCGCTGGAGGACGGCGAAATCCTGGACGTGACCGTCCATCGGAAGGAATGCCAGGGGGTCGACCAGGGCGAGGAGGCGGCGGAATGGTTCGCGTCCGTCCTCGGCCATGACTGCCGGCTGGTGCGCTTCACCGGGCACCGGCCCACGCGCCATGGCGGCGGCGAGGTGATGTTCGCCGACGGCTATCCGCTGCTGCTCATTTCCGCCGAGTCCCTGGCCGACCTCAACGCCCGCCTGGACGAGCCGCTCCCCATGAACCGTTTCCGTCCGAGCCTCGTCGTCGAGGGGCTCGGCGCTTACGGCGAGGACGACGCGCGCCTGCTGCGCATCGGCGAGACCCTCATCGAGGTCGTCCGGCCGTGCAGCCGCTGCGTCGTCACCACCACCGACCAGGACACCGGCGAGCGCGGCCGCGAGCCGCTGCGGACGCTCGCCTCCTACCGCACCCGCGACCGCGGTATCCAGTTCGGCCAGAACTGCGTGCCCCGCCGTCTCGGGACCCTCACTCTCGGCGACCCGGTCGAGGTCCTGGAAGCCGCGGCCGGCCCGCCCGCCTGATCGCGGTGTCGCCCAGCCCGCCTGATCACGGCTTTTACCTCGCCGCGAACGGGGAAGGCTGAACTTTCTCCGCCCCGCGGGCATCCCAACGGACAGACTGATGCCCGCGTGGCGCGGGCCGGGCCCGACACACCCGGCCCGATGGTTTACTGGGGTCGCGTTGGCGCAGAGGGGGGACCGTTCGGCGCGCTCGGCCCTCGTGCTCCCACTTGCAGGAACTATCCGCACCGAGAAGGAGTAAGGCGGCATGAGCATGGGCCACGAGGTTCGTTATCGCGTGCGCGGCGGCCGGCGGCTGCACGGCACCGTATTCGTCCAAGGCGCCAAGAACGCCGTCCTGCCGATGATCGGCGCCTCGCTGATGGCCTGCAAGGGCCGGACCGTCCTGCGCAACGTCCCGATCATCGAGGACGTCCGGCGCGCCGTGGAGCTCGCGCGGGCCGTGGGAGCCAAGGCCGAGCTGCACGAGACCGAGCGCACCCTGGTGATCGACGCGTCCTCGCTGAGCAGCCCGGTGCTGCCCGCCGACATCGCGTCCCGGTTCCGCGGCTCGTTCCTCTTCGTCCCCGCGCTGCTGCACCGGCTCGGCGAGGCGGTCATCGAGGGCGTCGGCGGCTGCAACCTCGGCAGCCGCAACCTCGACTTCCACTACAACGGCTTCAAGCGGATGGGCGCCACGGTCACCGAGCACGTGGCCGACAACGGCGACGGCATCATCCACATCAAGGCCGGCGACCTGCGCGGCGGGACGCTCTACTGCGACACCCCCTCGCACACCGGCACCGAGAACCTGATCATGGCGGCGGCGCTCGCCCGCGGCACCACGCTGATCAAGAACGCGGCGCTGGAGCCCGAGGTCCTGGACAACATCACGATCCTGCAGGCGATGGGCGCCCGGATCAGCGGGGGCGGCACCGGGTTCGTCACCGTCGAGGGCGTGGACGAGCTGACCGCCGTCGAGCACACCGTCATGCCCGACCGGATCGACGCGGGCGTGTTCGTGATGGCCGCCGCGATCACCGGCGGCGACCTGAACCTCGTCGGCGCCTCGCTGGAGCACCTCGGCGTCGCGGCCGACAAGCTGGAGCAGATGGGCCTGGAGTTCCACCAGCAGGGCGCGGTGCTGCAGGTCCGCCGCGACCGGACACTGCGCCCGATCAACGTCATCACCGACGAGTACCCGGGCTTCGCCACCGACCTGCAGTCGCCGATCATGGCGCTGTCCTGCCTCGCCGAGGGGCCGTCCTACATCTACGAGCGGATCTTCGACGGCCGGTTCAAGCTGGCCGACGAGCTGACCAAGATGGGCGCCGACATCGAGGTGGACGGCAACCGGGCCAAGGTGAACGGCCCGCGCGGCCTGCGCGGCGCCGAGGTCGAGGCGCACGACCTGCGCTGCGGCAGCGCCCTCATCCTCGCGGGCCTCGCGGCCGAGGGCGAGACGACGATCACCTCGGGCTACTACCTGGACCGCGGCCACGCCCACACCGCCGAGCGCCTCTCCCAGCTCGGCGCCGAGATCGTCCGCGAGGCCGACTAGCCCGCGGCGGCCGCGCCCCCAGCGACCCGGCAGCCGCGTCCCGAGGCGGTTCTCGGCGGGGACGGGGAATCGGCCGAATGTGGCCCCGTCCTGACCAACTCGGGAGTAGCACCTGACGGACCGTGTAACGGCGGGCCGGGAAATCTCCAACTATGGGTGATCATTCGATCACCCATAGTTTCGAGAAGGCGCCCAGGCCCGCCTATCCGCGTCTCGCTGAACTGGGAAGAGACCACTGGAACGGTCCCGTTCGGACGGACCGTAACGCGATAGAAAATCACCGGCCCCGCCGGGCGGCCAGTCTGTAACGGATCACTCGTCTTTCCGGCCCGATCGGCATCGGGACGAACGGGTTTCGGCCTTGCGTAAACCAAACCGGCACCGTGCGGGTCTTCTCAGTGCGCAACAGCGCCAGAACGGCCGTCCACGGATGATTTCGGGTCTTGTTTTTCAACTTCGGACGACCGAAGATGCAGGATCATGGCTGGCCGAATGGTGACAAATTACTGACTAGGGGGTCGCGTAGGTTACTTTTTCGCAGCACTCTTGATTCGATTTCGGGTCTGAGCGTCACACAACGGCGTCCTGACCCGATCTGCCCACGAGGCAGTGAAGAGCGGTGCTGGGTCAGAAGGCAGGGGCTACATGCCATGAGTCAACGGTTGGGCGGAGCGTGCGCGAACGCGTGGTCGGGGCCGGACCCCCGCCGAGAGGATGGACCGGAAGCGAGCGATCATCGATGACGGCCGCACGAACGGGGTCGGTCACCCCCGACCTCACGATCGGCGTCGTGGGCCCCCATGACCTGGTCGAAAGGGTCATGCTGATGGGCCACGGCCCCACGCCGGTACCAAGCCGGCTGGTGGCCGCCGCCTACCGAGACGAGCAGGAGGCCGCCGACAAGGTCGTGCGGCTGGGATCGGGCGTGGACGTGTGCCTGTTCGCAAGTCCCGTCCCCTACGACTTCGCTCGCAAAGCGGGCGTCCTCACCATGCCCGCCACCTACGTCCCGCTGAACGGTGCCGCGCTGCAGGGCGCGTTACTGCGGGCCTCACTCGACGACCGCTTCGACCCGTCCAGGGTGAGCATCGACGTGCTCGGCCGTGCCGAGGTCGAGGAGGCGTACTCCGAGATCAGCCTGGGCACCGAGCAGGTCCATCTGCGCGAGGAGGCCGCCGGGCCGGGCACGCTCGCCGCGTTCCACGAGCGGCTGTGGCGGCGCGGCGCGACGACCGTCGCGATGACGTGCGTGCACGCCACCGCGGAACGGATGGAGATGGCCGGCGTGCCGACCATCCGGGTCCGGCCCACCGGGGCTGCCATCCGCAGCTCCCTGCAGACCGCCGCGCTGCTCGGCGCGCACCACCGCCTGGAGGAGTCCCAGCTCGTCGTCGTGCTGGTGGACGTCCCCACCCTCCGCGAGACGCCCCGCCGCGTCACCCCCCGCTACTGGCGGGACGAGCTGAAACTCGCCCTCCACCGCGTCCTCCTGCAGGAGGCGCACCGGATGAACGCGTCCGTCTGGCCGCTGGACGACCACAGCTACCTCGTCATCGCGACCCGAGGCTCGGTCACCACGTCCACCGAGGGGTTCCGGACGCCCCCGTTCGTCGAGCGCGTCCGCGAGGAGCTCGGCCTCGCCATCGAGGTCGGCATCGGCATGGGCCGCACCGCGCACGAGGCGGAGAACCACGCCCGCGCCGCCCTCGCCCGCTCCCAGAGCTCCCAGCGCGCCCAGGGCTTCGCCCTGGACCGCGACGGCCGGGCCCTCGTCCCCGCGCCGCGCACCCCGCCGCGCACGCAGCCGCAGGCCAAACCCAAGGGCCTGGAGATCCTCGCGCGGCTCGCCGACAAGCTCGGCGACCAGGAGCAGCCGCTGATCGTCGACGCGGAGAACGCCGGCAAGATGCTCGGCGTCACCCCGCGCACCGCGCGGCGCCTCCTGCGCACCCTCGTCGAGGAGGGCCTCGCCTGGCCCCTGCCCCCGAACCGGACGCCGCAGCCCGGCCGTCCGCGCCAGCTCTACCGCCTGATCGTCGAGAAGCTCGGCCCCACGGCCAAGACAAGCTGACGAGGGCGACGCGGCATGCCCCCGGACGCGACCCGCGTCCGGGGGCATGCTCCCCGCTCGATCGCGGGCGTTCAGTCGCGGTGCGGGAAGGTCTTCGCGACCGCGAGGAAGGCGTCGTTCTCCTCCGGGGAGCCGATCGAGACGCGGGCGCCCTCGCCGGGGAACGGGCGGACGCTGACCCCCTGCGCGTCGCAGGCTTCGGAGAACTCCATCGTCCGGGCGCCGAGGCGCAGCCAGACGAAGTTGGCCTCGGTCGGGGGGACCGTCCAGCCGTCGGCGATCAGGGCGTCCCGGACGCGGTCGCGCTCCTTCACCGTCCCCTCGACGCGCTCCAGCAGCTCGTCCCTGGCCGCCAGGGACGCGATGCCCGCCGCCTGCGCGACCGAGTTCACGCTGAACGGCAGGAACGTCTTGCGGATCGCCCCGGCCACCAGCGGGTGCGCGGCGAGGAACCCGATCCGGAGCCCGGCGAGGCCGTACGCCTTGGAGAACGTCCGCAGGATGGCCAGGTTCGGGCGGTCGCCGTAGAGGGTGAGGCCGTCCGGGACGGCGTCGTCGCGGATGTACTCGCGGTACGCCTCGTCCAGCACCACCAGGCAGTCGGACGGGACGCGGTCGAGGAACGCCTCGATCTCCGCCCGCCGGACGACCGTGCCCGTCGGGTTGTTCGGGTTGCAGAGGAAGATCAGCCGCGTCCGGTCGGTGATCGCGGCGGCCATCGCGGACAGGTCGTGCGTCTCGTCCCGCAGCGGCACCTGCACGGCCGTCGCGCCCGACAGCGACACCAGCAGCGGGTACGCCTCGAACGACCGCCACGCGTACACCACCTCGGCGCCCGGCTCCGCGACCGCCTCCAGCAGCATCTGCGTCATGCCCACCGAGCCGCACCCGACCGCCACATGGTCGGCGGGGACGCCGCAGAACGCCGCGATCGCCTCGGTCAGCGCGGTCGCGTTGTTGTCCGGGTACCGGTTGACGTTCCGCGCCGCCTCGCCGATCGCGTCCACGACCGACGGGAGGGGGCCGTGCGGCGACTCGTTCGACGACAGCTTGAACGAGCGTCCCTCGGGCGACACCACGACCTTGCCGGGCTTGTAAGCCACGAACCGGTCGAGGACGGAGCGGAAGCGCGGAGTGGTTGCCTCGGACACCGTTGTCCTCCAGTTTTCGCAGTGCACAGGGGTGATGATCCCCAGCCTACGCAGCGTCCCGCATCATCCAGCAAACCGCCACGATCCGGACGAACTCCCAGTCCCGGGTGTTATCCGGCCACCAGCCGCGGTTGAACGCGTCTTCGGCGAAATCATGCAGGTAGCCCATCAGCTCGTGCTCGCCGGGCGGCTCGCCGGGCGCGCCGAGTTCCTCCCGCAGGCCCGCCACGTGCTGGTCGACGGCCGCCGCCAGGCCCGGCGACCCGGCCATCTCCGCGACACCGGCGTCCCCGATGTCCCGGACGAGCAGGCTGAGCATTTCGGACGACTCACCGTTCATAGCCAGCGAAAATAGCAACCGTCCGGTCATGCCCGGGACATCCCCCCAGCTCACGGGCGTAGATCAGCATTCCTGGCACAGAGGCCGAGATCACGAGGCCAGATCGCGTCCACGGGGGCGGAGCATCGGCGGGCGCAGCTGCTCGGCGTCCCCGCGCCGGTACAGCCGCGCCGGACGGCCGCCGTCCCGGGTCGTCGTGCGCTCGGTCGGGATGAGGAACCGGTCGGCCCCCGTGACCTTCCGGTGGAAGTTCCGCGGGTCGAGGCTCGTCCCCCACACGATCTCGTAGACCCGGCGCAACTCCGCGACAGTAAATTCCGGTGGGCAGAAAGCGGCGGCCAGCGACGTGTACTCCAGCTTCGCCCGCGCCCGCTCCATGCCGTCGCACAGGATCCGCCGGTGGTCGAACGCCGCCCTGTCCTGGTGGACGAGATCGTCCACGGCCGTCCACAGCACCTGCGCGCGGCTGGACGCGGGCAGATCGGGCGCCAGCCCGAGATACGCGACGCTCACGACCCGCTGCCGAGGGTCACGATCCGGATACCCGTACGTGGCGAGCTGCTCCAGGTGGATCCGGACGTCCGCCAGCCCCGCCCGCTCCGCCATCAGCCGCGACGCCGCCGCCGGGAGATCCTCGTCGAGCTGGATGAACCCGCCCGGCAGCGACCACGCCCCGAGGTAGGGGTCCCGGTCGCGCCGCCACCGCAGCGCGCACAGCCGCTGCTCCCGCACGGTGAGCACAACAAGATCGACGGAGACGGCGAGCCGCGGGACGGACATGCGGGGAAGTCTATTGGGGGGACGGCCACCGCCCCGTAGACATGGGAAGGCCCGGCTCAGGGCCGGGCCTGTCACGCGACAGCGGGGTCAGTCGTCTGCCTTGGGCTCCTTGGGGGCCTCCACCGGCACCGACGCGGGGACGGCCGGGGTGTGGCCGTTCTGGGGGTTGCCGTCCGGGACGTTGAGGTTGCCGAGGAGCTGGCGGGCCACGCCGAGGCCGGTGCCGCCGAGCGTGAGCGCCTTGGCGAGCATCTCCTCGATGCCCTGGGCGCCGTTCAGCACGACCATGTTGTCGACGTTGCCGAACACCCCCGCGCCCGCCTCGACGATCTGCGGCCACTGCTCGGCGAGCTGCTGCGCGATGACGGCGTCGGTGTTCTTGGCCAGCGCCTCCGCGCGGGCCTTGATCGCCTCGGCCTCGGCGAGGCCCTTCTGCCGGGTCGCGTGGGCCTCGGCGTCACCGAGCAGGCGGGTCGCCTCCGCCTGGCGCTGCGCCCGGAGCTGGATCTCCGTCGCCGCGGCCTGGGCCTGCGCGATGCGCTCCTCGCGCTCGGCCTCGGCCAGCTTGACCTGCTCGTACGCGCGGGCGTCGGCGGGCTTGCGGATCTCGCTCTCCAGCCGCTTCTCCGTCCGCTCCGCCTCCAGCTCGGCGTTGCGGGTCTCCTTGAGGATGACCTCCTGGCGGGCCTGCTGCGCGGCCTGCTGCACCTGGCCGTCGTACTCGGCCTTCTTCATCTCGGTGTCGCGGATGACCGCCGCGTTCTCCCGCTCGGTCTCCTGCTCCCGGACGGTCGCCTCCTGGTTGCGCTCGGCCTCCGCGATCCGGGCGGCGGCGGCGACCCGGGCCGCGTGCGGGCGGCCGAGGTTGCGGATGTAGCCGGTCTCGTCGTCGATCTCCTGTATCTGCAGCGAGTCCACGATCAGGCCGAGCTTGCTCATCTCGTCGGCGGCCGACCCGCGGGTCTCGGACGTGAGCCGCTCCCGGTTGAGGATGAGGTCCTCGACGGTGAGGTTGCCGATGATCGAGCGGAGGTGGCCGGTGAACAGCTCGTGGATGGCGCCGTCCATCGACTTCTGCTGCTCCAGGAAGCGGCGCGCGGCGTTGGCGATCGAGACGAAGTCGTCCCCGACCTTGTAGATGACCACGCCGCGGACCTTGACCGGGATGCCCTGCTGCGTCACGCAGTTCACTTCGAGGTTGGAGGCGCGGCTGTCCAGCCGCAGCCGCCGGGACGTCTGGAACCCGGGCATGACGGCGGTCCCCTTGCCCGTCACGATCTTGAACCCGAGGCTGTCCACGCCGTCGATCGGCTTGGACCTGGCGCCGAGCCCGGAAATGATCAGCGCCTCGTTCGGCTCCGCGACCCGCCAGACCAGCTTGAACAAGATGATCAGGACGATGAGTGCGACGACGGCTGCGACCGCTATGACGACGACGGGCATTCGGCCTCCTCTTCGGTTGTGGGCGGCCGGCCCCCGAGGTCAGGCACGTCCGCGTTTCCCAATAGACGCAACGGGCGACCGCCTGGTTCGCCCCTGGATGCGCTCTATTCTGGGGGAACGTCCCAGAGACCCCTCCTGGTGACGGGGCCCCTACAACCCCAGCGCGGGCGCCACGTAGACCGTGCGCGGCGGGTGGTACTCGACCACCACGACGATCGTCCCGACAACGATCTCGTCACGCGGATCGACGGGATGCGCGTAGAACGCCTCGACCCCGCCGCGGACCGGGATCATCACCTCCCCGACCGTCCCGGGAGCGACCCTGCCGGTCACCCGCCCCTCCTTACCGATCAACGGCACTCCCTGGTCCGACCGCCCGGAGCCACTCCCCGCGCAACGTAAAACGAACCTATCCGGAACCCCCGCCACGTGCACCGCGAGGACGGGCTAGGGCAGGATCCTGCCGGCTTGGAGGCGGGAGGCCCGGGCCAGGCGCTCGGCTTCGGTGTGGGTGGCGGTGGGGCCGTGGAGGGTGATGGTGGCCAGGTAGTGGCGGCCGCGGAAGACGACGTACCAGGTGCGGGTGCGGGCGTTGCCGCTGACGGTGGCGACGCCGACGGTGCGGGAGCCCTCGCCGATCTCGCCCTTCGGGGTCTCGACGACGCGGTGTTCGGCGCGGTGGGAGCCGACCTTGGTGCGGAACCTCAGGCAGTCGGCGGGGACGCGGGCGTTGACCTGCTTCTCGGCGTCGGCGGCGGGCAGGCCCATGAGCGTCTCGGTGACGGTCATGCCCTTCTTGGCGAACGTGACGAGCGCCGCGGGGACGTCGGCGGCGACATCGGCGCCGGGACGGCCCGGCCCGCACTGGGGCTTGTCGAGGACGGTGTCCCGCTGGAGCCTGGCGGCGTTCTGGACGGCCTTGAGCGTCCCGTACTCGCCGGAGTCCGGCTCGCCGGCGCGGCGGTAGCCGGGGACGCGGACGAGGAGCGCCTGGGCGAGCTGGTCGGCGGTGTAGCCGACGCCCGCGATCTCGGCGGGGGCGGTGCCGTGCACGGGACGGGCGCGTTCACCGCCGCCGCCGCACGCGGTGACCGCGGCGGCCGTCGACAGCAGAGCGATCGGGAGGAGCCTGTGCGCCATGGCGGCGACCCTAAGCGCACAAGGGGCGAGTCGCCGCGGACGACACGCCTTCGGGACGAATCGCCCCCGAGTCAGCCTTGCTCGGCGCGGTCGTTGTACTCGGCGGCGTACTCCTGGCCGGACATCTTCTGGATCGTCTCGACGATCTCGTCGGTGATGGCGCGGCGGGCCTTGGAGGGCGGCAGGTCGCGGTAGTGGGAGAAGTCCATCGGGGGGCCGATGCGGACGGTGGGCCGGGGGCCGAACACGCGCGGCAGGTTCGCGCCGATCGGCTGGATCTTCTCGGTGCCCTCCAGCGCGACGGGCAGGACGCGGGCGTTCGACTCCAGGACGAGCCAGCCGATGCCGGTGCGGCCGCGGTAGAGCCGTCCGTCCGGGGAGCGGGTGCCCTCGGGGTAGATCGCGAACGCGCCGGCGTTCTCCAGGACCTCGGCGGCCTGCTCAAGGGCGCCCATGGCGGCGCGCCTGGCGCCGCGCCGGACGGGCACGTGCCCGAGGTTGGTGAGGAACCAGCGGACGAAGCCCTTCCTGAACCCGCCGCCCTCGAAGTAGGCGGCCTTGGCGATGTAGGTGACCGGGCGCGGGACGGCGAGGGGGATGATGAAGCTGTCGATGAACGACAGGTGGTTGCTCGCCACGATCAGCGGCCCGTAGCTCGGCACGTTCTCGCCGCCGACGACGCGGGGGCGGAATAGCAGCCACAGGATCGGACGCACCACGCGCGTCATGAACGTGTAGAACACCCGGCCCTCCCGAATTCGCCCACCGCCACTGTAACGTCTGTGCCGATCCGGCTCCGGGTCAGCGCCCGCCTTTCAACGCGCGGGGCCGGTCAGGAATTGGCCAACCGCAGGTCAAGCATGTCGGACCGGGGCTTATCCGCCATTCCTTACTATGTAGTAAGTTTCGCTTGAGTAAGTTATTGTGACGTTTCCTGGTTGTCCCGGGACGCGGCGGGACGCGCCGGATGGTCCCGTCGGGTAGTGTCTGGAGAGGGTACCGGGGGTGCCGTCGGTCGTGTTACGGTCCGTGGCGCCACCGGGCGACCTGGTCCTTTTCCCGGGAAGAGCTTGGAATGCGGGCACGGGTGCGCAATCCTGAGGAGTCACCTGAGATGGCCGGGTACCACCGGAGTGGGGCGTGAGGTGACCATGGACTTCGACATCAACCTGATGCGCGACGAACGCTGCACTCTCGTACGCGTGCACGGAGACATCGACGTGGTGTCCCGCACGCGCTTCGAGGAGGCGCTGTTCGAGGTCGTGGACTCCGGTGAGCCCATGGTCGTCGACATGCGCGAGGTCACGTTCTGCGACTCGACGGGCCTGAACGCGATCGTCGCCGCCAACCGCCGCGCCACCGAGCACGGCACCGTCGTCGCGCTGGTCGCGCTGCCGCCGCGGGTCCAGCGGGTCTTCCACATCACCGGGATCGACAAGTTCATCCCGATCTACGACACGCTCCGCGAGGCGTTGAGCGCGCTCCCGTCGTCCACCACCCGTTCCTGACCCGCCGTCTCAGCTGCAGCCCTCGAACTGGGGGACGCTGGTGTTCAGCATGAGGCCCGACCTGCCGAACCACTTGTTCAGCAGGCGCCGGGCCGTGCCGTCCTGGTACATGCGGGTGATGGCGCGGTTGACCTCCTCGCAGCCCTTCAGGTCGCCCTTCCTGAGGCCGACGCCGTACTTCTCGTCCGTGAACGGCGCGTTGATCATCCGTCCGGGGCGGCCGGCGGCGAATCCGGCGAGGATCAGGTCGTCGGTCGACACGGCGTCGAGGCGTCCGGCGGCGAGCGCGTCCATGCAGGCCCCGTAGGTGTTCACGGTGACCGGCTGCGCCGCGACCTTGCGCTCCTCGATGACGCGGCGCCACGAGTTGGAGCCGGTCACCTCGCAGATCCGCTTGCCCTTCAGATCGCGCACGTCGTTGATGGCGGCGGCGTCGGCGCGGACGAAGGTGTCCTGGTGGGCGACGTAGTACGGGCCCCCGAACGTGACCGCCATCTTGCGCTTCGCGGTGATCGAGTACGTCGCGACGATCATGTCGACGGTGCCGTCGGCGAGCGCCTTCTCGCGGACGGACGAGTTCGTCGTCCTGAAGGTGACGCGGCTCTTCGGGACGCCCAGCTCGCCCGCGATGTAGGTGGCGACGTCGACGTCGAAGCCCTCGTACGTCCCGTCCGGGCGTTTGACGCCTAGGGCCGGCTGGTCCTCCTTCACGCCGATGACGAGGGACTCCTTGTGGGAAATGCTCTCCTTCTCCGAGCCGCCGAGGCCGCAGCCCGGCAGCCCGGCGAGGGCGGCCAGGGCCGCGGCGGCGGCCGCGGCCCGAAGGGCCCGGGGGGTGGCGCGCATGTTCGTCTCCTTCAGCGGAACTCGGCCAGCCGGGGACGGACCCCCGCGAAGATCAGCAGGGCGATGGCGGCGGCGCCGCCGGCCGGGATCGCCTTCCAGCCGCGCAGGCCGCCGTCCGCGTCCTCGATCTCCTTGTCGAAGACGTCCTGGTGGACGGCCGTCAGCTCGCTCAGCGCCTTGTCGTAGGCGCCGAAGTCGCGGATCGCGCCGGAGGTGCGCCCCATCCGCATCTCGATGGCGCCCGCCCGGTTCCCCGACGACGCGAGCCGCCGCATCTGCGCGTCGTTGCGCTGGACGGTCCGGTACCCGTCGAGCGTCCGCCGCAGCGCGTCCGCCTCGCGGCCCTTCTCCATGCGGCGCGCCTCGTCCCCGAAGAAGCCGAGGAACGGGACGTCCTTCTGGCCGGGCTTGTACGGGCCGAGCTTCTGCTCAAGGCCCGCGTAGTAGTTCTCCAGGTTCACGGGCTTGTCGCCGATGTCCGGGTAGATGACCGACAGGGCCTTGTCGAGGTAGGTCTGCTCGTAGGTGTCGGCGCGTCCTGGGTCGAGGAGGTAGCGGCTCTCGTCGGCGAACGCGCTGTGGCTGATCGCGCGGGCCCTGGACAGCTGCAGGATCGAGTCGAAGCCGTCCTCCTTGGCCTTCTTGATGTGCCCGGCCTGGGCCGTCAGGAGGGCCGCGCCGACGCCGGTGAGCGCGAGCGCGGCGAGCGTCGCGAGCACCAGCGCCGGGTTGAGGACGCGGCGGAACGTCCGCGCCAGGTAGAGCTGCGTCGCGACCAGGAAAAGCAGGACGATCAGGCCCGTGACGGCGACCCAGGTGCGGCCCGCGAGCACCGCCGAGCGTTTCGTCTCGTACGACTGCCGGACGTGCGCGCCCGTGTCGAGGGTGATGTTGTACGCCTTGGGCAGGAGCTGCGTCCTCATCAGGTCGGTCGCCTGGCGGTAGGCGTCGATGACGTCCGGCGGCAGCTGGCCCGGGGCGTGGGCGGCCTGCTCGTCCAGCTTCATGGCCTGACCGACGAGCCGCTCGTACTTGCCGAGGCCGTCGAGGACCTCCTGGACGGTCCGCCGTAGGGCGGGGTCGCGTCCGGCGAGCTGCGCGGCCATCACGGCGGCGGCGTCGGCCTCCGCGCGGCGGCGCTCGTAGACGCGCAGCGACTCGTCGTACCCGATGCCGAGGCCGTGCTCGCGGCCGATCAGCAGGATGTTGGAGATCTGCGCGTCCATGTCGCTGAGCGCGAAGTACAGCGTGCCGGTCGCGACGACCTGCGGGCCCGCGTCGTGCCCGATCGTCTGGACGGAGTCGCGCGCGTTCCCGATCGCGACGTTCATGACGACGAGCAGCGCGAGGATGGCGGCCAGGCACAGGGCGACGTGCGTGCCGATGCGGCCGGGGATCGTCCTGAGCCACCGTCCGCGGACGAACGTCGCCAGCCTGCCCTTGCGCGCCGGTGGGCCCGAGTCGGCCGGCAGCGGCGGCACTGGGGACGCCTGGGG